>NZ_CP060010.1:1300934-1626167 GCF_017798205.1 Cognatishimia activa | reverse complement strand
TTTGCGTACGGACCAGTTGTTCGATGTCACCGCCAGCGGGATCATCACGAGGAAACCGGCCATGCCAATCGTCACATAGGGACGCTTCAGGATGTCCGCCCAGACTTGCGAGAGGATCTGAACATCCAGCACCAGCCAAACCAACAGATGCGCGAAGACATAGAAGAAGGCGATCACACCAATTGCGCGGCGGAATTTCATCAAGTTCAACCCAACACGCTGACGCAGGGGCGTCACTGCCAACCCAAGGATCAAAAGTTGCAGGGCGCGTTCGCCCAATGCGTGTTCCATGACTTTGACCGGGTCCACGCCAAGACCGCCGGTCAGCCCCTGATACAAGAGCCAAACAGGATAGGCAGCCCCAAGGACATAGAGAACCCAAGTCGGGATCTTGCGCAGATATGTGTTGAACGTATTGACCATCAGTAGAACTTCGCCAGATCCATGCCTTCATAAAGGCTTGCAACCTCGTCCTCATATCCGTTGAACATCAGCGTCTCTTTGCGGCGCGCAAACAGGCCGCCACCAATGGTCCGTTCCGATGCCTGAGACCAGCGCGGGTGATCCACATTCGGGTTCACGTTGGAATAGAAGCCATACTCGCGGGAATTGGCTTTGTTCCAGCTGGTTGGCGGCTCTTTGTCGGTCAGGGTGATTTTCACTACGGATTTGATCGACTTAAAGCCATACTTCCATGGCACTACCAAGCGCATTGGCGCGCCGTTCTGGTTGGGGATGTCCTGGCCGTAGATGCCAGTCGCCATGATCGTCAACGGGTGCATCGCCTCATCCAGACGCAAGCCCTCGACATAGGGCCAATCGAGCGTGCGGAACCGCTGACCCGGCATTTCCTCAGGACGGTAGAGCGTTTCAAAGGCCACGTATTTCGCGCCGGACTTCACTCCGGCCATGTTCAAAAGATCCGCCAGTTCAAAGCCGTTCCATGGCACCACCATCGACCAAGCCTCGACACAGCGGAACCGGTAGATGCGTTCTTCGACGGTCATCTGGGACATGATGTCTTGGAAAGAGTAATCGCCAGGATTGTCCACCATCCCATCAATCGTCACGGTCCAAGGCTTGGTGGTCAGCATATGCGCGTTCTTGGCCGGGTCATCCTTGCCCGTGCCGAACTCATAGAAGTTGTTGTAGGTCGTGATGACCTCAAAGCTATCAGGCTCCAGCGTCGCGGCGCGTGCCTGCCCCGAGCCCAAAGTTGTCGCAAGACCGGCCCCAGCCATCCCCGCCATAATCTGGCGGCGGTTCAGAAACGCCGCGTGGGGCGTGACGTCGTCATGGGTCAGGTCATTCTTCCAACGGTGGGCCATAGCTGTCTCCTCTTTCGTGTTGAGACTGATGTAGGCGGAGGTGTCGCGCAAGACAAAGCACGATGGGTCACGAAGAGGTGCAGGGATTGTAACAATGCAGGTTCTAAGGCGTTACCGAGCCAGCACGTCGCCCAAGGGTTCCGACTTTCCGGCGTCACCGACGATGCGCACGTGATGACGGCGCAGTTTGCGTGGTTCGCTTACGCCGACGGAATGGGCAATGGTTTCAACATCGGAGATGATGCCCTCGGCATAACGCGCGACTTTCTTGTATTTGTCCTCAACAACCAGCCCCTTTTGGAACCTTGGATCATGGGTTGTGATCCCGGTCGGGCAGGTATTCTTGTTACATTTCAACGCCTGAATGCAGCCCAAAGAGAACATAAACCCACGCGCCGAGGTCACGAAATCAGCCCCTGCAGCCAGCGCCCAGGCGACGTCTCCGGGATTGACGAGCTTGCCACTCGCAATCAGGCGAATGCGGTCCTGAAACCCATAGGACTTGCGTAGATCGGCCAGCATGGGCAGAGCCTCTCGCACCGACATACCCACCAAATCCATAAGCGGCATTGGGGCCGCGCCCGTGCCACCCTCGCCGCCGTCAATCGTGATGAAATCAGGCACATCATCTGGGCGTGCGGCGAAAGCCTCAAACATCTCCTCCAACACGACCCGAGACCCCGCCACCGTCTTTATGCCAACCGGCAGGCCGCTGACCTCGCGCAGATGTGCGACGAAGTCCAACAGCGAGCTAAATGAGTCGACTTCGCGGTGACGATTGGGGGACAGGCTGGGCTGGCCTTCCGGGATACCCCGAATTTTCGCGATTTCAGAATTGACCTTAGCAGCAGGCAGGATGCCACCCTTGCCGGGCTTCGCCCCCTGCGCAAGTTTCAGCTCGATCATCTTTACCTGAGGCGCTGCGGCCACCTCTTTTAGGCGGTCCTCAGATAGGTTCCCCTCAGCATCGCGCACCCCGTATTTTGCGGTTCCGATCTGATAAACGATGTCGCAATTGCCCTCGAGGTGAAACGGAGACATGCCGCCTTCTCCGGTGTTCAGCCAGACACCCGCTTTGGCCGCGCCTTTGCTGAGCGCGGTTACGGCGGGCCGGGACAGGGCGCCATAGCTCATACCCGAAATGTTAAAGAACGACGGCGCTGCGTAGGGATGTCGCGCGGTCGGCCCAATCAACAGGGGTTCTGATTTGGCGAATTCATCGTCCAATGGCGGAAAGGGGGCATTGGCGAAGATCGGCGTACCTGGGACAGAAGTATTTCGTGTTGATCCAAAAGCGATGGAATTCGACTTGCCCGAACTCGCCCGTCCAATCCACTCGCGTTGCGCGCGGTTGAACGGCATTTCCTCGCGATCCATGGCAAAGAAATACTGGCGAAAGAACTCGCCCAGTTCGGAGAAGATATGGCGGAAACGGCCGATGACAGGATAGTTCCGCCGGATTGCGTCCTGTGTCTGAGAGCGGTCGATGATGAACAGGATCACCGCGACCAAGGCCAGCAGTCCCACGGCCCAGACAAACATAAGGCCGAGAAATTCCACGACATAAAAGGCGCGTTCCATGGACATCGCAACTCTCTCCAACTGACTAAACTGAGGTCACTGTGAGAGATGCCACCCCGACGGGCAAGTCACGATGGGCGCAAGCGCGCGAGCAATTTCGTGAGCTTTGTTGCAAAAACGGCGGACCGAAGCCCGCCGTTTCGAGTGTTAGTGCACGACCGCATCATCAGGACGAGGCGAGCCCGAAGATCCAACCCGGTCCCCGATCATCAAACCTTCGGGGCTTGCGGTCACAGGGATCGTCTCGCCGTCTTTCACGTCCCCCGCCAGCAGCATTTCCGCCAGTGGGTTCTGCAAAGCACGCTGGATCACGCGTTTCAGAGGCCGCGCGCCAAAGACCGGATCATAGCCCTCATCCGCCAACCATTTGCGCGCATCCTCATCCAGAGAGATCTCGATCTTGCGCGCCGCAAGCCGTTTTATCAGACGCGCGAGCTGAATGTCGACGATGCCGTCCATATCCGCGCGACCCAAGCGATCAAAGATGATGGTTTCATCCAACCGGTTCAGAAACTCGGGACGGAAATGGGCACGCACCGCGTCCATCACATCGCGCTTGGCCTGAGAGGCATCTGCACCATCGGGCAACTGGCTTAGTGCCTGCGCACCAAGGTTCGAGGTCAGGATGATCAGCGTCTGTTTGAAATCAACAGTCCGACCTTGCCCATCCGTCAGGACACCGTCATCGAGCACCTGCAGCAGCACATTGAAGACATCCGGATGCGCCTTTTCGACCTCGTCAAACAGCACCACCTGATAAGGCCTGCGCCGCACGGCTTCGGTCAACACGCCGCCTTCATCATAACCGACATAACCCGGAGGCGCGCCGATCAGGCGGGCGACCGCATGTTTCTCCATGAATTCAGACATGTCGATACGCACCATAGCGCTGTCGTCATCAAAGAGGAATTCCGCAACGGCTTTGGTCAGCTCGGTCTTGCCGACGCCGGTTGGGCCAAGGAAGAGGAAAGAGCCCAAGGGACGGTTTTCATCGTTCAGCCCAGCGCGCGCGCGACGCACAGCGTTTGAAACGGCGCGGACCGCGGGGCTCTGCCCGATGACGCGGCGGTGCAGATCATCTTCCATGCGCAAGAGCTTCTCACGCTCGCCTTCCAGCATCTTGGACGTCGGAATACCTGTCCAGCGTTCGACGACGGCCGCGATCTGCTCCGGGCGCACGGCCTCTTCGACGATCAAATCGTCCTCAGCCTCTTCGGCCTCCGACAATTGCTTTTCCAAGGCTGGGATCACGCCGTAAGACAGCTCTCCGGCCTTCGCCAGATTGCCGTCGCGCTTTGCAATTTCCAGATCTGCCCGCGCCTGGTCCAGTTGCTCTTTCAGATCCCGAGCCGAGGCCAGCTTGTCCCGACCTGCCTGCCATTTCGCAGTCAGCTCGGCTGAGCGATCCTGCAGATCGGCAAGATCCTTTTCCAATTTGCCCAATCGGTCCTTGGACGCAGCATCATCCTCGCGCCGCAAGGCCTCGGCCTCGATCTGCATTTGCAGGATCTGGCGGTCCAAAGCGTCAAGTTCCTCTGGTTTAGAGTCCACTTCCATCCGCAAACGGCTCGCAGCCTCATCCACCAGGTCAATGGCTTTATCTGGCAGGAACCGGTCGGTGATATAGCGATGGCTCAACGTTGACGCTGACACCAACGCGCTGTCAGAAATGCGCACCCCGTGATGCAGCTCGTATTTCTCTTTGATGCCGCGCAGGATCGAGATCGTGTCCTCAACTGTCGGTTCCTCAACTACCAAAGGCTGGAATCGCCGCGCCAATGCCGCGTCTTTTTCCACGTGTTTGCGGTACTCGTCCAAAGTCGTCGCGCCGACGCAATGCAGCTCTCCGCGCGCCAAGGCGGGCTTGATCAGGTTCGCCGCATCCATTGCGCCATCGGTTTTACCTGCGCCAACAAGCATGTGCATCTCGTCGATAAAGAGGATCACATCGCCAGCGGCCTCGGTGACTTCGGTCAGAACGGCCTTCAAGCGTTCCTCAAACTCACCGCGATATTTCGCACCGGCAATCAAAGCGCCCATATCCAGCGCCAAGAGCTGCTTGTTGCGCAGCGACTCAGGCACATCGCCATTGACGATCCGCAACGCGAGCCCCTCAGCAATCGCCGTCTTCCCCACGCCGGGCTCCCCAATCAGAACCGGATTGTTCTTTGTCCGACGACTGAGGATCTGCATCGACCGGCGGATTTCATCATCTCGGCCAATGATCGGGTCAATCTTGCCCTCGCGCGCACGTTCCGTCAGGTCCTGCGCGTATTTCTTGAGCGCGTCATAGCCCTCTTCGGCCGTCGCAGAATCCGCCGTGCGCCCTTTGCGAATATCATTAATCGCGCCATTCAGAGCCTGCGCATTCACCGCGCCCGCTTCCAAAGCCTCACGTGCCTTGGACTTCACCAAGGCCAAAGCCATTAGAATGCGCTCCACGGGAACAAAACTATCGCCAGCCTTCTTGGCGACCTTTTCGGCCTCATCCAGAACCCGCACCGAGGCATTGTCCATATAGGCCTGCCCCGCATCGCCCGAGACCCGCGCAATCTTGCCCACGGCCAGATCCACAGCCTCTACCACGCGGTTCGGCGCCCCGCCCGCGCGTTTGATCAGATTGGACGCAAGCCCCTGATCATCATCCATCAATGCTTTGAGCAAATGTTCGGGCATCAACCGTTGGTGGTTTTCCCGCATCGCAATGGTCTGCGCCGCCTGAATGAATCCGCGCGACCGCTCCGTGAACTTGTTCAAGTCCATGGCTCTCTCCTTCTCTAAAGCGCCCCAGGTCGGTCTGGCGCCCGCTTTGCGGCACGCCCCAGTCTTGGGCCTCTCTCTTAATTTGGCAATTGCCTGTTACAATTCAAGAATAAGCTGCCCCATAGTGGCATATTTTTCGCCGCTAGGGGTTTGTTAATGATGGCCTGCCATACCGATCTGGTAGGTACGGAGAATTTTATGAAAGTTGTTCGCGTGGATCTGCTGCAGCGAGAGATCACCCCATGCGGGCGCTGCATTGGCAAAGCGCGTATCTGCTTGTCGACGGGCGAGAACATCGTAGTGGATTGCACCTTTCCCTTCACGGGCGTTGGGGGATTGCATGGGCTCAATAGCCTGTTTGCGCGCGCCGCCATTGGTCAGCTGAAACGCCTGCCCGAATTCGCCGGAACCTCCTTAGAAATCGCCAAACACGCGATGCCTCGGGCGATGGAATGGGCCTGACAGGGTTGCCCCCACGCGCCGAGGCTCTTAGAGAGAGACAATTTTGTCCACACGCCAGATCTCGGAGACCTATCCATGTCAGATGACCGCCTCATCGTCGCCCTCGATGTCCCAAACGCCCTGCAAGGGTTGAAACTGGCCGAACAGATCGGCGACGCGGTGTCATTTTATAAAATCGGGCTGGGCATGCTGACGGGCGGTGGGCTTGCTCTCGCCAATGAGCTGAAGGCCGAGCACGGCAAGCGCATCTTTCTGGACATGAAGCTCTTTGACATCGGCGCGACCGTGGAAAACGCTGTCCGAGGTCTTGCGCAATTTGATCTGGATTTCCTGACGGTGCATGGCGACCCCTATGTGGTGAAGGCTGCCAAAGAGGGCGCTGCGGGCAAAGACCTTAAGATCCTCGCCGTCACCATTCTGACATCGCTGGATCGTCAGGATCTGGATGGGGCCTTGATCAAAGACGGAGAGATCCGCGACCTGGTTCAGGAACGCGCGGGCAAAGCCTTTGAGGCCGGCGCAGATGGTGTCATCGCCAGCCCGCAAGAGGCCGCTTTGATACGGGCATTGCCAGAGGCCAAGGGCAAGCTGATCGTGACACCCGGGGTGCGCCCAACCGGCGCGGCTCTGGGGGATCAGAAACGTGTCGCGACACCTGCAAATGCGATCAAAGACGGCGCGGACCACATCGTCGTGGGCCGCCCAGTCTGGCAGGCAGCTGACCCGAAAGGCGCATCGCAGGCAATCATTGACGAGCTCGCGGCGCTCTAAAGCCCCGCGATCCAATCCACCAGGCGCTGTTGAAACTGCGGCACGGCCATTTCATGAGACAAATACGCGTCGGGCGTCATCCGCCCGAGCGCTTTGCCTTCGTCCCGAAGCGAAATCGAAGCGGCACGTTCAACCGGTACGGATGCCACAAAGAACCAAACGTTTTTGCCGCGCGAATTGACGTACTGACGCGCCCAAAGCAGATCGCTAGGCTCCAACTCCAAGCCGCATTCTTCTTCCGCTTCACGCGCAGCACAGGCCCAAGGGCTCTCGTCCTCTTCGCGACCTCCGCCCAGAACATCCCAATGCCCCGGCCATGGGATCGTCGGAATGTCATCGCGCAGCAAACAAATGATCTCGCTGCCGACAAAAACTGCCACCTTGGCCCCGACAAAGCGGATGTGCGCGCCCGCCTCAAATGCTATGCTGGGGATCTCATCACCCGAGTGAACCATGCCTGCCCTCTGCCGCGATTGCCTCACTGACGTCTCTGATGCCCGACGCTGCCCAAACTGCGGCAGTATGCGGATCGTGCGCCATGAGGAACTCTATGATCTTAGCATCGCTCATATGGATTGTGATGCCTTCTACGCAAGTGTGGAAAAACGGGACAATCCGGATCTGGCGGACAAACCGGTCATCATCGGAGGCGGCAAACGCGGTGTTGTCTCCACTGCCTGCTATGTGGCGCGTATCCGAGGTGTCAGATCCGCCATGCCGATGTTCAAAGCGCTGGATCTTTGCCCGGACGCCGTGGTCGTGAAACCCCGCATGTCAGTTTACGCAGAGGTCAGCCGCCAAGTGCGCGCTCTTATGGACGAGCTCACGCCTGCCGTTGAGCCCCTGTCGCTGGATGAAGCCTTCATGGACCTCACCGGCACCGAGAAACTGCACGGAGCCCCGCCCGCCGTCATGCTCGCCCGCCTGGTGAAACGCATGAAAGACGAGCTGGGCATCACAGGGTCCATCGGTCTCAGCCACAACAAGTTCCTCGCTAAGGTCGCATCTGACCTCGATAAACCCCAGGGCTTCGCCATCATCGGCGCGGCTGAAACAGCGGATTTTCTGCATGACAAACCCGTTCGGTTGATTTGGGGCGTCGGCCCAGCGGCCCAAGCAGGATTGGAAAGCGCCGGGATCCATACGTTCTCAGACCTACTGCGCTGGGATCAACGCGAACTCACCGACCGCTTCGGCTCTATGGGCTTTCGCCTCTGGCACCTCGTGCGCGGCGAAGACAGGCGCAAAATCACCGCGCGCGCGCCGGTGAAAAGCATCAGCAAAGAGACCACTTTCTTTGAAGACACCGCCGATCTGGATATCCTCGACGGTCACCTGTGGCGGTTGGCCGAGCAGGTTGCAGACCGCGCGAAAGCAAAATCCAAAGCGGGCCGCGTTGTGACCCTCAAACTCAAGCGCAAAGACTTCACCCTGATCAGCCGTCGTCAAAGCCTGCGTGACGCGACGCAAATGACCGACACGATCTACACGACAGCCCGCGCCCTCTTTGACACCTGCGCACACAAAGGCCCATTCCGGCTCATTGGCGTCGGCATCTCAGATATCGTCGAGGATTCCGCTGCCGACCTAAGCGCCGATCTCCTCGACCCAAAGGCCGCGCAACGCCGCGAAGCCGAACGCGCAACCGACAAGATCCGCGCGCGATTTGGCAACGACGCAATCCTCAAAGGTCGCGCGATGCGCTAGGCCTTTCTCTTGCCGAAAATATCCCGGGGTGAGCGACGCATGTCGCGAGGGACAAAGCCCCTATTCTGCCGCCAATTGCTGCGCAGGCCGCCCGATAGAAACCACATCAGAAATGACCTGGGAAAGACGCTCCCGCACCTCATCAAACCCGCCGTGTGGCTCGATCAGCTGTTCATCCATATAGATCGACCGATCAATTTCGATCTGAATGGCATGTTGATTGCGTCCCAAGCGCCCATAGTGCTGGGTCACATAAGCGCCGGCAAACGGGGCATTGCGAGCCACGACAAAGCCAGCCGCAGCAAAAGCCGCCTCAACCTGCTCTACGATCTCGCCACTTGCCGAGGTGCCAAAGCGATCCCCAAGCACGATCTCTGGCCGCGTTCCGCTCTTGTCGCGCAATGTGTCCAAGGCCTCTCGCGGCATGGAGTGGCAATCCAACAAGATCGCCTGATCGAAATTCGCAAGCGCATCATTCAGCAAAGATTGCAACGTCTTATGATACGGACGCCAATAGGTCTCTAAGCGGCTTTCCGCTTCATCCAGCCCGATTTTGCCGCGATAGATCGCACGTCCATTAGACACCACCCGTGGAATCACACCGAGTCCGGAGGCCACACGCGGATTGTTCCCAATGCCGCGCACTCCGGTGATCAAGGCAGGATCAAGCTCGTCCGCACTGCGATTGAAATCGACGAAGGCACGGGGCACGCCCGCGCGCAACAGAGGTGCTCCAAACATAGGTGCAGCGGCAAAAAGCCTGTCTACAAAGGCGTCTTCCGAACTTCGGATCACATGCGCGTTCAAAATCGAGCGTCGCAGGAGCGCATCAGGATAGTCGCACCCGCTATGGGGCGACGCGAACACCACAGATGAGGTGCAAGGATCTGGGCGATCCAGTATAAAGGCCTGACTGCTCATGGACTCTCCTGTTCCATGTATAAGATAGCGCGAAAAAGATATTTTTCGAAAGCCCTTGATCCCCCCTGCGACTCCTTTTATAGACGCCTCCACCAGCGCGGACTTCCGCGCTCCTTTTTCTTGAGGAGCAGGGATTTGCAAAGGTTTCATGGGCGATTAGCTCAGCGGTAGAGCACTTCGTTGACATCGAAGGGGTCACTAGTTCGATCCTAGTATCGCCCACCATGAATTCATCGCTTGGATCAAGGTCCAGGTAGCCCGCTAACCAGGCGCATGTCGCGCCGCGAAATGAGGAGAAGGCCATGAAGGTCAAGAACTCGCTCCGCTCGCTCAAGCAGCGTCACCGCGACTGCCGTGTTGTGCGCCGTAAGGGCCGCGTTTATGTGATCAACAAAACGCAACGCCGGTTCAAAGCACGTCAGGGCTAAGCCCAAGGCGGACTTGCTTCGTAAAAAAAAGCCGCTCTTTTGGGCGGCTTTTTTGATTCTTGGATTTCGGTTTCCGCTAGGCCTTCCCAGCCTGTGCAACGATCGGGCGATTGTTCTTCATATGCCGCGCCATCAATTTATTCGTCCGTTTGCGAGACGGAATCGGGCGGGCGGGCATCGTATAGACTTCGCCGCCACCGACATGTGGGAACAGGGAAATAAGCTCTTTTACAGCCTCCGCCCCGAGGGATTTCATAATGCCTGGCCCGATCAAAAGGCTTTCCGTTTCGGCCCCTTCGGCGAGAATGATCTCATGATCATCAAAGACCAGATGGAAATAACCCACATCGGTCAATGAGCTGTCCACAAAGACCCCCGGAACCTCCAACAGCTTGGCCGCTGCAACCAAAACCTCGGCCTGCCCGAACATGCGCTGCGCGATGGCTGACTTGATCACCATGCGATGCTGCCGAGACACCAAAAGATCCCGCGTCGGCATACCGCCACCAAGGGCTCCTGCGACAATGCGGATGGGGCGCAAATGCGGGCTTCGCTCTTGTCGTTTTTGCGAAACAGTGGTCGACATCACCCCGCGCAAAATCAGAACACGCCCGTCGGCGGCGTAAATCTTGTCGCCCTCTTCCAAATCTTGAACAGCGCGCGGTCCGTTCGGCGTCGCAACCCGTGTTCCTGCAACCAGACACGCAGGACCCAGCAGATCTACATCCAGAGACCCCGAGCCTGTGACGTAGGTTGTGGACACGAGTGACGACTCTTTAAGCACAGTGCCGTCCGTCGGCGTGAACACTTCGCGCCCGTCCGCCAGATACAGTGTCGTACCCGTGACCGTCGTTTGGCCGCCGCCCGGCAGGCGCACTGTGATTGTATCGCCCGGATAAGCTCGGATCACATCGCTGCCATCGATGCTATCGCCGCCCTCACGTCCGATATCGCCATCATCATCGGCATCGATCATGTCAAACGTATAGACATGCAGCGTGTTCCCCGCTGGAGGCGGAGAAAACGCGTCAATCAGCCAGAACTGATCGGTATAGGACGCTGGCATAGCTGCTCTCTTGCTCAACCGGCCCAGATTTACGGGCTCTTTGTCTAATTGGAACAGCAAATACCACGCCCAGACGGAAAAATCGAGGCGTGGCAGCAAGTTACAACCAAAGGGAGAACCTATCCTCCGAGCAATAACCTTACCATTGTGGGCTGGTCGATATAGCCAGTCACGTTCAACCCACGTGCCTTTTGAAAGCGCCGGATTGCGCGGCGGGTTGAAGCATCGAACTCTCCGTCCACCGTCCCAGGATCCAATCCCAATCCAGAGAGTCTCCCTTCGATCAGCAGGCGGGTGGCCGAATTGCGCGCTACGGCGTTTTCGGTCGCGCCAAATTGCGCACGCAGCTGTTCCGAACGGGCTTCTTCTTCCAGCTCTGCAATCCGAGTTTTCGCAGTCTCTGCAAAGGCCCCGTCGGGGTAGTCAGCCAGGAAATCCTCGTAGGCGGCAATGCTATTGTCGGCCTCAGCGCGATCCCAAGCGGCGCGCTCACGGCCGCTCAACTCGGCGCGGCGTTCGGCTTCAAAATCCGCAATACCGTCGCGGGCGATATCGGCGAAGATTCCGTCAGGATAGCGATCCAGATACAAGCGGTAGTCTTCTTCCAGACCGGTGATGCCGGTTGCGTTCCAATAGGCGCGGTCCCTTGCTTCCTCGACCAATCGACGACGACGCGCTTCTTCTTCAAGCTCGGCTGCGCGACGGGCGGCGACTTCGGTCAGCAATGACAGTTGGTCACGATCCAAAAAGCCGTGCGGCTCTAGGCGATTGTCTTCTTGCCAGGCTACGATGGCGCGGCGCGTTGCGGGGCCAAAAACGCCATCGATCCCGCGCGGATCATAGCCAAGCAACGCCAGAGACCGTTGAATTTCTTGACGTTTAGACCGGTTCAGCCGCAGATCCGTTTCTGCCTGTTTGATAGCAGCCTCGCGGTCTTGCTCAGTCCCGATGATCGCCTGCGCGGCTTGTTCCGCAAACAAGCCGTTGGGATAGCGATTGAGATAGGCATCATAGGCCTCAGGCGTTCCGATGTCGCGTACGGCACTCCAATAGGCCAGCTCACCGATATCCTCCGGCGTCTCGTTTTCGGCCACCGTAAAGGCCGTTGTGCTGGAAATATACCCGTCGACCGTAGCGCCAGATGAGGCCAGTTCTGCTGTCGTCGATCCAGGCCTTAAAAGCGCATTGATCGCCCGCTGCACCTGACGAGATGTTCCCGACACAGAGGTCACGCCCTGCGGTAAGTTCAGCGCACCAAGGCCGTTTTCAAGGTCAACCAACCCGTCCAGTGGGCGCGGGCTGGGAATGGTCGCCAAAACTGCGCTGCCGGCAGAGGATCCAAGCGCACGGTCTAACAGATAGAATGGCAGAGCCTTGCTCCCCAGATCATACCGATCCGGCGTACGCCCGCCTTGCGACATGATCCACGTGCGCGCGTCATCATGGACGATATGCCCCCGCAACAGGATAATCGTACGCCCCGGTTCGCCTTGTGTCGCAGCCTCTAGTGCAAAGACGGCCGCGCGCATCCGTGACAGGGTCGGGTTGTCAAGCCGGTCGACCTCAAAGCCTTCGGAAATTAGGCGCGACCGGATCGCATTGATCCGCCCGTCACTCGGCAGATCGGTCAGATGTTTGTAATTGCTCAGATCCACGATCAAAGCGCGATCTTTGGCACTGGCAGCAGAGGCCAGCAACGCGGTAACCATCGCGGCAACGGCCGCCCACTTCATACGCATAAATAGAACTCCTTACATGCGTTTGCATGCATCCCCAGACACAGTCTGCGCCAGAATCGGGCGTTTGGGAAGGTTCTTACGAAGTCAGCTCAGGGGGAAAATCGCGGATCAACTGTCGTAGCTGCGTTGGTCTTCGATCACCAGACCATCGTTTGGCAGGCTGCCCGGGGCCACCAATTCGACCTTGCCGCGCAGTTTCAAAACGCTGGCGATACTGTCCTCATAGGCACCTGCATCTTGCGCCTCGGTCTCTATCTGAACAGTCATGACGTCTTTCTCGTCAGCGCGGCTCGCGATGACGCGGGCACGGCGGACGTCTTCGTGTTTGGCGACCAAAGCGGCCACCTGTTCGGGGCGCACGAACATGCCTTTGATCTTGGTGGTTTGATCCGCACGACCCATCCAGCCTTTGATGCGCATATTGGTACGGCCACAGGGGCTTTGGCCCTCGAGAACAGCGGACATATCGCCGGTAGCAAACCGAATGAGCGGATAGTCTGGGTTCAATGTGGTTACGACGACCTCGCCGACTTCACCCGGAGCCACTGGATTGCCGGTGCCCGGAGTGACGATTTCCACGATCACGCCTTCGTCGACAATCATACCCTCCATCGCGTCGGACTCGTAGGCGATATTGCCAAGATCCGCCGTGGCGTAACACTGCAGGCAGGTAATGCCTCGATCCGCATACTCCTGACGCAGGCTTGGGAAAAGCGCTCCGCCGCCGACAGCGGCTTTCGTGATCCCAAGCGACACGCCCAATTCAGCAGCCTTGTCCAGAATGACCTTCAGGTAATCCGGAGTCCCCGCATAGGCCGTCACGCCCATCGCTGCGGCGGCTGAGACCTGAAGTTCAGTCTGACCCGTTCCAGCCGGCAGAACCGTCGCCCCAACAGCCCGTGCTCCGTTTTCAAAGATCATACCGGCGGGCGTGAGGTGATAGCCGAAACAGTTCTGCACAACATCCTGCTCGGTCACGCCACAGGCATGCAAAAACCGGCCCATCCGCCACCAATCGCGTGTCATTCCGCCGGGTTCATAGATCGGGCCCGGAGACTGAAAGATATGCGCGAATTCGGCCACAGGAATGGCGTTGAACCCACCCAACGGCGGCTTCTCGGTCTGCGCCTGTACCAGATCCGACTTGCGCAGGATCGGCAGCTTGGCCAGCGCCTTCGCATCCGTCACATTCGCCGGATTTACCTCTGCAAACCGCGCCGCATAGCCCGACAAAACCTTAGCCCGCGCAATCTGTTGCGGCAGCGCCATGGCCAAATCATTGGCGCGCTCGTCGGCGGTTCGGGTCTCTAGGGCATCGAAGTAGCGGCTCATGGTGTCTCCTGTCGCTCGTGGGTTGGGGTGAAACGCGGGCTTAGCTCAGCCAGCGTTTGCGGCGACGATACGAGCGCACATCGCGGAAGGACTTGCGGCCTTCGTCCGACATGCCGAGGTAGAATTCTTTAACGTCCGGGTTCTCGCGCAGTTCGGCAGCAGGGCCGTCCATCACGACGCGGCCGGATTCCAGAATGTAGCCGTAATGCGCAAACCTCAGCGCCACATTGGTGTTCTGTTCGGCCAAGAGGAAGGTCACGCCTTCGTTTTCATTGACCGATTTCACGATCTCAAAGATCTGCTCCACCAGCTGCGGGGCAAGGCCCATGGAGGGCTCGTCCAAGAGGATCGTCTCGGGCCGACTCATCAAAGCGCGGCCCAGCGCGAGCATCTGCTGCTCGCCGCCCGAGGTATAGCCCGCTTGGCTCTTACGGCGCTCTTTGAGACGCGGAAAATAGGTATAAACCATCTCAAGATCCTGCTGGATCTCGGCCCCAGAGGCACTGCGTGTATAGGCGCCGGTCATGAGGTTTTCTTCGACGGTGAGGTGTTCAAAACAGTGACGGCCTTCCATCACCTGAATGACGCCGCGTTTGACCAAGGCCGCCGGGTCCAGATCCTGAATACGGTCGCCGCGATAGGTGATCTGACCTTTCGTGACCTCTCCGCGCTCGGAATGCAGCAGATTAGAGACCGCCTTCAGCGTCGTCGTCTTGCCCGCACCATTGCCGCCCAGCAATGCGGTGATACCGCCCTTGGGCACGCTCAGGCTTACGCCCTTCAGCACGAGGATCACGTGGTTGTAGATCACTTCGATGTTGTTGACCTCTAGCAGGGTCTCATCTTGTGGGGCCGCATCCAGCATGAGTTTGAATTCCTTGTAAGTTTGGATGCCCCGGCCCACATAGCAGGCCGGAGCAATGTCACTTAGCTGCAGTTAGACGCGATGTTGTTCTCAGCCGCGTAGGCCGCGCTGTCTGCTTCGACCAGTGCGCCGATCACTTCGCCGTCTGTTGCCGCGAAGTCAGAGATCAGGGACCAGGTTTTGGACCCAGCATCCCACTGCGCAACGCCCACAAAGCCTTCGCCGCCGTGGTTCTCACAGGAGACGTCGAAGGATGGACCAAAGTTTGGCATGCCCAAGGACGCCATCTTCTCTTCGGTAATGGACAGAGCTTCCATACCGTCGCGCATCATGCCTGGAGTGATGTCTGCCACGCCGTGGATGCCCTGCGCGGTCTTGATCGCCTCGGCTGCAAGCATCGCAGCATAGAGGCCACGGTTGTAAAGCACGTTGCCAACTTGATCGCCTGCACCTGCGGCTTTGCCTGCATCAACGACGTATTTGTTGATGTCGTCAAAGACCGGGAAGTCACGACCCACGTTGTGGAAAGCCAGCGCCTTATAGCCGTTGGACTTGTCGCCCGCTGGCAGCACGTCATGCTCTGCACCAGACCACCAGATGCCGATGAAGTTCTCCATTGGGAAACGGATGTTCGCCGCTTCTTGGATCGCCACCTGGTTCATCACGCCCCAGCCCCACATCAGGACAAAGTCAGGACGGTCACGGCGGATCTGCAGCCACTGGGACTTCTGTTCCTGACCTGGGTGATCCACTGGCAGCAGGCTCAGCTCGTAGCCATGCTTGGCAGACAGTTCTTCCAGAGTACGGATCGGCTCTTTGCCGTAGGCAGAGTTGTGATAGACCAGCGCGATTTTCTTGCCGGACAGGTCACCGCCGTTTTCTGCGAGCAGATAGTTGATCGCGCCGGACGCCCCGTTCCAGTAGTTGCCAGGGTAGTTGAAAGTATGGCTGAACACGTCGCCGTTCGCGGCAGAGGTCCGACCATAGCCCATGGTGTGCATCGGAATGTCATCCGCGGTGGTCTTTGGGATCAGCTGATAAGTGATACCGGTGGACAGCGGTTGATAGACCAGCGCGCCTTCGCCTTTGGTGGACTCATAGCACTCAACGCCTTTTTCGGTGTTGTAGCCGGTCTCGCATTCGATCACGCGCACAGGCACGCCGCCGATGCCACCGTCACGCTCGTTGAGCAGGGTGAAGTAATCTTCATAGCCATCCGCGAACGGGATGCCGCCCGCTGCATAAGGGCCGGTCCGGTAGCTGAGCGACGGGATCACAAGATCCGCCAGAACCGGGCTTGCCGCCATCACGGCGCCGACTGCCAATGTTGCTAGTTTCTTCATAGGGTGTCTCCTCCCATTGGTTGACCCATGATTAGGTGGCGGGTTGGCCCGCCTTGTCAGCTTGGCCCCTCTTAGTGAGGGAAGGGCCAGAGCCGTAGTTTCTCCTTGGCAACGCGCCAGAGTTGCGCGAGGCCATGGGGTTCCGCGATCAAGAAGATCACAATCAGTGCTCCGATGATCAGGAATTCGAGATGTGCTGCGAGGTCGGTTGGCCAGCCCAGGCCGCCCACCAGCACGTTTTTCAAAAGGACGGGCAGCAGGACAAGGAAAGCCGCACCGGCAAAACTGCCAAAGATGGATCCCAGGCCGCCGATGATAATCATAAAGAGGACAAGGAAGCTTTTGTTGATGCCAAAGACTTCGCCGACCTCAACCGCGCCCAGATAGACCGAGAAGAACAGCGCGCCCGATACCCCGACAAAGAAGCCCGAGATCGCAAAGGCCGAGATCTTGGCTTTCAGCGGGTTCACCCCGATGATTTCGGCGGCAATATCCATGTCGCGGATTGCCATCCAGGTCCGGCCAATTGTGCCGCGCGTCAGATTGCGGGCAATCAGGGCTAGCACGGTTAGGAACACGAGGCAGAAGAGGTATTTCGCCCAAGCGTCCGCATTTGGACCGGTGATGGTGATGTCAAAAAGGCTGCGTTCTGGCGAGTTGATCTGACCAGAGGCCGAGTAATTGTAGAACCACGGCACGCGGTTAAAGAGCCACACAAGGAAGAACTGTGCCGCCAGCGTTGCCACCGCGAGGTAGAAGCCCTTGATCCGCAGGGATGGCAAGCCAAAGAGGACACAGACGAAGGCCGTAATCCCGCCCGAGATGATGATGTGGAAGAACAGGTTGATTTCGGGAAATCCGGTCATCAGCTTGTAGCACGCGTAAGCGCCCACAGCCATGAACCCGCCGGTCCCGAGGCTGACCTGCCCGCAATAGCCTACGAGGATGTTCAGCCCAAGTGCCGCAATCGCATAGATCAGGAACGGCAGAAAGATCGCGTTGACCCAATAGTCGTTGATCAGGAAAGGAATGACCGCAAAGGCTGCGAACATCACCGCGTAGTACCGATAGCGATCAAACTTGATCGGAAAGGTCTGGTTGTCGTCTTTATAGGTGGTTTTGAAGTCACCGGCTTCGCGATAGAACATGCTCAGACCCTCTCGATGATTTTTTCGCCAAAGAGGCCTTGTGGCCTAAAGACGAGGAACAAAAGCGCCAGTACATAGGCGAACCAGTTCTCTGTTGCGCCGCCCACCAGTGGGCCGACGAGGAATTCAAACATCTTTTCACCGACGCCGATGATCAGACCACCCACGATGGCTCCGGGGATCGAAGTAAAGCCGCCGAGCATCAGAACTGGAAGGGCTTTGAGAGCAATCAGTGACAGCGAAAACTGCACTCCCGATTTGGTGCCCCACATGATGCCTGCGACCAGCGCGACGAACCCTGCGAGCGTCCAGACCATGACCCAGATGAAGTTGAGCGAGATGCCCACGGACAGCGCGGCTTGGTGATCATCCGCCACAGCGCGCATTGCACGCCCCTGTTTGGTGTATTGCGCAAAGATGATTAGCGAGATCACGAGGAGCGCTGCAATCACCGTCGCCACAAGATCGAGGTTGTCGATAAAGAAGCCATAGCCGAACCAGCCATAGGTGGTCTCATCAATCAACAGGTTGATGCCTTGGGGCAGACCCACATCGAGTTTCTTAATGTCAGAGCCCCACATCAAGTCGCCAAATCCTTCGAGGAAATAGGCAAGACCAATGGTCGCCATGAAAAGGATGATCGGTTCCTGACCCACGAGATGGCGGAAGATGAACTTTTGCACGCACCAGGCAAAAGCTGCCATGACGGCGACGGTGAAAGCGATGCCAAACACCGCGGGCAAATGCCAGCCAAAATGATGGATATGGGTGCCAAAGATCGCATTGATCAGGTGGCTAAAGGGCACTCGGCCTTCCATGATGCCCACCAAAGTCATCGCGGCGAAAAGCGCCATAACACCCTGAGCGTAGTTAAAGATGCCCGAGGCTTTGTAGATCAAGACAAAGCCCAGCGCGACAAGAGCATAAAGCACCCCGGCCATAAGGCCATTGAGGAAGACTTCCATGCCAAAGATAAAGGTATCAGACATAAGCGCCTCCCTTTGAGGTCAAGTGTTCGAATTCTTTGAAAGAATTCGGCGCGGAGTTTTTGAAAAACTCCGTTTGGCAGCGGGTGAGATCAGTCATGTGATACCCCCAGATAAGCGTCGATCACCGCCTGATTGCTGCGCACTTCATCGGGCGTGCCGTCACCGATCTTTTTGCCATAATCCATCACGACCACGCGGTCGCTCAGGTCCATCACAACGCCCATGTCGTGTTCGATCAGCGCAATCGTCGTACCAAATTCATCGTTCACATCGAGGATAAAGCGGCTCATGTCCTCTTTTTCTTCGACGTTCATCCCCGCCATTGGCTCATCCAGCAGCAGGATAGAAGGCTCAGCCGCCAAAGCACGCGCAAGTTCTACGCGTTTCTTCAGACCATAGGGCAAGCGGCCAACAGGCGTTTTGCGGATGGATTGAATCTCGAGGAAGTCGATGATCTTTTCGACGACTTCGCGGTTCGCGACCTCTTCGGCCTCAGCCTTGCCCTTCCAGATTGCCTGCGCAAAAAGCCCCGCCTTCATGTGGTTCAAACGACCTGTCATGATGTTGTCGAGAACGGTCATGCCCTCAAACAACGCAATGTTCTGGAATGTCCGCGCTATGCCCTGTTGCGCCACCTGATAAGGTTTCATCGGCGGGCGCAGCGCACCTTTATAATAAACGTCACCTTCCTGCGGGTTATAAAAGCCCGAGATCACGTTCAGCATCGAGGACTTCCCCGCCCCGTTCGGCCCGATAATCGCGCGGATTTCGCCCTCACGAATATCAAAGGAAATATCCTTGATCGCCACCACGCCGCCAAAGCGCAGAGTGATGTTTTTCATCTCCATCACCACGCCGCCAATGGTGCGGCCGTCCTCGGTGACGTAGCTGTCGGAATTGTCTAGCATCTCTGTCTTTCCTTATTCCGCAGCCACTTTTTGCGCCGCCGTGGGCACCACAGCCGCATCGCGCAATTGCAAGGTCGCGCTGATGGACCCCTTGCGGCCGTCCTCATAGGTCACTTCCGTTGTGGTCGAGACCTCGGAACTGCCGTCATAGAGCGCGGTGACCAGGTCGTTGAACTTATCCGCCACGATCACACGGCGCACCTTGCGGGTGCGGGTCATTTCGCCGTCGTCGGCGTCGAGTTCTTTATGCAGCACGAGGAAACGGTGGATCTGACAACCAGAGAGCATCGGGTCTTCGGCAACAGATTTATTCACGGTTTCAACATGTTGCTGGATCGTATCCAGAACCCGCGGATGACCCGCCAATTCCTGATATGAGGCATAGGCGATGTTGTTACGCTCGGCCCAGTTGCCGACCGCCGTCAGGTCGATGTTGATGAAGGCTACACAGCGGTCCTTGCCGTTTCCAAACAAAACAGCTTCCAGAATGTCTGGGTAGAACTTCAGTTTGTTCTCGACATATTTCGGGGCAAACATTGCACCATCGGCCATCTGACCCACGTCTTTCGCACGGTCGATGATCCGCAAATGCCCCGTCTTTTCTTCAAAGAAACCAGCGTCACCCGTCGCGACCCAGCCCTCACCGTCTTTGGTCGAGGCCGTGGAGTCTGCGTTCTTGTAGTACTCCACAAAGACACCCGGCGAGCGGTAGAAGATCTCGCCCTTATCGTCGATCTTGATCTCAACATCGGGTGCAGGCACGCCGACCGTGTCTGCGCGGACCTCGCCATCGGGCTGTAGAGTGATGAACACCGAGGCCTCGGTCTGGCCATAAAGCTGTTTCAGGTTAATGCCCAAGGAGCGGTAGAATTCGAAAATCTCCGGTCCAATCGCCTCCCCCGCCGTATAGCCGACACGGACGCGGCCAAAGCCCAGCGTGTCCTTCAAGGGGCCATACACCAGCGCGTTGCCGATGGCGTATTGCAGCCGGTCCATCGCGCCGACGGGCTCTCCATCCAGAATTTTGCCACCAACCTTCTTAGCGTGCTCCATATAGCGTTTGAACAGCCAGCGCTTGAACCGCCCAGCGTCCTCCATACGGATCATGACGTTGGTCAACTGGTTCTCAAACACACGTGGCGGGGCAAAGTAATAGGTGGGCCCGATCTCGCGCAGATCGGTCATCATCGTGTCGGCACTTTCCGGGCAGTTCGTGCAGAACCCGCTCCAATAGGCCTGACCGATCGAGAAGATAAAGTCGCCAACCCAAGCCATCGGCAGATAGGCGAGAATTTCCTCGTCCGGGCCGAGTTTATCGAACTCGCAGGCGTTTTTCGCGCTCTCAATGATATTGCGATTGCTCAGCACCACGCCCTTAGGCTTGCCGGTGGTGCCCGAGGTATAGAGCATCACGCAGGTGCTGTCGTAGGTCAGCTTTTCGCTGCGCGCTTTCAACTCGGCGGCATGTTTCGCTTTCGCAGCGCGGCCTTGTTCTTGCAGCTTGCTGAACTGATGCAGCTTACTGTGGTCGTATTTTCGCATGCCGCGTGGATCCAGGTAGACCATCTGATCAAAGTCGCTCAGTTGGTCCTGAACATCGATGACTTTGTCGACCTGCTCTTGATCCTCGGCCACGACATATTTCGCGCCGCAATGGCCCAGGACATAGGCCATCTCTTCGGCAGCGGAGTCCTGATAGACCGGAACCGGCACGGCCCCAACTGATTGAGCCGCCACCATGGTCCAATAGAAATATGGGCGATTGCGTCCGATGATCGCGATGAAATCGCCCTCGGACACGCCCATCTCGAGAAACCCAAGCGCAAGCGCTTCGATCTCGTCAGCGGTTTCCGCCCAGGTCCAGCTTTGCCAGATCCCGAATTCTTTTTCACGATAGGCCGGTTTGTCGCCGAATTGCGCGACATTACGGTTCAAGAGCGCCGGGACCGAAGCCAATCCCTGCGTCGCTTGCGACAGCTGTGTCAAATTTTTTCCTCCCTGAGCCTGCTTGCGCAGGTCCACCGCCCTGAAAGCGATTCCTCACATCCATTAGGCGATAGAGAAAACTAAACCGTCAACTTTTTCCTGAACATTTCTCAATCCTTACGAATTGTAACAGCCGACATTATTCCCTTTTCGACCCAGCCGTCCCGGTGCTAGCCCTAGGGAAGGAGACGGACCATGACACCTCGATCAGGACTATCGCAAACCGTTATTCAAGCCATGACAATGGCTGGTCTGAACCTGATCAAACAGGCTCTGTCCATCTATGACAGCGAGCTGCGACTTGTGGTGGCCAACGAGCGGTTTCGCGAGATGTTCGAGATCCCGGATCACCTGATGCGCCCCGGCGCGAGCTTTGAGGAAACCATTCGGGTTATCGCGACACGCGGTGAATATGGCGACGTGGAGGACATCGAAACGCTCGTGAAAGAGCGCGTCGAGCGCGCGCTTGCCTTTGAGCCGCATTACATGGAACGCGAGCGCGAAGACGGGCGCTGGATCAGCGTCGAGGGCTCTCCTCTGCCCGATGGCGGATGGGTGGCCGTCTATACTGACATCACGAACGTGAAGCGGCAGGAAGAGTTGTTGCGCGGCAGATCCGAGGAACTCTCGGAGACATTGCTCAAATACTCCGAAGATCTGGCCAGCGCGAACCGCAAGCTTGAAAGCACGGTCATTGCTTTGGAAGAGGCCAAACGGTTGGTTTCCGATTCTGAGGCCCGCATGCGTCTCACCACCGAAATGATGCCCGCCCATATTGCACACGTGGGCCCTGACTATCGCTATACCTATTCAAACAGGCGACTGTCGTCAGTCATGCCCGGTCGGCCGCGCAATATTGTAGGCACGTTGATCAATGAGACGCTCGGCGAATCCGCATACGCGCGCCTTGAGCCGCATCTCGAGACGGCTTTCGGCGGGGACCCGTCGGTCTTTGAATTCACCGATCAAGACAGCCAACGTCGCATCCGCGTCGCCCTGACCCCTGACGGAGAAGCGGCCGAGCGGCGGGGCGTTTACATCCTGTCGATGGATATCACCCAAGAAGCCCAGACACGCGCCGCTCTGCAACAAACACGTCGCCGCGAATTGGCGGCGCAGATGACCAGCGGTTTGGCGCATGATTTCTCAAATCTGCTGACCATCATTCTCGGCACGCAGAGCAAGCTTGAAAAAATGGACCTTGATGGGGCGGCCAGCGAGCTTGTGGACACGACTTTGACGGCGGCACGGCGCGGAGGCACCTTGCTCAACCAACTTGCGGATATGACCGGTCAACGCGCCCCGAAACTCGCGCGCCATCAGATCCGCGATCTTTTGCTGAACCTGCAAAGCTTGGCGAAACCTGCGCTCGATGGTCAGGTCAGCCTGATGGTTAAGAACTATGTGCCCAACCGCGCGCTTTTGCTGGATGCGGGCGTGATACAAGACAGCCTTTTGAATCTCATTCTAAACTCGCGCGACGCGCTGAATGGCGTTGGGCAAATCACTCTGACCGTCGATGTTGTGCAGGACATCTGGCTCAGGCTCGAAGTGCGCGACGACGGACCCGGGTTCAGCGAAGAGGCCTTAGCCAAAGGGCTAGATCCATTCTTCACCACCAAAGGCTCGGAGGGCTCAGGCCTTGGCCTTCCGATGGTCTATGATATGGCCAAACTCATGGGTGGCGATGTCCGCCTATCCAACACCGGCGAAGGCGCCGCCGTCTCGATCCGCCTGCCATTGCGGTGGGCGCGCGGGGCGGAGGCTCCAGGGCTTGTGCTCTTGGTCGAGGACAACCCAGATCTGCGCGGCGCGATCCGGGAGATGTTGACCGAACAGGGCCACACGGTGATCGAAACCGCCATCGTCGAAGAGGCCTTGGCCTTGTTGGAAAACGTCCCTGACATCTCGCTGGTCTTGTCCGATATCAAACTTGAAGGCGTGGCGACCGGCGTGGATTTGGCACGTAACGTCAATGGATCGTTGCCCTTGTTCTTGATGACCAGCCTGCCCGAAGATGATCCTCTCTACGTGCGCGCTGCTGCCTTAGCTCCCGTGCTGCGCAAACCTTTCGTCGCCAAGGATCTGGCCAACTTCTTGAATGCCGAGGACTCAGAATGAGCGCCCCATTGATTACAATTCTCGATGATGAAGCCGGCGTGCGTCAGGTCCTTTCGGACGCTTTGGAAGAGGCCGGTTTTCAAACTATGGGCTTTGGCCGTGCAACCGAGTTTGAAGCCGCCTTGCGGCGGGTGACGCCTGATGTTTGCCTCGTTGATCTGAGCCTGCCTGACAAGGACGGACTGACGCTCGTGCATCGGCTGGCGTTGGAACTGGGGGCTGCTGTCATTATCATTTCTGGCCGCGCGCAGGTTCAGGATCGGGTTACCGGATTAGAGCTGGGGGCCGATGACTATATCACCAAGCCTTTCGACCCTGCCGAAGTGGTGGCCCGCGTGCGAGCCCGCCTGCGCAAAGACCGCGCACAACCGCTCAACAGCTCGAACACAGCGAAATTTAACGGCTGGACCGCGCATTTTGATCGCTATGTGCTAGAAGATCAGCTAGGGGAAGAAACCACCTTTAGTCACGCAGAAGGCGAGGTGTTGCGGTTGTTTCTGGACAGCCCCAAACGTTTGATCAACCGCGCGCAGATGCAGGAAACCTTGGGCGGCGCTGCGGGCGAAAGCTTTGATCGGGCGATGGATGTGCGGATCAGCCGACTGCGGACGAAACTGCAAGAAGATCCGAAAAATCCGCGACTTATCAAGACGATCTACGGAGCCGGCTATATCTTTCTGGGCGATGTGTCTTGGGTTTGACCGTTGGAACCACGCAATATAAGCGGTAGGGAATACCTTCCACCCACAATATATAGACAACTCGCCCTAAACGGGATATGTTTGAGGCAGGAGTTTCAGATACCATCTCTTCCTGGGTATCACTTCAGGGTTTTGCAGCGTTTCATCGGTGACCTGACTGAGAAGCGCGCGTGCAATTCACATCACACTCCCACTCCCCCGTGTGCGGGTCAGACGCCACGGGGGCTCTTTTTGGAAAACCCGCCCTTGTCGAAGCGCACCACAATCAGCAGTGAAGATGTCTATATTTAGGCGACAACCCTATCATCACAACTATTTGTTGATTCGCACGTAAACACATGCCATAAACAACCTATGGCAGAGTGCTTCCTGTATAGACACCTCCCCTCAAGCCCGCCGCGTTTCTATCGCGTCGAGATCGCTTATGATCTTTTTGATGATGTTGCCGTGATCTGCGAATGGGGTGTCGTCGGTGGGCTAAAACACAGGACATCCCAAAGCTTTGCCAACCTTCGCGAAGCCTCTCAACTGGCCGACGGGCTTCGCGAAGACGCGGTTCAGCGGGGGTATCAGGAAGACGCTCTTAGCTGGCAAATGTAGTTGACTCCCGCCAGAGGGGATGCCTCCGGCGGGAGTATTTTCGGCAAGATGAAACCGGTTATTCCGCGGCGATTTGCTGGTCGATTTTCTCGACTTTGACGGCGGCGAATTTGAACTCTGGGATTTTGCCATAGGGGTCGATGGCCGGGTTGGTGAGCACGTTGGCGGCGGCTTCGACATAGGCGAAGGGCACAAAGACCATGTCCTCGGCAATTGCCCGATCCGCACGCGCCATGATCTCGATGGAGCCGCGACGGGTCGAAAGGCGCAGCATCTCGCCCGGCTGGATGCCCAGACGGCGCAGCGTCTTGGGGTGCAGCGAGCAGTTTGCTTCAGGCTCTACGTGATCGAGCACCAGAGAGCGGCGGGTCATCGACCCTGTGTGCCAATGTTCGAGCTGACGGCCCGTGGTCATGATCATCGGGAAGTCCGCATCTGGCGCTTCATCCGGTGGGATCACAGCGGCAGGGGTGAACCGCGCGCGGCCGTCTTCGCGGGGGAAGCCATCGCCAAAGACAATCGCCTGACCGGGATCTTCCGGGGAGAGCGATGGGTAGGTGACGGTTTCAGTTTCCAGACGCTCCCAGGTGATATTGTCCAAGGATTTCATATTGAGCTTCATCTCGGCAAAGACTTCAGAGACGTCTTTGTACTCCCACGGCAGACCAATGCGCTGGCCGAGCTCAACTGTGATGGCCCAATCCTCACGCGCCTCACCCGGAGGCGTCACCGCAGGGCGCACCCGCTGGACTTGGCGGTTGGTGTTGGAGACCGTGCCGTTCTTCTCATAGAGGGCAGAAGCCGGCAGGATGATGTCGGCGTAGTTCGCGGTTTCCGTCAGGAAGATATCCTGCACGATCATCAGATCGAGCTTCGCGAAAGCGTCGCGTGCGTGTTCGACATCAGGGTCTGACATCGCGGGGTTCTCACCCTGGATATACATGCCTTTGATGTTGCCCGCGTAGACCTGATCGACGATCTCGGTCACGGTGAGGCCTTTTTCATTGCTGAAGTCTCCGCCGCCCCAGACATCGGTGAAGCTGCGCCGCACATCGTCGCTGGTCACCGTCTGGTAGTCCGGCAGGAACATCGGGATCAGGCCCGCGTCAGAGGCGCCTTGTACGTTGTTCTGGCCGCGCAGCGGGTGCAGACCTGCGCCGGGTTTGCCAACGTTGCCGGTCATCAGCGCGAGGCTAATGAGGCAGCGGGAATTGTCCGTGCCGTGGATGTGCTGGCTGACGCCCATACCCCAAAAGATGATACCTGCTTTGGCCTTCGCGAAGGTGCGCGCCACGCGGCGGATTTGCTCGGGATCAATGCCCGAGATCTTTTCCATCGCCTCAGGCGTAAAGTCCTTGAGGTGGGCTTTCTCGGCGTCCCAGTTCTCGGTCCAACGGTGGATGTATTGGCTGTCATAAAGCTCTTCTTCGACGATCACATTCATGATCGAATTGAGCATCGCCACATCGGCCCCCGGGCGGAATTGCAGCATCTCGTCGGCAAAGCGGCGCAGGCCGACGCCGCGCGGATCCATCACGATGAGCTTGCCACCGCGCTTGGTGAACTGTTTGAAGTAGGTCGCTGCCACCGGGTGGTTCTCAATCGGGTTCGCACCGATGACGATGGCCACATCCGAGTTCTTGACCTCGTTGAAGGTCGCGGTGACGGCGCCAGAGCCGACGTTCTCGATCAAGGCCGCCACTGAAGACGCGTGACAAAGCCGCGTGCAGTGATCGACGTTGTTGTGTTTGAATCCCTGGCGGATGAACTTCTGGAAGAGATACGCCTCTTCGTTGGTGCATTTGGCCGAGCCAAAACCTGCGACGGACTTAGGATCCTCATCGCGCAGCTTGATCAGGCCCTTGGCGGCCAGATCCATCGCCTCTTCCCACGTGGCTTCGCGGAAATGGGTCGACAGATCGCCGGGGTCTACGTTCAAGCCCTTGGCGGGCGCATCGTCACGGCGGATCAGCGGCACGGTCAGGCGGTGTTTATGGTGGATATAGTCAAAGCCAAAGCGGCCCTTCACGCAAAGGCGGCCTTCGTTGGCAGGGCCGTTGATGCCCTCGACGTATTTGACCTTATTGTCTTTGACCTTGAGGCTGACCTTACAGCCAACGCCACAAAACGGGCAGACGGACTCAGTTTCCGTGTCAAAATCCTTGCGGTCGCCGACTTGGTTCTCATCGACCACCGTGGCTGGCATCAGAGCCCCCGTCGGGCAGGCCTGAACACATTCGCCGCAGGCCACACAGGTTGAGTCCCCCATCGGGTCAGCGATGTCAAAGGTCGGATAAGCGTCGTGGCCACGTCCAGCCATGCCGATCACGTCATTCACCTGAACTTCGCGACAAGCACGCACGCAGAGGCCGCAGGAGATACAGGCATCAAGGTTCACGCTCATCGCGACATGGCTGTCGTCCAAAAGCGGAATGCGGCCCTCTTCAAGCTTCGGGAAACGGGACTCAGAGACGCCATTGAGATCCGCCATATCCCAGAGGTGGCTGGATTTATCATGGCTCTCTTCGCGCTCGGGCTGATCGGCGACCAGCATCTCAACAACCATCTTGCGCGCGCTTTCCGCCCGCGCGGTGTTGGTGTGAACAACCATGCCCTCAGAGGGTTCACGAATACAAGACGCCGCCAGAACACGCTCGCCTTCGATCTCGACCATACAAGCCCGGCAATTGCCGTCGGGACGGTACCCAGGCTGCGGCTTGTGACACAGATGCGGGATCACCAGACCGCGACCATGCGCGATCTCCCAGATCGTAAGGCCCTTGTCAGCCTCAACTTCCTGGCCATCCAATGTGAAACGTATACGATCGGACATGCTGGGTCTCCTTAGATTCCACGACACAGTAGCCCAAAATCCGCACCTGCCTAGACGCTTTAACCGACAGCCGAGATGCGTTTTGCGCCAAGGGTGAATTTGAAATGCAACGCAGGTTTCCGATAGGCACACAACCATCTTTACAGAAAATTCACTTTTCGCAGCCTTTGGCCTGCCCTACATGTCGGTCTTCAAAAAGAAAGCGGGGCAAATATGAGCCAGATGATGTTGGTGCGCCATGGGCAGGCGAACTCGAGTGCACGGGATGAAGAAAGCTATGATCGGCTGTCGGATCTTGGGCATCAACAGGCGGCTTGGCTCGGCGCCTATCTGCGCGACACGGGACAGCATTTCACGCGGGTCTATTGTGGCTCCATGCGGCGCCATCAGGAAACCGCGCAGGGCATGGGGGCTGAGCAATATGGATCGCTGCAGATCGACGCACGTCTTAACGAGTTCCCGTATTTTTCTTTGGCTCAGTCCTATGAGCGTCAAACCGGCGAACCGGTGCCTATGACACGCGAAGGCTTCGCGATGCAGTTGGAGCGCGTGCTCGCGGCATGGGCGGCAGACGAGCTAGAAGATATTGCCGAGCCTTTCGCGGATTTTGCCGCGCGGGTGGATGCGGTGATTCAGGATATAGCGAGCGGTGACGGCCCGGCTTTGGTTGTGACATCCGGTGGTTTGATAAGCACGGTATTGCGAACCACTTTGGCGTTGAACACCCCGGCTTGGGCACAGATGTGTCTGGCGATCCACAATACGTCGCTACACAATTGGCAGGCTTTCATGGGACGGCAATTGTTGACGCAATTCAATAGCGTCCCCCATCTAGACACACCAGAGAGACGCCACGCTTTAACGCATCTGTAAGGGTGGCTTAGGCCAGTTTGTCCGCAAAGTCGCGATGCACATATTTGCGACCGCAGTAAGGGCAGACCACATAGCCAACTTCGCGCGGGATCGTCAGATAGACGCGCGGATGGCCCAAGGCACCGTCTCCACCGTCACAAGCCACACGATAGCTGTCCACGATGATGGTTTCAGGCGCGTCAGTGGTCATCGTCTAGATCCTTTGGCTGGCTTTGATCGCTTGGGTCGTTTCGCGCGGACTATGGGGCAAGCGGGCAGCGCTCGCAAGAGCGCGATAAGCCCTGCCCTGCGGCTTTTGGTCAGACCTGTTGTTAGTCGGCAAACATATGTGGCGTTGCTGCGATATCGCGCGCTTGATCTTGCGAGACCGACAAGAACGCCTGCAGAGGGTCCAAGAAGTCGTCAAACTCGTCCTGTTCGCGGATGTAGTGGTAATTTTCAAATCGCGCATCGCGAATAGCGTCGCTTTCGTCATCGATCCCGCGTCGAATGGTTGGCAGGATGCGTTCAAACGTATCCTTCGGCGTGCTTTCGCCAGCCAGTCCGATGCGCGCGGCATGGCCTTTGAGGTAGTCATCGCTGTAG
This sequence comes from Cognatishimia activa, assembly GCF_017798205.1. Lineage (NCBI taxonomy): Bacteria > Pseudomonadati > Pseudomonadota > Alphaproteobacteria > Rhodobacterales > Paracoccaceae > Cognatishimia > Cognatishimia activa. The sequence goes on along the minus strand of NZ_CP060010.1, from coordinate 1,597,117 downwards.
CTGCACTGAATTTCTAAAGCGCGCGTGGTCGATCGATCCGCGTAGAAGTCTTTGAGAAGCTCAAGCCCCTGAGGATCCATACAGATGATCATCCGGTTGGTTTGGAAATAATCAAACATCATCCGCAACAACGCGCGGCGATGGCGGTGACGTTTTGCAACCGTGCTTTGGATGCCGCCAAGATCGGGCAGCTCGGTGTCCTCTTCTTGGAACAGGAATTCCACAGCGGGCACATTGGTGACCTGTTTAATCTTGGCCAGAACGCGCTTTGCAACATGCCATTTCTTGCACACGACGATCATCAGCTCGCGGTCACGTCCCAGAGTCGTTTCGACCTCCCAGAAGCGGTTGCCATAGCGACGGCTGATCCGGCCACGTTCGGTGACGAATTTGAAAAGGCCTGGCCCCTCGTCCGAGATCTCAAATGACACGCCTTTGGCCGCATAGAGATCGCCAAGCCTTGCTTTCAGCTCGTCCGCCTCGGGGCTGATTTTGCGCGCAAACAGGAAGTTCTGATTGATCAGCATGTCGTAGTGGTCGTTGTAGAAAACCAGCGGCATGCCGTAATCAGTGAACATCAAAAACGTCAGCGTGCGGCTCTCGATTTCCTCAGCAGGCACTACAAGACGAATGAGAGTCTGAAAGAAGGTCTCGTCCGGGATCCAGGTGAATTTGAAAAACCGCACCAGATCGCGGCGTTCCCGCACCAGCTCCATCAGCTTTTCCATAGTCGGACGCCGCAAACACCACCATTGGCTGCCGATATGCACCTGAATATCCTTGGGAATTTCCCGAGATATGCCGAAACGCTTTTGCAGGTTGTAAAGTCGGTAGAACAGATCTTTGCGCCCACGCTCATTGACGAAATGGCGATAGATCAGACGGTCTTCTTTCATGCCTGTCTTGATCCAGTCGCTTTCGAAAAAGTCGTGGCTTTCGATGAAATCCGCGTCCTGTTCGGCCAGAAACTCTTGGATATATTCCGAGGTTTTGATCGGCATGCAATCGCCAGAAAGCATGTAGAAATGCGTGGCCTTCGGGAAGGCATCCAGCGCGGCACGCACCGCGCGCAGTGTGGCCTCGACCAGAGACCATTCCCCCCAACCACACTTCACGCGACGCTTCACCAAAACGACGTTTGGATTGTCTGCCAACTGAGATTGGATCTCGCGAAAGCCTGCCGGATCCGCGCTTTTGTCATAGTGGATGGAAATGCAATCACCAGTTGCGGTGAGACGCGTAGCCTGTTCCACAACAGCCGCAGGGTCTTTGTGACAAAGCAAAATAAATGCAATTTTTGCCATGGTAGAAACCCTTGCCCCGTGTGCCGCTCGATCATTATTCTTAACGCCCAGTATATCAAAACGAGCGATTTGCGAAATTTGTTTTTTACTCTTCCCGGATTTGCCCTAAAAATAATCACAAAATACTAAGAGAGGCCAAAGCAGATGGGATTTCCCGGCGTCTGGATGACGGAAAGTCAAAGCGTGGTGTACCGCGTTGTGCCGAAATGCGCCTGCTCGACCATCGGGCAGATCATGTATTATTCCGACAACGGCGACTACTTTGACGGCGATATCCACGATGCAACCGCAGGGATGCACAAGTGGGCGCTGGATGACAGCAAACCGCTGATCACAGATGCTGTGAAAGCTGGTGAAACCTATGCGTTTACCTGCGTGCGCAACCCCTATACTCGGATCCTCAGCTCGTTCTTTGACAAGATCTGCGGCATTCAGCGCAATGGACGGCGCTATCGCGGCAATATGGTGCCGATGCTGATCCAGAAATATGGGATCGATGTCGGCGGAGAGGACGGCACCGAGGAGTTTGACCAGATCAAGAGCTTCCGTCGTTTTTTGCTGTTTGCCCGCGACACCATTCGCTTTCGCCGCCCGATGGATCCCGACATTCACTGGTCAGCGACCTCGGGCCATGTCTCGACATTCATTCAGAATGGCGGGCGCTATAACAAGATCTTCTGGACCGAGAGCTTTAATGAAGGGATGCAGGATGTACTGGATCACATCGAGGTGCCCAATGCGATCAAGCTGAAAGATGTGCCGCGGTTTAACGAATCCGAGGGCCATGGCCCCAAACGCGCGCATCCTGTTGAGGATTACTTCGACGATCTCTCGATGCATCTAATGTACGAGATCTACAAACGCGACTTCAAACTCTTCAAATATGATTTCGAGAATCCGGCCAATAAGATGCCCATCGGGGAAATCGATTTGGATGAAGTCCACGCTAAGCTCGGCGACTAACGCCCAAATTTGGCCATAGGCCTAAAGGCTTTGTTAACTAGAATCGCGGTTTACTCGGTCTTGCGCATCGTCCAGGGGGTCGTGCGCATCACACAAAGTGTCTTGCTGGGGAACGGGTTCGACGGGGGCCGATACGTCCCCCAGCAAGAGCTTTTAGAGCAGGCCTTCCTTGCGGAACAAGGCCTTTAGATCCGCTTCGGGGCGCGCACCAAAGTGGCTGATGACTTCGGCAGCAGCGACACAGCCCATGCGGCCCGCTTTTGCCAAGGGCTGGCCGGTCGCATAGCCATATAGGAACCCGGCCGCGAACAGATCGCCAGCGCCTGTGGCATCCACGGGGACAATCGTGCGGACAGGTGCCGTCGCGGTCTCGCCGCCTTCGACCATGATCACGTCTTCGCCGGAACGTGTGCATACGATCAAACCAGTTTCCTGAGCCGCTTGATCCAGCGCTTCTTGGAGGTCGTCGGTCTGATAGAGCGACTTCCACTCGTGGTCATTGCCGATGACATAGTCCAGCTCTTTCACAAGGCGACGGAAGTCATCGCGGTGACGGTCTACGCAGAATGGGTCAGACAGGGAAATCCCAGCCTTGCCACCTCCTGTTTTGCAAAGCTCTGCAGCCCGTTCAAACGCCTGCTTGCCCTGTGGCTTGTCGTAAAGATAGCCCTCAAGGAACAGAAGCTTCGCGTTGCCAGCCACATCCTCGGACACGTCCTCTGGTCCGACCTCGGAGGAAATCCCCAGATAGGTGTTCATTGACCGCTCACCATCCGGCGAAACAAAAATCATAGAACGAGAGGTTGGCAATTCACCGCCCGCAACCGGCGCATTCGGGAAATCCGTGCCGCCTGCGACCATTTCGGCTTGGTAAAACTTGCCCAGGGCATCGTCATTCACGCGCCCGATAAAGGCAGTGGTCAGGCCCAGCGCCCCAAGGCCCGCGAGCGTATTCGCCACAGATCCACCCGGCGCCTGAACCCGGTTGGTCATCCCGCCATACAGCACTTCGCCGCGTTCTTTCTCGACCAGCTGCATAATGCCTTTTTGGATGCCCATGAGGTCCAGAAAGCTATCGTCACATTGGCTGATGACATCAACAATCGCATTACCGATGCCGACGACTTGATATTGGGTCATAGGTTTTTGTCCTCAAATAGGCAGAGATCTCGAATCAGGCAGGTGCCGCACAGGGGTTTACGCGCTTTGCAGGTGTAGCGTCCATGCAGGATCATCCAATGGTGCGCGTGTTGTTGGAAATCGGTCGGGATATGGTCCTCGATGGCGCGCTCCACGGCAACGACGTCCTTGCCAGGGCACACACCTGACCGATTGCCAAAGCGATAGATATGCGTATCCACCGCCTGCGCGGGGTATTGCCACCACATGTTCAAAACCACATTGGCGGTCTTGCGCCCCACGCCCGGCAGGCTTTCCAAAGCAGCGCGGGAATTGGGAACTTCGCCACCGTAATCGTCCACCAGAATACGGCTCAGCTTCATCACGTTCTTCGCTTTGTTGCGGTAAAGACCGATGGTTTTGATATGTTCAATCAGCCGCTCTTCGCCTAGGTCCAACATCTTTTGCGGCGTATCCGCGATGGGAAAGAGGTTCTTTGTCGCCTTGTTCACTCCAACGTCGGTCGCCTGCGCGGACAAGGCCACAGCGACCACCAATGTATAGGCATTGACGTGATCAAGCTCTCCTTTGGGCTCGGCTTCGGCGGCTTCAAATCGGGTAAAGATCTCGCGGATCGTGTGGTAATCAAGTTGCTTGGCCATGGGCTGGGTTTAGCCCGTCTGGCACCTGCGTCAAACCCTTCCTGAGAAAAACCGCAACAAACGGGTCGTTTGAGCAAGGCACGCGGCTTAAGTTACCCTAACGAAGAGCGCCCGAAGGAAGCGATGAGCACATGAGCGATATGGAACAAAGCTACCACTATGGCGTCATGCGCCGGGCGATCGAGATGATCGATCAGGGGCAGGACGCGCTTTCCCTCGAAGAGCTGGCGGCCGCGCAAGGCATGAGCCCCGCGCATTTCCAGCGTCAGTTTTCCAAATGGGCTGGGATTTCGCCAAAACGTTTTCAACAATATCTCACGCTCGGGCATGCGAAATCGCTTTTGCACGAGCGCTTCACCACATTGGACACCGCCCATTCGCTTGGCCTTTCGGGCACCGGGCGCCTGCACGATCTTTTCCTCAGATGGGAAGCCATGAGCCCCGGCGAATACGCCCAAAAAGGTGCGGGTCTTGTGATCTCATTTGGCTGGTTTGAAGGCCCCTTTGGCGAAACCCTTGTCATGGGGACATCTAAAGGCATTTGCGGCGTGGCTTTCGCCTCCGAAACCGGTCGAGACAACACATACGCCGATTTGACCTCCCGCTGGCCCAACGCTGAGTTTGTCGAAGATCCAGACATGCTGTCCCCCTGGATCGCCAATGTCTTTGGCACATCAAAAGGCGAAACACCGCTACTGCTCATCGGCACACCCTTGCAGATTAAGGTTTGGGAGGCTCTGATGCGCATCCCTTCGGGGCAAGTCACAACCTATTCCGAGATCGCGCATGCGGTCGGCTCGCCCAAAGCGGTGCGGGCTGTTGGAACGGCGATTGGGAAAAACCCGATCAGTTGGATCATCCCCTGCCACCGAGCGCTTCGGAAATCGGGCGGCCTTGGCGGCTATCACTGGGGCTTGCCGGTCAAACGCGCCATGCTGGCCTATGAGGCCGCGCAGTCTGAAAGCCTGGCTCAGGCATCTTAGACACAGCATTTTGAGCAAAGCCTTGCCGAATTCCCCCTTGTGAACCAAGGCGGGAAGCCTCAGACTCGCTTTAGCAGTAAACCCATCACGACTAAGCGAACCGAAAGGGGCATGAAGATGGCTCGAGCAAGACTTTCACTGGCATTGGCCGCTGGCGCAGCACTGACGCTCAGCGCTTGTACAGATCCTCAATACGCGGGCATTGAACGCGACAATACACGCCAGGGCGCGACCATCGGTGCGATCCTCGGCGGCGCTATCGGCGCGATCACCGCGGATGACAAAGTCGGCGGCACCGTGCGTGGCGCAGCGATTGGCGCGGGCATCGGCGCAATTGCAGGCGATATTCTGGACCGCCAAGAAGCAGACCTGCGTCGCGATCTGGACAATTCCGACGTCGATATCACCAACACGGGTGACCGCCTGATCGTGACGATGCCGAACAACATTCTTTTTGCCACCGACAGCTATACCGTACGCGCCGATTTGCAGCGCGACCTGCGGTCCGTCGCAAGCAACCTCTTGGCCTATCCGAACTCTACCATTCAGGTCATCGGCCACACCGACAACGAAGGGGATGCGACCTATAACCAGACTTTGTCTGAGCGTCGTGCAAACGCGGTCGCTGATGTCTTGATGGCCGAGGGCGTCCCATTCGGCCGGATCGACGCGATTGGCCGCGGAGAAAGCCAGCCGGTGACATCGAACCTCACACCAGAGGGCCGCGCGCAGAACCGCCGCGTTGAGATTGTGATCCTGCCGACAGCAGGCTAAGATCGGAACATTTCCAAACCCCGCGTAGAGGCGATCTGCGCGGGGTTTTTCTGTGCGTGATCAGCCTGACTCATGTGCGCAATCGCCAGTTGCCCCGCGGGTCTGTCGTTATACCTTAGCCTCAACGCACAGACTGGAGGCCATCATGGCAACTAAGATATTGGGCATCTCGGGTTCCCTTCGCAAAGACTCGGTCAACAGCAAGCTCATCCGTGAGGCCGCGCGCTTGTACGGCGAGTGTGAGTTTCTGGAAGCCGACCTCAATATCCCGCTCTACGACGGAGACCTTGAGGACGAGCACGGTCTGCCTGACGTGGTGGAGACACTGGTGTCTCAAATTGCGGACGCTGACGCGGTCATTATCTCGACGCCTGAATACAACGGCGGCATAACCGGCGTTCTGAAAAACGCGCTCGATTGGGTGAGCCGCGCAAAACCGTCCCCTTGGGCGGGTAAACCTGTGGCGGTCATGAGTGCTGCTGCTGGCCGCGCCGGAGGCGTGCGCGCGCAAACCATGCTGCGTACCTGTATGACACCTTTCAGCGTGCGCATCGCAGCAGCGCCGGAAGTCGGCATTGCCTCGGCGGGATCAGAATTTGACGATGAAGGTCGCTTGGTGTCAGAGCGATATCAGGCGTCGGTGGAACGCCTCATGCGGGCTTTGGAAGTCGAAATCAGAGGATAGTTTGAGTATTTTTGGCAAGATGAATAGGTCAGAGTGAGGCTTCAGGGCGGAAGCCTTCTGGAATCTCGTCGCGGTTTTCCAGGATCAGATCCGCCATTACCTCGCCTGCTTTTGGTGCCATACCAAAGCCGATTTTAAAGCCACCGTTGGCGATGAAGTCACCCGCGCGCGTGGGATGGTTCCCGAGCATGGGCGCTCGGCTTTTTGCACGCGGGCGCACGCCGGCCCAGCGCGCGAGGATAGGTGCATTTCTTAGAGCGGGCACTGCGGTTATCACGCGCTGATAGATCTCTTCCAACTGCGCGTCTGTTGCGTTTGGATCCTCAAAGTCACGCTCGGAGGTCGAGCCGATCGCAACTGTCCCATCCGCATGAGGGATCACATGCAGTGCATCGGCAAAGAGCTGAGGCAGATCCGCACGATCGAGCTCTAGCAAGATCGCTTGCCCTTTGACTCCATTGCCGATTGGGCGTTCGGTTTCCTCTGAAAGCTCGAGAAGCCCACGCCAGCCCGTTGCCCAGACGATATGGCCCTTGGGCGCACCATCCGGCGAGATCTCCACGCCTTTGGCCCTAAGTGCCGCAGCAAGAGCCTCGCAGGCCTGACGCGGGTGAATGCGGGCTGAGAGCGTGTCGAGAATGACAAAGTCTGTGGGGCTTAGGGGGCACCAATCTTCGAAATCGGCCGCAAGTTTGATCTCCCAAATGGCCTTGCCGCGCCAGAGTTCTGCCGCCCCTTGTTGGCGCTTGAGCGCCAGATCGTGAGCACGCTGATCGGCGATGGGTTGTAGACGTCCTGATCTTGCGTAGCCTGGGGACTGTCCACTCACCTCGGCGATGTCAGCCCAATAGTCCTCTGCCATGATAAGGCTTTGAAACTGGAACTCTTTCTTGTCGTTCCAATTCTCGGGCGTGTGAGGCGCCAGCGCGCCGACAATACCACCAGAGGAGCCAGCAGCGACGACGTTCGGATCGATCACTTGCACCTTGGCACCTAGTTTGACACAGGACCAGGCGACTGAAAGCCCAAAGATCCCAGCCCCATAGACCGTTACATCCACCATTGCCAAATCACCCCAAGCTGCGTCACAGTTGCGTGTCGGACCACGCGTCCCTCTCTTTAAGGCAATCCGCAATGAGCAACCAGAGTGCAGAGCTGATCTGGCGCGATGGCACGATCCCCGTGTCGACGCGGTTTGATGATCCCTATTTCAGTTTGGAAAACGGGTTGAATGAAACGCGCCATGTGTTTCTGGATGGCAATGATCTGCCCGCACGGTTTGTTGAGGGGTTTCATATTGCCGAGTTGGGTTTCGGCTCTGGCTTGAACCTCTTGGCGGTCTGGCAAGCGTGGGAAGCCTCGGGCATGGAGACACCGCTAAGCTTCACAAGCTTTGAAGCCTTTCCAATGAGCGCAACAGAGATGCGCCGCGCGCATGAGGCCTTTCCCGAGCTCGCGCCCTTTGCCGCGCGGCTCTCTGCAGCTTGGGAAAAGGATCCGACGCTTGCGACGCTCGATGGGATTGAGGCACGCGTGATCCTGGGTGATGCGCGCGAGACCTTGGCGCAGCAAGATTGGCAGGCGGATGCGTGGTTTTTAGACGGGTTTTCGCCTGCCAAGAATCCAGAACTTTGGGATGCGGACCTGATGCAAACTGTCGGGGATCACACAAAAACGGGCGGAACCTGCGCGACCTATACTGCGGCGGGTTTTGTGCGACGGGGGCTTGAAGATGCAGGCTTTGCCATCGAGCGCGTTCCGGGGTTCGGGCGTAAGCGGCATATGACCGTCGGCGTGAAAGGATAAACCATGGCGCAAGCGTCCAACCGTCTTGGTATCCTTCTCATGTGCTTGACGACCTTCGTCTTTGCCATGCAGGACGGGATTTCGCGGTTTCTGGCGGAAGAATACAACCTCTTTCTCGTGATCATGATCCGCTATTGGTTCTTTGCCGCCTTCGTTCTGGTGTTGGCTCAGCGCGCAGCGGGTATCCGCAAGATGGCCCGCACGAAGTTCCCCCTGATGCAGATCTTTCGCGGCGCGCTTTTGGCCGCCGAGATTATCGTGACCGTCTTGGCCTTTACCCTGCTCGGCCTCACCGAGACCCATGCGATCTTTGTCTGCTATCCTCTGATGATCGCCGCCCTGTCTGGTCCAATTCTGGGCGAAAAGGTCGGCTGGCGCAGATGGGCGGCGATTGGCGCGGGCCTCGTGGGCGTTCTCATCATTCTGCAACCCGGCGTGGGTGTATTCTCTCCACTTGCCACGGTGCCTTTGCTGGGGGCTGCCATGTTCGCGGTTTATGGATTGGCGACGCGGTATGTCGCGCGCGAAGACGATGCGATGACGAGCTTTTTCTATACAGGCGTTGTGGGCTGCGTCGTGATGACGGCGATTGGCGTGTTTCACTGGGAAGTCATGACGGGCACACATTTGATCTGGATGGCGATCCTCTGTTGCAGCGGTGTCTTTGGACATTGGCTGTTGATCAAGACCTATGAGGTGGCAGAGGCCAGCGCTGTGCAGCCTTTTGCCTATTTACAACTGCCCTTTGCGGCCTCACTCGGGATCCTCGCATTCGGGGAAACGCTGCGCATCAACGTCGCCGTAGGTGCGGCGATTGTCGTGGGCGCGGGGTTGTTTACCCTGTGGCGCGAACGGGTGTCGTCGGACTAATCCATGGACCCAATGATCCTCATAACAGTCGGTCTTGGCGCGTTTGTGGGTGGCTTTATCAGCGGCTTTGCGGGGTTTGGCTTTGCGCTTGTGGTGTCAGGCATCTGGTTCGCAGCGCTCCCGGCTTATCTGGTTCCGCCATTGGTCGTTCTCAGCGCCACCGCAGGGCAGCTGACGGGGCTTGCGAAACTGGCGAAACATATCTCCTGGCCCAAGGCCTGGCCGTTGATCTGGGCGGGTATTCTCGGCATTCCTATTGGCACAGCGCTCGTTGCCTACGGCGCGCCAGAGCGGGTCAAACTGATCGTGGGTGTTTTCCTGATCGCCTATACGCTTTGGCAATTCATGGCGCGGCGCTCGGTGCCGCAAATCCGCGTCTCAGGGCTGATCTGGGATCGCATCATTGGCTTTCTCGGTGGCATTCTCGGAGGGCTTGCTGGCCTGTCCGGAGCCCTGCCAGTCGTGTGGTATCAGATGCGAGGCCTGCCTCCCGCCGAACAACGCGCGCGCTATCAGCCCTACAACCTTGCGATCTTGGCGCTGTCTACGGTGTCGATGCTCGCCTTTGGGCAACTGACATCCGAGGTCCTGCGCCTGTCACTGGTCTCGATGCCGATTGTGATCCTCGGAGCCCTCGCAGGCGTCTGGATGTTTGGTCGCGTTACAGCCAAAGGGTTCAAACGCGCGGTGCTAACACTCTTGCTGCTCTCGGGGATCATGATCCTCGTTCAGTCGCTGGCTTAATTCGCCAAAGTGCTCCCACGGATTTCCTCAGAAAAAGGGATCGGCAGGGGATCCTTCCCCAATCGAGCGCGATAGATCGGCAAGCTTTCGGACACGCGCATCACATAGTTCCGCGTCTCTGTGAACGGGATATGTTCAATCCAGTCGATCATATCAGGACCGCCCGCGCGGCGAGGGTCACCGAGCCGCGCCATCCAGGCCTCGGGCCGACGTGGTCCCGCATTATAGCCCGCGGCCATCATAATCACATTCCCCTGAAATTCCTCGCTAAGCCCATCCAAATAGGCCGTCCCTAGGGTCACGTTATAGGCGGGATCGCTCAGCAGCTTGGACCGGGAATACCCCACGCCCAACGCTCCCGCGACGAGCTTTGCTGTACCTGGCAAGATCTGCATCAACCCATAGGCATTTGCGTGAGAGACAACTGAAGGATCAAACTCGCTTTCGCGGCGAGCGATGGCGAGGGCCAGCTCTTTTGGAACAGGAAGATCCGTGCGATTGGCCAGAGGGTGCAGCGGGTAATAGGGCGCGTGGATCTCTATGCCTTGGCTGGCGAAATACTTACCAAGCTTCACCGCGATATGAGGGTCATTCAATTCAATCGCCATCGCGCCCAACTGCGCCATTCCGAGGACATCCTGTGTTTCAGCCAGATGCAGCCAAAACCTTTCGGCAAGCGGGCCTTCGCCGGATGCCAAGAACATCATCGCCGCCTCGTGCACCGTCGAGCGCGCGAAGGCCGCACCACGCCAATTCGGGATATTAGATTGACCAGACAGGGATTGATCGACCGGCAGTCCCGCCTTTTCGGCCGCCAAAAGCCCATAGAATGTAGTTTGATAGGCTCCGCCTCCGGCATAGGCCCGTTGCGCCGCAGCTTGATCGCCCATGGCCTCATAGGCACGGCCAATCCAATACCCCGCGCGACCAAGGGAAATCGGGGTCTGCACGGCCTGTTCAAAGAAGACGAAATGCTGAAGCGCGAGCCAGTGTTCGTCGAGATACCTCAGGGCGATATACCCCGCGAGCCATTCAAGTTGTGCGAAGTCGCTGCCGTCAATCAACCCATGCTGCGCCGCTATTTTATAGGCCTGCGCAGCGCGACCTTCCCGCATTTCCGACCGCGCAAGCGCGAGACGCCGCTTGGCCCAGGCCTCGGGATTGCCCAAGGTTCTCGCCTCGCTCCGCGAAAGGATCAATGCGGCGGCTTCTGCGTCTCGGTCTTTGCGCATGCGCCACAGAAACCGTTCATAGGCCAACCCGGGATCATCGGTGAGGCTTGAGGGCACCGCGTTGATCAATACGTCCACGCCCGTACGGTCCTCGCGCAGCGCAAGCCGCGCGGCACCCAGCTTGCGCCAACCATCTGGTACAAGCTGATACATGCGCTGAGAATTTTCCCGCCAGCCATTCCAAAGCATCGCATCAAGGCGGTCCACATGACGGGATTTCAGGACGTCTCCATACCGCGCCAGATAGGCTGCATGTTCCTCGTCGCTCATGGCGCGCTCGAGCCAAGCTTGCGTGATCGTCGCATTGGCTTCGTCGCGTAAACCCCGCGACTTAAACGCATCAGCCAAAAGAAGCGCGCCTTCAGCGGTTTGCGCTCCGGTTTCGGCAAAGACCTGATAGATCGCATCGGCGGGCGCATCGGCAAAGTTCGGTTCCTGTTTACGACGCAACAAGGGCAACCCTGGCCAATCCCCATTACGGCGCAGGAAACTCTGTGCATCGCGCCACGTCCCTTCACCCGCGCGCAAACGGTGCCATTCGGCGATATCCTGGACCACGGGGCCATAGCTGCGAGATAGGCGCGCAGCTTCGCTCCAGTTTTGAGACTGGATGGCCCGCATCACGGGCGAAATATCCACCGCCTGCTGTGCCCAAGCTGCACTGCTGACGATGAAAACCAAAAATACTGCCCAAATCCGCTGCATCATCTCTTGCGTTTTCCACCTCGCTGCGGGTTATAGGACAAACATAGATGCGGATTGCTCATGGTCCAATGAGTAACTTGGCAACCTCGCCACTTCCGGCTAGGGTCCGCGCGAAATTCAACCTGGGTCGGCGACTTCCGGCCTGTCACTTGGGCGTCCTGCCCAGATCGCACAACAAAGGAGCGTGTTATGTTCAAAGGGTCTATGCCTGCACTCATCACGCCGTTCAAGAACGGCGAGCTGGATTTGGATACGCTCAAGAAGCTGGTCGAGTGGCATATCAGCGAAGGCTCTCATGGTTTGGTTCCGGTTGGGACAACGGGTGAAAGCCCGACTTTGACCCATGAAGAGCATGAGACCGTGATCGAAGAGGTCGTCAAAGTAGTGGCGGGTCGTATTCCTGTGATCGCGGGGGCCGGGTCCAACAACACCGTCGAAGCCGTGCGTTTCATGCAATTCGCCGAGAAAGCCGGCGCGGATGCGGGCCTCGTTGTGACGCCATACTACAACAAGCCGACGCAACGGGGCTTGCTGGCGCATTACCGCGAGCTGCATGACTGCTGCGATCTGCCGATCGTGATCTACAATATTCCAGGCCGCTCGATCATCGACATGACGCCTGAGACCATGGGTGAGCTTGCGAAACTGCCTCGGATTGTCGGCGTGAAAGACGCCACCGGAGACGTTGCCCGCGTGAGCGACCAACGCGAGACCTGCGGTGCGGACTTCATTCAACTCTCTGGCGAAGATGGCTCGGCGCTTGGCTTCAACGCACATGGTGGTGTGGGCTGTATCTCTGTGACGGCCAATGTCGCGCCACGTCTTTGTGCAGAGTTCCAAGAGGCCACTCTGGCTGGTGACTATGGCAAGGCGCTGGAACTTCAGGACCGCTTGATGCCTCTGCATCGTGCGATCTTTGTAGAGCCCGGTCTTGTTGGTGCAAAATACGGCATGTCTCAGCTGGGCCTGTGCTCGGATGAGGTGCGCTCTCCGCTGACAGGGTTGCTGGACAGCACCAAGGCGCAGATTGATGCGGCCATGCGTCATGCGGGGCTGATCAACTGATCTGATTTCTTTTTGCAAAAAACGCCCCGGCCATTGGTCGGGGCTTTTTGTTGGGCGGCTTGGATTTGAGTATTTTTGGCAAGATGAAACCGGCCGTGCAGTGCGGCGGGCACGCGGTGTTGCCAAGGGCGGACTGGTTGACCCGCCGCTAGAGCAAAGTCACCGCGAGGTACACGGCTCCGATACCAAGGCCCGCGCCGAGCACCATGCTGCCGGCTGCAATGGGCCAGATGCGACGGCGTGGTTCTGGTTCTTCGGAAATCTGTTTGATCAGTGCGGATTCGACGAGACCCGGTAGGCGCGGGCCGAAACGTGACAATACCTGCGCCGTTTTCCAAAGATCACGAGCAAGAGCCTTTGGCCCTACAGAGTCGCGGATGTAGTCTCCGACGACCGGTTTGGCGACGTCCCAGATGTTGACGCTTGGATCGAGCGAACGGGCGACGCCTTCGACGACAACCATGGTGCGTTGCAGAAGGATCAGCTCGGTGCGGGTTTCCATGCCGAAGCGTTCGGTGACTTCAAAGAGGTAGTTCAGCAGGCGCCCCATCGAAATCTGGGTGGCGTCCATGCCAAAGATCGGCTCGCCGACGGCACGCAGGGCGCGCGCGAATTCGTCGACGTCTTGATCGGCGGGCACGTAGCCTGCCTCGAAATGGACTTCGGCGACGCGTTTATAGTCGCGTTGGATGAAACCAAAGAGGATCTCGGCGTAGACCCGACGGGTGTATTCGTCGATGTGGCCCATGATGCCAAAGTCGTAGGCGATGATGTCGCCATTTGCCGCGACCTTGAGATTGCCTTGATGCATGTCTGCGTGGAAATAACCGTCGCGAAGCGCGTGGCTGAGGAAAAGCTGCAGCACGCGTGCACCAAGGGCGTGCAGGTCTTGTCCTGCAGCGCGCAGGGCGTCGTTGTCGCCCATGGCAGCGCCTTCGGCCCAGCTCATGGTCATAACACGGCGGGCGGAATGGTCCCATTTGATTGTGGGGACCTGGAAGCCTGAGTCATTCACGGTATTCGCCGCAAACTCGCTTGCCGATGCGCTTTCTAGGCGGAGGTCCAGTTCGCCGGTGACGACGCCGTCGAAATGTTCGATGACGTCGTGTGGGCGCAGACGCCGAGAGAACGGGGCGACAAATTCGATGAAATCTGCTGCGAAATAGAACGCGTCCACGTCTTTGCGGAAGGCCCGCTCGATGCCCGGGCGCAGCACTTTGACTGCAACGACCTCGCCGGTGTCGGCGAGTTTGGCTTTGTGAACCTGCGCGATCGAGGCCGCCGCAACGGGTTCTGAGAATTCAGAGAAAATCTCATCAGGCGCGACGCCGAGTTCTGATTCAATCGCTGCTTTGGCCTCAGCGACGGAAAACGGTGGCAGACGGTCCTGTAGAACGCGCAATTGCGTCGCCATTTCAGAGCCGACCACATCTGGACGCGTGCTAAGAACCTGACCGAATTTGATATAGGCCGGCCCCAAGGCGGTCAGAGCGCGCACGACAGGCGGCATATTGGGATCACCCTTGATGCCGATCCAGCGAAACGGCCAGACCAAGGTCCGCGCAAGAATGCGCAGTGGTTTAGGGGCCTCAAATGCTTCGAGCACCACGCCCATTGCGCCCGTGCGTTCGAGCGTTGCGCCTGTACGGATCAGACGCCAGATATTGTGAGGTCCGCGCACTTAGAGTTTCCAACCCGAATGCAGCGCCGCGATACCCATGGTCAGGTTGCGGTATTTCGCGTTCTCAAACCCGGCCTTGCGTAGCATGGCAAGGAAGGTGTCCTGATCCGGGAACTTGCGGATGCTCTCGACAAGGTATTGATAGCTGTCGCGGTCATTTGCGATGGCCTGCCCCATGCGCGGGATGACATTGAAAGAATACAAGTCATAGGCCTTTTGCATCATGTCGTTGGGGATCTGGCTGAACTCCAGGACCATCAGACGGCCACCGGGTTTCAACACGCGGTAGGCCTCATTCAAAGCCTCTTGAGGTCGGGTCACATTCCTGATGCCAAAGCTGATCGTGTAGACATCAAAGGTGTTGTCCTCAAACGGCAGCGCCATGGCATCGCCAACAACCCAGTCGAGCTGCTCAGCCATCTGATCCGCTTCGGCGCGTTTGCGGCCCTCTACCAGCATCGGTTCGGTCAAATCACAAACCGTGGCATGGCCCGACCCCGCGCGATCCAGAAAGCGGAACGAAATGTCCCCTGTGCCGCCCGCCACATCCAAGAGCTTTTGCCCCGGGCGTGGCGCGAGCCAATCCATCATCGCGTCTTTCCAGATGCGGTGGATGCCCATGCTCATGACGTCATTCATGATGTCATATTTTGAGGCAACAGACCCAAAAACGCCCTGCACACGCCCGGCCTTTTCGGCCTCTGGCACGGTTTCAAACCCGAAATGCGTGGTGGTTTGGTCAGCTTGGCTCATGTCGTGGCCCCTCAGAAATTCCCTGCCTTACATATAGAGCCAAAGCCGCGCTTACAATGCGATCTATTGGCTCGGTGGACGCGGGCTTTGCCTGTTCTATCTGAGCCGCTAATAAGAGCCAAAGAAGGAGCGGATCCCATGCCTGAATTGCCCGAAGTCGAAACCGTCCGCCGAGGGCTTGAACCCGCGATGACGGGGGCTGTGATTGCAAAAGCCTCGGTGAATCGCCCAGACCTGCGTTGGCCGTTCCCGGACAATATGGTGGGGCGGCTGACCGGGCAAAAGGTTCTGGGGCTAAGGCGTCGGTCGAAATACATTCTGATGGACTTGGCCAGCGGAGAGACTTTGCTTGTGCATCTGGGAATGTCAGGCCGCATGACAGTCTCCGGCGACCCGTTAGGACAATTCGTGCACAAACATCCGCAGGCAGAGAAACACGATCACGTGGTCTTTGACATGGACAATGGCGCGCGGGTCACCTTCAACGACCCACGCCGCTTTGGAGCGATGGATCTGCTGGAGACTGCAACAGGTGATGCCCACAAGCTGCTTTGCGATATTGGTCCTGAACCCTTGGGTAATGATTTCAATGAAGCCTACTTGGTCGACCAACTGAAATCGCGGAAAACACCGATAAAATCCGCGCTACTGGATCAGAAAATCGTTGCAGGGCTCGGCAATATCTATGTCTGCGAAGCACTCTACCGCGCAGGCATTTCTCCTAAACGCCACGTCAACAAAATTTCCGCGCCTCGGATCGCCGCTTTGGTGCCAATCATTCGTGAGGTGCTGTCAGAGGCCATCGAAGCGGGTGGCTCCAGCCTGCGTGATTTCCGCCAAGCCGATGGAGAACTTGGATATTTTCAGCATAGCTTTGATGTTTATGGGCGCGAAGGTGAGCCCTGTAAAACGCCTGATTGCGACAAGGTGATTCTGAGAATCACGCAGTCTGGACGCTCATCTTTCTATTGTGCGCAATGCCAAAGATAACTTGATCCCCCCTTCCGACATGGTAAGGAATCGAGCTTACTTGGAACAACAGAAAGCGGATCCATGGCTTTTGAGACGATCATCGTCGAAGTTGAAGACCACGTAGCTCTTATCAAACTGAATCGCCCTGATGCATTGAACGCTCTGAACAATGAGCTGCTGACGGAATTGCGCCAGGCTCTGGCGGAAGCGGATCAGAATGACAAAGTCCGCTGCATTGTGATCACCGGCTCGGAAAAGGCCTTTGCCGCCGGTGCCGACATTAAAGAGATGAGCGAGAAGACATTCGTTGAAATGTTCCTCTCTGACTATTTTGGCGACCACGGTGATGCGATCAATAAGGTCCGCAAGCCGATCATCGCGGCCGTCTCTGGTTACGCGCTGGGTGGTGGCTGCGAATTGGCGATGATGTGCGACTTCATCATTGCCTCTGATACCGCGAAATTTGGCCAGCCCGAGATCAATCTGGGCGTTATCGCGGGCCTGGGTGGCACACAGCGTCTGACGCGCTATGTCGGCAAGTCAAAATCCATGGACATGCATCTCACCGGACGCTTCATGGATGCTGACGAGGCCGAACGTTCGGGCCTCGTGTCTCGTGTTGTGCCGGGCAAGAAGCTGATGGACGAAGCGATGGGTGCGGCGCAGAAGATCGCCGAGAAATCCATGCTGAGTGCGATTGCCGCGAAAGAAGCCGTAAACCGCGCCTATGAGACCACCCTGACTGAAGGCCTGCTGTATGAGCGCCGCCTGTTCCATTCGCTCTTCGCGACGGAAGATCAGAAGGAAGGCATGGCCGCCTTTGCAGAAAAACGTCAGGCTCAGTTCCGCGACAAGTAAATTGTCCGAACCTGTTCTAGGCCGTCCGTTTCGGGCGGCCTTTTTCATGGGCACACGTCAGCGGTGCAATTTTTTTGAGCATCGAGATTCGATCGGAACGATTCGCTTTGCTGCAGGTGCAAAATCTTCGCTTGGATTTTTGCTATTCCATTCACCAGTAAAACTCTGTAAAGACCGCCGTCATACATGCGCGTGATGCCCGCTTAGGCAAGAATCGGACCCAGGAAACTGGGCAGACCCGTTGTCTTTGGTCTCACGCAGAATAGAGAAACGAACACGAAATAAAGGTCTGAGATTCATGGCAAACTCACCACAGTCCAAAAAGCGCGCACGTCAGAATGAACGCCGTGCTCTGGTCAACCAATCCCGTCGCTCCCGCATCCGCACCTTTCTGCGCAAAGTAGAGGAAGCGATTGCGTCCGGCGATCACGCCGCAGCCGCAGAAGCCCTTAAGGCAGCTCAACCAGAAGTAATGCGCGGTGTGAACAAAGGTATCTTCCACAAGAACACGGCATCCCGCAAAATCTCTCGTCTTGCGGCACGGGTCAAAGCTCTGGGCTAAACCCTTATCAAACAGTAAAAAAAGGCGCCTCCCCTATGTGGTTGGCGCCTTTTTTATGAAAATTTTATCTCACTGAGAGAGATTCTTTTCGACCATTTCATGAGTCAAGTTCGAAGATCAGTTGCGACTCTCATTCCGAAATTGCTAGCTTCATAAGTGCGATTCATATCGCCGCTTCGGGGGGCGGACAGCATTCGGGAAAACCGAATACCGACAACCAAGCTCAACCAAAGGTTGTAGTGCATCTTTCTGTGTGCAAACATGGTGATGTTCTTGAAGAATCTGGTTGAGGGCTTGCGTGTCCGATCCTTTTTTGAACGCACAAAGGTGCGCAAGAAACTTACGCTGTGAGGGTGGGGACTTTCACAGAATGGGACGTATTGTTTTTGCAAGGTGCTGACTGCTCGGCGCCCAGCCAAGGTGTGAGTGCGGAATTGGGTTGCGAAACTGGCAGGTTCGACTCTTTCGGGGTCGATTGAATTGGACGCGGAATCGGGGACAAATGACACTAGATCAACTGGGGGCTTTCCAACGTGAAATGTTGGAAACGGTCGGGCAAAATAACTACAAGGCGTGGATCGAACCGCTTGAGTTTGCTGATATTCAGGACGGCGTAGCAACGTTTAACGTTCCGACGAACTTTATCGGCAACTATGTGTCCCAGAACTTTGGCGACCTTCTTATTCACAAACTGACCTCTCTGGGCGAAACCGTTCAGCGCGTGCATTTCCGGGTCGCGAATTCCGCCGCAGCGCCACGGGTAACTTCTCCGTCCATCGAGACCGCAGCACCTATCTCAGAAACAGTGCGCCCTTCTTCGCAAACGCGCCTTGAAACCTCTAAGGCCGAGCTGCCGGGCGCCCCGCTTGATGCGCGCTTCACCTTTGACAGCTTTGTGGTTGGCAAACCGAACGAGCTGGCCAATGCCGCCGCCCGCCGTGTCGCTGAAGGTGGTCCTGTCAGCTTCAATCCGCTGTTCCTCTATGGCGGCGTGGGCCTTGGTAAGACCCACCTCATGCACGCGATTGCTTGGGAGCTGCAAAACCGTCGTCCGGACCTGAATGTCCTTTACCTATCTGCCGAACAATTCATGTATCGCTTTGTTCAGGCCCTGCGTGATCGCAAGATGATGGACTTCAAAGAGCTGTTCCGCTCGGTTGATGTTCTGATGGTCGACGATGTGCAGTTCATCGCGGGCAAGGACTCCACCCAAGAAGAATTCTTCCACACGTTCAATGCTTTGGTGGATCAGAACAAACAGATCATTATCTCTGCCGACCGTGCGCCTGGTGAGATCAAAGGCATGGAAGACCGCATTCGTTCGCGCCTGCAATGTGGCTTGGTGGTGGATTTGCATCCAACCGACTATGAGCTGCGTCTTGGCATCCTGCAAAGCAAGGTCGAGCAATACCGTAGCCAATACCCAGATTTGGTTCTTGCCGATGGCGTACTGGAATTCCTTGCGCATCGCATTTCGACCAACGTGCGCGTGCTTGAGGGTGCTCTGACCCGTCTGTTTGCATTTGCCTCCCTCGTAGGTCGCGAAATCACGATGGAATTGACGCAGGATTGTCTGTCCGACGTGCTGCGCGCATCCGAGCGCAAGATCAGCGTCGAAGAAATCCAGCGCCGTGTCGCCGAGCATTACAACATCCGTCTATCCGACATGATCGGTCCCAAACGTCTGCGCAACTTTGCGCGCCCGCGTCAGGTTGCCATGTTCCTGTGCAAACAGCTGACCAGCCGCTCCTTGCCAGAAATCGGGCGTCGTTTTGGCGGACGGGATCACACCACCGTCATGCACGGTGTGCGCCGTATCGAAGAGCTGCGCAGCTCGGACGGTCAAATCGCAGAAGATCTGGAACTTCTCCGCCGCGCCTTAGAAGCATAAAGGCGGGGCACTCCCCACCTTACAGCGGGCTTTTGGGCCCGCTTTTTCTTTGGGTGCTTGACGGCCCCTTAAATACAGCCGAAAAAACCAAAAAGAGCTTGAGCCTAAGGGTGAACAGGCTAGTCTGTCACCCCCGGCTACTTCGGAGGACGAAGGGATGAAAATCAGCATTGAACGTGGCACCCTGCTTAAGGCCGTGTCTCAGGCGCAATCGGTGGTCGAACGCCGCAACACCATCCCGATCCTGGCCAATGTGCTGATCGAAGCGGATGGCGCGAATGTGTCCTTCCGGGCAACCGACCTTGACATCGAAGTGGTCGACAAAGCGGCCGCGATGGTTGAACGCGCGGGTGCAACGACCGTTTCTGCAAGCACGCTGCATGAGATCGTTCGCAAGCTGCCGGATGGCGCGTTGGTGACTTTGTCTGACGACGGGACCGCTGGGCGGCTGACTGTCGAAGCGGGCCGGTCGAACTTCTCTTTGGCGACGCTGCCGAAAGAGGATTTCCCGGTCATGGCGACCTCGGAATATGCCTGCAACTTTACGGCAAAGGCGGCGAATCTGCGTCGCTTGTTTGATAAATCGAAGTTCGCGATTTCGACGGAAGAGACCCGTTATTATCTGAACGGCGTCTATATGCATGTGTCCGACGCGGATGGCGGTCAGGTGCTGCGCTGTGTGGCGACCGACGGTCACCGATTGGCGCGGATTGATTCCGATCTTCCGGATGGCGCGAGCGATATGCCGGGCGTGATTGTCCCGCGCAAAACGGTTGGCGAGCTGCGCAAGCTCTTGGACGACGATGATATGGATATCGCGGTCAGCGTCAGTGACACCAAAGTGCGCTTTGCAACGCCGGATATCACACTGACGTCCAAAGTGATTGACGGCACCTTCCCTGACTACACACGCGTTATTCCGGCGGGCAACACACGTCGTCTGGAAGTGGATGCCGCAGAATTCGCACAGGCCGTGGATCGTGTGGCCACCGTTTCGTCAGAGCGGTCTCGCGCGGTGAAACTGGCGCTCGATGAGGACCGTTTGGTTCTGTCGGTGAACGCGCCTGATTCCGGTGCCGCGGAAGAAGAGCTGGCGGTGGCCTATGGCGATGAGCGTCTGGAGATCGGCTTTAACGCGAAATACCTGCTGGAGATTGCCAGCCAAGTGGATCGCGAGAACGCTGTCTTTATGTTCAACTCCGCAGGCGATCCGACTTTGATGCGTGAAGGCAATGACACCACAGCTGTTTACGTCGTCATGCCGATGCGCGTGTGAGGCAGGGCGGAATTTTCCAGAAATTCCGCGCCGTTTTCTTTGAAAGAAAACGAGACCGGTCATGACACAGCTTGCGCTGACCCAGCTGAAACTCAGTCATTTTCGCAGCCATAAGGCCAGCGAAATAAGCTGTGACGCGCGCCCAGTCGCGATCTATGGGCCCAATGGCGCAGGTAAAACCAATATCCTAGAGGCCGTCTCGCTGTTCTCGCCCGGTCGGGGTATCCGCCGCGCCTCGGCGCAGGACATGACGCGCCGTCCCGAGGCTTTGGGATGGAAACTCAGCGGCATTCTGACGTCATCTGAAGGCACTCAGGAAATCGAGACCTGGTCCGAAAGCGGCGCGGCCCGTCAGGTTAAAATCAACGACAAAACGGCCCCACAGACTAAACTCGGCGCGCTGTGCCGTGTGATCTGGCTTATTCCCGCCATGGACCGTTTGTGGATCGAAGGCGCCGAAGGACGACGGCGGTTTTTGGACCGAACAGCTTTGTCCTTCTTTCCTGACCATGCCGAAGCGTCACTGACCTACGAAAAGACCATGCGGGAACGCAACCGGCTTTTGAAAGAACAGATTCGCGATGCACATTGGTATAAAGCGCTCGAGGATCAAATGGCGAAATGCGCGGCGCAGATACATGCCAACCGTCTGGCTACCCTCGCGCAACTCACTGAGGCGCAACGGAAAACCTCAACCGCTTTCCCAATCGCCGATCTGAATCTACAGCAAAGCGAAGGCGAGAGCCCGACCTCTGAGGATGCCTTTCGCGAAGCATTTGCGGAAAGCCGCAATCGTGATCTCATCGCCGGTCGGACCCTAGTTGGCCCGCACCGCTCCGACCTCTCCGCAACCTATATCGCCAAGGATGTTCCCGCATCAGACTGCTCGACAGGCGAGCAAAAGGCGCTCCTAATCTCTTTGATCCTCGCCAACGCCCGCGCCCTCGCTGACACACTTGGAACGCCGCCGATCTTACTCTTGGACGAAGTGGCTGCCCATCTGGACGCGGATAGGCGCGCTGCGTTGTATGATGAGCTTATTGACTTAAAGGCTCAGGCTTGGATGACCGGCACCGAAAACCACTTGTTTGATGCGCTAGGAGACCGGGCGCAGTACCTGACGGTGTCTGAGGACGCCGGAATTTCTCGACTCGGCGATTAGCGCAGGCGCGGGACTAAACCCGCGTCGTCATGAGTTGTAAGCCCTGCTATCACCGCCAGAAATTGTTCGCCGTGGCCACTGTATTGAAGTTCGTTGCCACAACCTGTGACACTCCCGTCAGGCTATCTGCATTGTTGGCATAGTCCGGGCGCATCCTTGTCCGCGCGGCGTCATCCGGTTGGGTTTTCTTGACTGCCATTCGAGACAGCTTAATGGCCAATTCATAGCCTTCTTCCGGTGTTTCAGTTTGTAGGCTCGGTAGCCAAGACATGGGGATCTCCTTCCTATCGCGCGCGATATAAAATTCGAAAACCTTGACCTTCTCCCACCGCAATGTCAAGAAATATATCGCAAGCGATATAAATGAGACCGCCATGTCGATAGTTGCCCTTCCCACCAAAGCCAAGGACATGTTCTGCCATGCTACCTATACGGCGGCCCACGCAATCAACCGAGCCTATGCGCCGCATCTGCAGGTGCTGGGTTTAACCTATCCACAGTACATTGCGCTTACCTTGCTGTGGGAGGAAGACGGACAAAAGGTCAACGATCTGGCGCGGCAATTGCATATGGAAACCAACACTGTAACGCCTCTGATCAAACGGCTGGAGGGTCATGGGCACGTCACCCGTCGTAAAGATGATAAAGATGGACGCGCAGTTGTGGTGTCCCTGACCGAGCAAGGCAAAAAGCTGCAGGCCTCGGCCAAAACCATCACCGCTTGCATGATCGAAGCAACCTCATTGAGCCACACAGAATTGACCCAATTGCACGGCCTTCTCATTCGGCTGCGCGACGGGCTAGAGGCGGTGCAGACTGGGAAATAGTGCGCCGCAGAATCACACGTCTGACCACGCCATTTCCCGCCCAAAAAAACACGTCAATTGCGTGACAGTCCCTGCCAAAACGGCTATAAATTGGGCAAGAAATAAGGGATCTCATCACATGAGCGACGACGCGCAGAACCCCGAGCAATATGGCGCGGATTCTATTAAGGTTCTCAAAGGCTTAGAGGCAGTTCGCAAACGCCCCGGCATGTATATCGGTGACACCGACGACGGCTCGGGTCTGCACCATATGGTCTATGAGGTCGTGGACAACGGCATCGACGAGGCTCTGGCTGGTCACGCCGACTATGTGACCGTGAAAATCCACGCCGACAGCTCGATTTCTGTCAGCGACAATGGGCGTGGTATTCCGGTGGATATCCACCCAGAAGAGGGCGTCTCGGCGGCCGAGGTCATCATGACCCAGCTGCATGCGGGCGGTAAATTCGACAGCAACTCTTATAAGGTTTCAGGCGGTCTGCACGGCGTGGGTGTGTCCGTTGTGAACGCCTTGTCGGATTGGCTGGAGTTGCGCGTCTGGCGTAACGGCAAAGAACACATCGCGCGCTTTGAGCGGGGTGAAACCGCGAAGCACCTCGAAGTCGTTGGCGAAGCCGGCGATCATACTGGTACCGAAGTGCGGTTCCTGGCCTCGACCGATACCTTCAGCAATCTGGAATATTCCTTTGAGACGCTGGAAAAACGCCTGCGCGAGCTGGCCTTCCTGAATTCCGGCGTCCGCATCATCCTTGAGGACGAGCGCCCTGCAGAACCTCTGAAAACCGAGCTCTTCTATGACGGCGGCGTCAAAGAGTTCGTCAAGTATCTCGACCGTTCCAAAACCGCCATGATGCCCGAGCCGATCTATGTGCGCGGCGAAAAGGATGACATCGGCGTCGAAGTCGCCATGTGGTGGAACGACAGCTACCATGAAAACGTGCTGCCCTTTACCAACAATATCCCTCAGCGGGATGGCGGCACCCATATCGCGGGCTTTCGCGGCGCGCTGACCCGAACCCTGACGAAATACGCGCAGGAAAGCGGGATCGCGAAGAAGGAAAAGATCAGCTTCACTGGTGATGACGCGCGCGAAGGCCTGACCTGCGTTCTTTCGGTGAAAGTGCCGGATCCCAAGTTCAGCTCTCAGACTAAGGACAAGCTCGTGTCCTCTGAAGTGCGTCCGGCCGTTGAAGGCCTGATGAACGAGAAGCTTACCGAATGGTTTGAAGAAAACCCGAATGAGGCCAAGTTGATCGTTTCCAAGATCATCGAGGCCGCTATGGCGCGGGAAGCCGCCCGTAAAGCGCGGGAACTTACTCGCCGCAAGACGGCGCTAGATGTGAACTTCCTTGCGGGCAAGCTCAAGGATTGTTCCGAGAAAGACCCTTCCAAGACCGAAGTCTTCTTGGTGGAGGGTGACTCGGCGGGTGGATCCGCCCAAACTGGCCGAGACAGGGGGACGCAGGCCGTGCTACCTCTGCGCGGGAAAATCCTGAACGTCGAACGCGCGCGGTTTGACCGTATGCTGTCGTCTCAGGAAATCGGCAACCTTGTGATGGCGCTTGGCACCGGTATCGGGCGCGACGAATTCGACGCCAGCAAGCTGCGCTACCACAAGATCGTCATAATGACCGATGCGGATGTTGACGGCGCCCACATTCGGACGCTCTTGCTGACCTTCTTTTATCGCCAGATGCCAGAGCTGATTGAACGCGGGCATCTCTATATTGCGCAGCCGCCGCTTTACAAAGTGAGCCGCGGCAAGTCAGAGGTCTACCTCAAGGACCAAGCCGCGCTGGATGATTATCTTGTCGAACAGGGTGTCGAAGGCGCGATCCTGAAGCTGGGATCGGGTGCGGATATGGTCGGTGCGGACCTTGCCCGCGTGGTCACTGAAGCGCGCCAGCTCAAGCGCGTTCTTGATGCTTTCCCAACCCATTACCCACGTCACATTCTGGAACAAGCCGCCATTGCAGGCGCTTTTGTGCCCGGCGCGGTAGACGCCGACCTTCAAGGCGTTGCTGATAAGGTCGCCAAACGACTGGACCAGATCGCTCTGGAATATGAACGCGGCTGGCAGGGTCGGATCACACAGGATCACGGCATTCGTCTGGCGCGTATCCTGCGTGGGGTTGAGGAAGTCCGCACGCTGGACGGCCCAATGCTGCGTTCTGGTGAAGCCCGTAAGACCGGCAGCTTTACCGAGAGCCTGCAAGAGGTGTACGGCGTCGCAGCCACTTTGGTCCGTAAAGACCGCACACAAGTCATTCACGGACCGCTGGATCTCTTGCAAGCGATCCTCACCGAAGGCGAGCGCGGCCTGACGCTGCAACGCTACAAGGGTTTGGGCGAAATGAACCCGGATCAGCTCTGGGAAACCACGTTGGATCCTGACGCGCGTACGCTGTTGCAGGTCAAGGTCGAGGATATGGCCGAGGCCGATGATCTCTTTACCAAGCTGATGGGCGATGTGGTGGAGCCGCGGCGCGAATTCATCCAGAAGAATGCGCTGAGTGTCGAGAACCTGGATTTCTAAATGATGATGGGCCCCGATCGGGGCCTTTCATAGTTTATGGGCGCTCGACAAAGTGCGCGGGCAGGACTGCTTTTACCCTCGTCGGATCAGCGCGTCTTCAGCGTCAACCAACGAAATACCAAGCGCTTCCATGCCGTTTTCCAGATGATCCGACAAATGGGGCGTACCGATCAAATAGTCGACCGTCGGAGTCGTGGCCTGCTCCTTTGCCGACTGAATGGCCTGTGCAAGGTCCTCTGGCTCAAAGCTTTCACGGCCGATCCACATCACCGCGACCAAACTCGTCAGTTCTTCTTCGTTCAGGCGATCAAAAAAACCGCGTAGCTCGCCCTCGGCCCGGTCCAATTCACGGCCCATTAGAACGATCTGAGCGACTTTCCTCGGTGGAATCTCAAGCATGAGAATCTCCTTCCATAAGGAAAGAGTGTCACCGCGCGCCGCAGATGGGCTTTGACTTGCATCAATTTAACGCAATAATCCCAGGCTACTCACCCGGCTGTTTGGCCAGCGGAACCACGTTATCGGCCTCAGGTGCCATTTCTTCAAAATCAAAGTTGTCCAGCTTATGCGCCCGTTTGCTCGCGCGAGAACTCGCGGTCAGGATCCCCGCCACATCCTCGCCCGCCTGCCGCAAATGGGTTTCCAATTTGCCGGCGCGTTCGCCAACAATCTCAACATCGCGATGCAGGTTTTTCAGAGCCTTACGGATTTCCCCCGCCTGCTCACGCATCCGCGCGTCCTTTAAGATCGCGCGCATGGTATTGAGCGTCGCCATGCAGGTGGTCGGCGAGACAATCCAGACCCGCGCCTCAAACCCCTCTCGGACAAGATCCGGAAACTTCGCGTGCAGCTCGGCGTAAATCGCCTCCGAAGGCAGGAACATCAGCGCGCCATCCGCGGTTTCCCCCTCGATGACATATTTCTCCGAGATATCCTTGATGTGCTTCCTCACAGAGGTCTTAAACATCTGGATCCCCGCCTTAAGCTCAGCCTCAGAGGTTGAGGCCAGCATCGCCTCATAGGCCTCAAGCGGGAACTTGCTGTCGATCACAATCGGGCCCGGCGGGTTTGGCAAATGGATCAGGCAGTCTGCCCGTTTTCCGTTGCTGAGCGTGACCTGCAGCGCATAGCTGTCTGTAGGTAGCGCCTTGCCGACGATGTCGTTCAGCTGGATTTCTCCAAAGGCACCACGGGTCTGTTTGTTGCTGAGGATATCCTGCAGGCTCAGCACATCGCCCGAGAGCTTGGTGATATTCTCTTGTGCTTTATCGATGGTTGCAAGCCGCTCTTGCAACTGCGTCAGCGAGGTCGCCGTTTGTTTCGCATTGCCCATCAGACTCTGGTTTAGTTTTTCCTGCAAGTCCGCGAGCGACTGATTGGTGCGCAGCTGCATATTCGCGAGGTTTTCCTGCAGCTTCAACTGTTGCGCGCCAAGATTATCAGCCATTTGCTGCTGCATCTTAGCAAGGTTCTCACCAGTGCCACGCTGCACTTTGGCGAGGTTTTCATGCATATTGATCTGCACTTCGCCAAGTCGTTGTTCTACCAGGGTTCCAATCTGCCCCTGTGATTGCGCCAGCGTCGCCATATTGCCATCCAGCTGCGCCTGCCCTGTCGCCAGTTGATCCACGCGCTGCGCCATCATGGCGACTTGATCCGCGGACCGCGAGGATGCGCGCAGCACAGACCAGAGCATCAGGATGATCACACCCAGAACGACGGCTCCGACCATCACATAGGTCTGCATTTGCGGGTCAGAAAAATCCATCACGTCCGTCCAAACAGCCGTTCAATATCGGCCAGTTTCAATTCCACATAAGTCGGGCGGCCATGGTTGCATTGGCCAGAATGCGGCGTTGCTTCCATTTCGCGCAAGAGCGCATTCATCTCTTCGCCCCGCATGCGGCGACCAGATCGGATCGACCCGTGACAGGCCACTCGACTGAGGATCGCTTCGATCTTGGCCTGCACCAACAGGCTCTCGCCCTGATCATCCAACTCATCCAGAATATCGAGCACCATCGCGCGAGCGTTGACTTCGCCCAGAATGGCTGGAGTTTCTCGCACGGCGATCGCGCTTCCACCAAAGGGCTCAAGCGTCAGGCCGAATTTTGATAGTTCTTCGGAGACCGCAAGGATCCGTGCGCAGTCGCCTTCTGACAGATCAATGATCTCGGGGATCAAAAGCGCCTGCGCCGCCACGCCATATTCCGCCATCTGGCGTTTGAGTTTTTCATAGGCCAGCCGTTCATGTGCCGCATGCTGGTCCACGATGACCAAGCCGTCGGCAGTCTGCGCGATGATATAATTCTCATGCACCTGCCCACGTGCCGCACCCAATGGTTGCGCCTCGGCGCTCTCTTCAGTCCCTTGCGGTTCCTCATCGAGCGCATCAACCCGGCCCGCAACAGGCGCCTCCATCAACCCCGCGCCGGGGGCGCTGTCCCAAGCCGCGGGCGCCTCGGCCAGACCCGGCGCTTGCGCGTGGTAGGCTGCCGTCCGTGCTCCCAAAGACGGACGGTCCATCTGGTAAACCCGCGCACCACCGCCTGCAGGGATCGGCTCGGGACGCATCGCGCCCAAAGTCGCCCCCGCCACCGTCGTTGAGGCGCGATGCCCCGCCTCGGCCAGAGCATGCCGCAGAGCCGAAACGATCAGCCCCCGCGCCAGACCCGGATCACGGAACCGGACCTCGGATTTCGCCGGATGCACGTTCACATCCACAAGCTGCGGGTCGCAATCGATAAACAGAGCCGCCGCCGGGTGGCGATCACGGCTGAGGAAATCGAAATACGCCCCGCGCAGAGCGCCAACCAAGAGCTTGTCCTTCACAGGCCGCCCATTCACGAACAGGTATTGCGCCACAGCCGAGCCCCTCGAATAGGTCGGCAGCGCTGCATATCCGATCAATCGCAGCCCTTCGCGCTCGGCATCAATCCGCAGAGCATTTTCTGCAAATTCTGCCCCCAAAATCCGCGCCAAACGCCCATGCAGCGCGTCAAACAGATCTCCGTTTTCGGGATCCGCGCGAAACGAAACACGCCCGTCGCCGCCGCCCGTCACATCGCGCAAGGTAAATCCGACGAAAGGTTCCGCCATCGCCAAGCGTTTGACGACATCGCTGATCGCCTGAGATTCCGCTCGATCCGAGCGCATGAATTTCAGCCGCGCCGGTGTCGCGTAAAACAAGTCGCGCAACTCGACGATCGTGCCTCCGCCCAAGGCCGCGGGCTTCACCGCAGACATCTCTCCGCCCGCAACGGAAATGGAGAACGCACCCTGCCCTGCAACCCGCGAGGTGATTGTCAGACGACCGACCGCGCCAAGAGATGGCAGCGCCTCGCCGCGAAACCCGAAGGTGTGGATATCCAGCAAATCCGAGCCATCGATTTTCGATGTGGCATGGCGGCTCATGGCCAAGGGCAATTGCGCCTCTGAGATACCGCAGCCGTCGTCTGTGACGCGGATCAGTGTTTTGCCGCCATCAGCAATCGCCACCTCGATCCGGCGCGCACCCGCATCAATCGCGTTCTCGACCAGTTCTTTCACCGCGGAAGCCGGGCGCTCTACGACTTCGCCCGCCGCGATCCGGTTGATCGCGCCATCGTCCAATTGACGAATAACCGGTAGATTTTCGCCTATTTTGCGGTCTTCTTGTAGCATACCGCCAAATCTAGCACGCCCAGCCGCGATTCTGCCAGCCCTTCCGAGTTAGGCGACAGGGGCTCCGCTACGCGTACGACAAGGGCCGAAAACAGCCGCCAAACCCAACAAAACACCCAAAACCGTCGCGATCATTCCAGCGGCAGAGACGGCATTGGCCGCACCGAACCAAAGCGGGCCATAGCCTGCGAAAACATATCCCAAAACGGCTGAAAGCACGGCGAACACCACGCTCCAAACCACCTGCCGCTCTAGGCTATTTGTCATCATGCGCGCCGCAGCCGGAGGGCAAATGAACATCGCGATCACAATGATCGAGCCGACCGCATCAAAGGCCGCAACCGCCGCAATCGCCGAGACCACAACCAACCCCAATCCCACCGCGCCGGTCGGCACACCGACAGCTTCGGCGAAGCCTGCATCAAAGGTCGAGATCTTTAGTGGTCTCCATAGAACCCAAGTGAAAAGCCCAACGACCAGCAGTGTAATCGCCATCCGCAAAAGCTCGTCAGGAAGACCTGCCAAAGCGACGGGATCCCAGAGGCTCTGCCAGCCGGTCGCATCCAGCCAGATCAGGCTTTCCAGATTGCCATAAAGCGCATGTTCAACATCCAGATGCACCGAGGACGTATCGCTTTGCTCCAGGAGCAAGACACCACCCGCAAACATCGCGGTAAACACAACACCCATCGCCGCACCGGGTTCAATACGGCCAAGGCGGCGAATGGCTTCGATCAAGCCGACAGCCACCAAGGCCGCGAGCGCTGCGCCGATCATCATGGGCCAGGCGGACACCGCGCCAGTCACGAGGAAAGCAACGACGATTCCAGGCAGGACGACGTGGCTGATGGCGTCTCCGATCAGGGCCTGTTTGCGCAAAACCAGAAAGTTGCCTGGCAAGGCACAGGCGACAGCCGCCAAGACCCCGATCACGAGGGGAGGCAAACTGAGGGGGACGAACTCTGCGCCGCTCATGCCAGGGCCTCGGGTGGGGCAAGTTTGGCGTCGACCTCTGCGATTTGGTCGACCGTTAGCACAGTTTCCAAGGCGCGCATGCCGTCATAGAGCGCCGCCGCGCCCTCCATCGCCTGATCGGCGCGCACGATCTCCCAACGTTTTTCGTCAAGCAGCGCCTTTGCGGCGCGGGCACGGCCTGCTTCGGTGGCGACACCGTCAG
Organism: Cognatishimia activa; assembly: GCF_017798205.1. Taxonomy (NCBI): domain Bacteria; kingdom Pseudomonadati; phylum Pseudomonadota; class Alphaproteobacteria; order Rhodobacterales; family Paracoccaceae; genus Cognatishimia; species Cognatishimia activa. Next base: position 1,566,847 of record NZ_CP060010.1, on the reverse strand, counting down.
CGGACACAAGACCTGCGCGTTGCAATATCCGAGACGTGTAACGCTCGTAGATGGGTTGCCCCTGCGCCAGCGCCAAAAGCCCTTGGCGCAGATGCACCCTTGCCTGAAAGCGACGGTGGCGCAACACGGCGGCGAGCACCCCCCGGTTGGGCGCAAGTAGCAACGAGGCGACGAAACCCGCGAAACTGACCAAAACAATGATAGGTCCCGTCGGCATCGCAGGCACGACGGCGGACCACGCTGCCCCGAGATAGGCCGCAAGCCCCCCAGCAGCGCCGGAAATAACCACCATCGTGTCGGTGCGGTCAGTCCAAAACCGCGCGGTTACCGGAGGAATAATCAGCATCGCAACGATCAGGATCAGACCGACGATTTTCAACCCGATCACGGTCACGGCCATGGCCAAACCCATGATGGCAAGGTCGATCTGGCCCACATTGCGCCCCGTTGCAGCGGCGTATTCGGGATCAAAAGCCACCAGAGTCATTGGCCGCCGTAGCGCCACAACCAAGGCCAAAGTCACCGCGCCTCCGAGGGCGATCACCATGGCTTCGCTCCACAGCATGCCGGCGGTCGAGCCCAACAAGAAGCCCTCGAGCCCGGCCTGACGGCCAGAGGACATGGTCTGAATGACCGTCAGCAAAACGATCCCAAAGCCGAAAAACACAGAAAGCACCGCGCCGATGGCCGCGTCTTCTGCCAGCCGAGTGCGACGCGTCAGCCAGTTTACACAGAGCAACCCGATCCCGGCTGAAACAGCAGAACCCAGAAGCAAGCCGATCAGATTTCGGCCGTCCCCTCCAAGCGCGACCATCAGCATGAAGGCCAAGCCGACTCCGGGCAGGGTCGCATGGCTGATTGCATCGCTGACCAAAGCGCGCTTGCGTAGAAACAGGAACGTCCCTGTGACCCCAGCCGCCACGCCCAAACAGGCCGCGCCAAGCATAACAAGCGTGGCGTTATAGCCCAGCTGTAGCGTCACCGCCTGCCAGAACATCAGCCCGCGGCCAGTTCCAGCTGGTCGATCTGCGCCATCGCAAGACGGCCGCCATAGGTTTTATTAAGATTTTCCGCGGTGAAGGTGGCCTCGACCGGGCCTTCCGCCACTTTGCGTGTGTTGATCAGGAAAATGTCGTCAAAATATTCCGTCACAGTCGCCAGATCGTGGTGCACGGCGACCACGGTTTTGCCCTCTTCGCGCAGGGATTTCAGTACGGCGATGATGGCGCGTTCTGTGGCGGCATCCACACCTGCGAAAGGCTCATCCAGCATATAAAGATCGGCGTTTTGCGCCAAAGCGCGCGCCAGAAACACCCGCTGTTGCTGGCCTCCGGAGAGCTGACCAATCTGGCGATCGGCGAAATCTTGCATACCAACACGGTCCAGACAGGCCAAAGCCCCGTCCCGATGATGGGCACGGACACGCCCCAACAAGCCAAGCTCTCGCTGCAAGCCCATCAGCACCACGTCAATCACACGGGTCGGGAAATCCCAATCCACAGAGGCGCGCTGCGGCACATAAGCAATCCGGTGGCGCTGGGATTTCAGCGATCTCCCATGCACCAAAGCCTGCCCTGCCAAAGGAGAGATGATGCCAAGGGCCGCCTTGAGCAATGTGGATTTGCCGGCCCCATTGGGACCGACAATGGCCGTCATACGACCTTTTGACAGGGTCATGTCGACTGAAAAGACGGCTGGCTTTTCGCCATAGGACACGGTCAAACCCCGCACAGCCAATGGGCTGATGGTTAGATCTTCTGCCTGAGATCGCCCGTCCAAAGAAGCCAGCGTCATTGCCATCGTTTAAGACCCCGCACTCAACTTGTTGTTCATGCCACGCAAAGGCGCATCGCCGCCAAGCGCGTTGGTGATCACCGTCGCGTTGTGATCGATCATTCCAACATAGGTACCCTCATAGGTGCCATCTTCGCCCATCGCATCCGAGAAAAGCTCGCCGCCGATTGAGACCTTGTGCCCCTTGGCCGCAGCACCTTCGATGACGGCACGCATGGAACGATCCGACACAGAGGTCTCGACAAACACCGCGCGGATATCGCGGGTCACCAGAAGGTCAACCAATTCAGAGATACGGTTCAAACCGGCCTCGGACTCGGTCGAAATGCCCTGAATACCAAGGACTTCGAACCCGTAGGCCTCACCAAAGTAACCGAAAGCATCATGGGCGGACAGCAGAACACGGGATTGTTCCGGCACGGATGCCAAAGCCGATTTCGCATAGCCCGAGAGACGCTCAATCTCTGCGAGGTGCTCTTGCGCGTTGGCTGCAAAAACTTCCGCGCTTTCGGGTTGCGTTGCCGTCAGAGCGCCTTGCACTTGCTCTACAATCAGTGCCCAGATGTCCGGGTTCATCCAGACATGCGGGTCGAATTTGTCCTCGTAATCGTCATGGCCGCGCAGCAGGGATGTATCCAGTCCAGCTGCGACCTCAACAACGTTACGTTTCGCGGAAAGGTCGGTGAAGAAGTCTTCCATCTGTGCTTCAAGATAGAGACCGTGCCAAAGCACCAGATCCGCGCGAGTCATCGCGACGATATCGGTGCGGGTCTGGCGATAGGCATGCGGGTCCACACCCGGCCCCATCAAACCCTTGACGTCAACAAGATCGCCCCCAACTTGCCGTGCTGCATCAGCAATCATGCCAGTGGTCGCAACCAAATTCAAACGATCCATCGCAACGGATGGAACAGCCATAACAGCCATCACAAAAGACAAGAGAACACGACGAGAGAATCGCATTGGGTTTCCTTCGATTTCCAATTGAATATGAGAACCATTCTCAACTCTGTCAATGTTATTGAGAATTATTCGCAATTAAGTCAAGCAACTTGCGAATGATTCTCAAATAAATTTTGACTTTTTGGTCAAATTAGAAGCTGTACCAAGCGTCACACCGCTTGAACTCTTAAAACACGCATGAGACGGTAGTTCGGAACTTGCGAAGGACGAGTCATGGAAACTACGACCAACGAGGCAGCGACGCATCAGCTGCCTCAGGCGATCGAGCCGCGCAATCCGGGCATGGATCTGGATTTGGATTGGGTGCGCGCCGTACAGGTAAACACCTCGGCTGTAGAACGGCGCGCGGCGACTTTGCCGGGACGGCGCTCGGTGAAGAAAGACTATCAAGCGGCTTGGCTGTGTCGCGCGATTTCCTTGATCGACCTAACCACCCTGTCTGGTGACGATACCGAAGGTCGGGTCAAACGACTTTGCGCCAAAGCCAAACAACCGGTGAACCCTGCCCTTTTGGCCGATCTCGGCCTTCCCGATCTAACAACCGGGGCAATCTGTGTATACCACGACATGATCGAAACCGCGGTTCAAGCTCTGGAAGGCACTGGCATTCCTGTGGCGGCCGTCTCAACAGGCTTTCCCGCGGGCCTGTCACCGTTCCACCTGCGAGTCGAAGAAATCCGCCAATCCGTGGCCGCTGGGGCGTCTGAAATCGATATCGTAATTACACGCCGCCATGTGCTGCAGGGCAATTGGCAGGCACTCTATGATGAGATGAAAGCTTTCCGCGAAGCTTGCGGCGACGCTCATGTCAAAGCCATCCTCGCAACTGGAGAACTGGGCACCCTTCGCAACGTCGCCCGCGCCTCGCTGGTCTGCATGATGGCGGGAGCTGATTTCATCAAGACCTCAACCGGCAAAGAGAGCGTCAACGCCACCCTGCCCGTCTCGCTGACCATGATCCGCGCGATCCGCGATTATTATGACCGTACCGGCTATCGCGTGGGCTACAAACCTGCGGGCGGGATTTCCAAGGCCAAGGACGCGCTGGTCTATCTGGCCCTGATGAAAGACGAACTCGGAGACCGCTGGTTGCAGCCTGATCTGTTCCGTTTTGGGGCCTCGTCGCTGCTGGGTGATATCGAACGCCAACTCGAACATCACCTGACAGGCCGCTATTCTGCGGGGTACCGCCATGCCATGGGGTAAACGCATCGCATGGGTGCTGTCCCTTGCTCTGGCCACGACCCTTGTCACAACGGATGCAGACGCCCGACGTCTGTCCGGCGAGCGGTCGCTTAGCAAAACCAAATGGGGTTATCAGATCGTGAAATCCCCGGTGCGGGCCGGTAAGCGCGCGCAGCGTTTCGAAGTGCGCCCCGGCGATTGCGCCAGCGAAGGCAGCTGGAGCGATTGCAAAAACGACAGAGAGCGCAGCGAAATTCGCCTGAAGCAGGTCTGGCGCTATGGGTCAACGCAATGGATCGGCTTTTCGGTCTACGTGCCACAGGATTTCAAAACCAGCAGTAAGGTCAACACGACGGTCGGTCAGATCCACCAACGTGGTGGGCCCTCGGGAACGGCAGGGGGGCTTCCGTCCTTCCCTCCGCTGATGCAACTCGAAATGCGGGGCAATTCCTATGTCGCAGGCGTTCACATCCTGACGGGCAGCGCTGACAATGTGAGAGACAACGTCAAGAAATTCACGCTGGCGAACATAAACACGATGCGCGGCAAGTGGACGGATGTGATGATCCATCTGGACACGGACAACGACCGTGAAGTTCTGGAAGTCTATGTGAACGGAACCCGCAAGGCGGCGATCAAAGACTTCATCAATTTTGTGCCCCGCGAGTTCTACTTCAAATATGGGATCTACCGGTCTTTCGTAAGCCGCCATGGCGGTGCGATGCCGACACAGGTCCTTTATATCGACGAGGTGAAACTCGGGAAAAGTGCAGACAAAGTACGCGTCAACGACGCCCGGCCAATGGATTGAGACATGACCGTAAAAGAGATTTTTAACACGATGGACTATGGCCCCGCCCCTGAAAGCGCGGGCGATGCTTTGGCCTGGCTTGTGGATCAAGGGGCCTCCTTTGGCCACTTCATTAACGGCGACTTCACCACACCGACGGCTGACTTTGAATCCAAGAACCCAGCCAATGGCGAAGTCCTCGCCCACCTCAGCCAAGCCACGCAGGCCGATGTAGACTCTGCTGTTATGGCGGCGCGTGCTGCCTTTCCGGATTGGTCAGGCATGTCCAGCCATCATCGCGCGCGCTACCTTTATGCCATTGCGCGCCTCTTGCAGAAACACAGCCGCCTCTTTGCGGTTCTGGAAACGCTCGACAACGGCAAGCCAATCCGCGAGAGCCGCGACATCGACATCCCTCTGGTGCAACGGCATTTCTACTACCACGCAGGCATGGCCCAACTGATGGCCAGCGAATTACCTGATCGCGAGGCGCTTGGCGTGTGTGGACAGATCATCCCCTGGAACTTCCCGCTTTTAATGCTGGCCTGGAAAGTCGCGCCAGCGCTGGCGATGGGCAACACGGTGGTGTTGAAACCGGCTGAATACACGTCCCTGACGGCAATCCTTTTCGCAGACATCTGTCGCCAGGCGGGCCTGCCCAAAGGCGTCGTTAATATCGTCACCGGAGAAGGTTCTGTTGGTGAAAAGATCGTCACCCATGAGGATATCGACAAAATCGCCTTCACCGGCTCGACGTCCGTAGGCCGCAAAATCCGAGAAGCAACCGCAGGGAGCGGCAAGGCCCTAACGCTAGAGCTGGGCGGCAAATCCCCATATATCGTCTTTGACGACGCCGACATCGACAGCGCCATCGAAGGGCTGGTGGACGCGATCTGGTTCAACCAGGGCCAAGTCTGCTGCGCTGGCTCGCGTCTTTTGGTACAAGAAGGCATCGCGGATCGCTTTTACACCAAGCTCAAAGCCCGCATGGGCAACCTACGCATCGGAGACCCGCTGGACAAATGCATCGACGTCGGGGCCATCGTTGATCCGGTGCAGCTAGACACAATCACCTCAATGGTCGCCGCCAACACAGCCGGCGAGACCTACCATGCGCCATGCGATGTGCCAGAGGACGGCTGTTTCTATCCGCCAACCCTGATCACCGGCCTCGCGCCCTCGGACCTTTTGATGCAAGAGGAAATCTTTGGGCCTGTGCTCTGCTCAATGACCTTCCGTACACCTGCAGAGGCCGTAGAGATCGCGAATAACACTCGTTACGGCCTCGCCGCGACGGTCTGGACCGAGAACGTGAACCTTGCCCTCGACATCGCCCCAAAACTGGCGGCCGGTGTGGTTTGGGTCAATGCGACCAATCTCTTTGACGCGGCAGCAGGGTTTGGCGGCATCCGTGAAAGCGGCTTTGGACGCGAAGGCGGTTGGGAAGGGCTTATTGCCTATACCAAGCCAAAAGCCGAAACCGAGGCTTTGGACAAAATCGACGCCTTCCCGGGCGACACAAGCGAAATCGGGTCTATCGATCCTCTGGACCGCACACCAAAGCTCTACATCGGTGGCAAGCAGGCGCGTCCTGACGGTGGCTATTCGCAGAATATCTATGGACCGGATGGCCAGCTTTTGGGCCAATCCCCAATCGCCAATCGCAAAGATGTGCGCAATGCGGTCGAGGCAGCAGCAGGCGCAAAAGCATGGTCTAAGACCACAGGCCATCTGCGCGCACAAATCCTCTACTACATCGCCGAAAACCTCGCTGCGCGATCTGAGGAATTTGCCGCGCGGATAGACAGCCTAACCGGCGGAAACTCCGGAGCCGTTGAAGTCGACGTCGCGATCTCGCGCCTCTTCACCTATGCCGCTTGGGCCGACAAATTCGATGGCCAGGCCCACAACGTCCCGATCCGAGGCGTCGCCCTTGCCATGCGCGAACCCGTCGGCGTGATCGGTGCGATCTGCCCCGACGACACCCCGCTTCTGGGCCTTGTCTCGCTCATGGCGCCGGCAATTGCGATGGGCAACCGGCTGGTTCTTACGGCCTCAGAGGCCTTCCCCCTGGTCGCGCTGGACTTCTATCAGATCCTCGAGACATCTGACGTGCCTGCCGGGGTCGTGAACATTCTCACAGGCCCTCACGCGGACCTCGCGGGCCCCATGGCGGATCATCTGAATTTGGATGCAATCTGGAGCTTCTCGTCTTCTGATCTGTCAGGATCCATCGAAGCCAAAAGCGCCGCCAATCTGAAGCGAACCTGGGTGAACAATGGCCAGGACCGCGACTGGCTGGGCGATGCAGGCGAAGGGCGTGAATTCCTGGAGGCCGCGACCGAGGTCAAAAATATCTGGGTGCCTTACGGCGAATAGGCGCCCCGTTTCATCTTGCCCTAAATACTCAAACAAACCCGGCCCAAGGCCGGGTTTTTCAATCGCGTGCCGCGTCCATATAGGCGCGCACACGTTGCAAAAAAGGCAGGGCGGCGGCGAATTGATCTGCAGGAATATCGCCCAAGAGCGCCTGAAACTCGGGCATGATCGCAGCGATTGCCTCTGCATGAAACCTGCGCCCCGCATCTGTCAGCAAGACGCATTTAGACCGTGCGTCTTTTGGATTTGGCGCGAACTCGATAAGCCCTGCTTTCTTTAAGCCGGCTAACGTATGGGTCATCGTTGTTTTGGGCACCTGATGCGCTGTCGCGATCTGCAATGGCGTGCGCCCGTCGCCCAAGCGCATCAAGTGATTGATCACCCCGAAATGCGAAATCAAAAGGCCATCCGGCAATTTGCTTTCCAGCTGCCGCGTGGCCAATTGATTGATGATCCCGACTTCGTTGAAAAAGCCGAAAACAAGTTTTCCGATTTCGTCAGCTTGCGACAATCTTATGTTCCAATGACCAGCGCGGGCTAGGCGGCAGATCCGGACCATAGCCAATACGTCCAAACATTTGAACCGTTCCGCCCTCGGGCGCAAGTCGTGCGTGAATATCTCGGTAATGCGCGGCCATTTCGGGATATTCTTGCAAGGCCTGGCTGAGCGGATGAATCCCAAGACCCATCCCAGTCGCCGCAAGATTCACCCGTACCCAGTTCCGACCGGCGTTCAACTGGTCAATCCGCGTATTTGTGGCCGTCTTGAGCCAGACATACCCCATAGCAGTTTCACAATATCCTGCGACCATATCCAGCCCAGCCTGAAAGGACATGGACGTCGGATCGGCCGCTTGTTCCCGATCAAACAGACCTGCCAATTTCAGACTCTCAAACATGGGACCAGACAGGTCGATCCCATCAGGCGAGGCATCAACCTCTTGGTGGCCAATGCGAAAGACATCCACACTTTCCACATGGGTGCGCGGTGTCTTCAGTTCGACGAACAAGGCCTTCGTTGTGAGATCCCGAAAGTAAGCAATGTCTTCGGCATCCAAAGTGCTTCCAAAATCAAGGTCGCTGCTCGCAGCTTTCAAAACCTCGACCGTTGTCCCCGAAACTGGCCGCGAGGTGTCATAGGGCTCTTTATTGGACCGACGCGTCAGAACATGCGCGAAAAGCGGATCGGGGTCTTGCGCCGCATCCTTTACAAAGACGGCCCGCGCGATCGGACGCGCATCCAGCGCTTTGGCGTCAAACCCATCCGGAAAATAGTCCAGATCAACACGAAACCCATCCTGTGCCGCTGCCATACGCATCACCTCTAGAAAGGCCCCCAGTCCAATCGTGATTTGGCGACTCATTGGATCAGTTTCGGGCAAGAACTTATCCGGATTGGCATAGAGCACGACCGTGTCTGGCTCGGACAGATCCACGAGCCAAGGCTGAAGGTTATGCGGGTTGGGGGATAGCAACGCGAAGGACAGCGCCTTTTGCCGAGGTTCGCCGTAGGTGCCCGCGAGTTCCCATGGTTTCAGCGCGGTCTGTGGGCTGCGCGTCACGCGATAGCCGGTTGTAGCCGCTGCGGCGAGAATGACGCCGCCGCCGACAAGGGCGATGGCTTTGCGACGGGAAATAGTCATCTGCTTACTCCATTTAATACGATATCGTACTATTTGGTTCGATATCGTATTAAATAGAGATTCTGTCAACCCATTTCACAAAACAAAAAACCCCAGCGGACATCGCTGGGGTTTTCAGTGGCTTAAATTAAAAGGAAATCAGCTTTCAGGCTGCCCCACGATCACAAAATGCAGATCCTCTGGCCGCATCAGCCTCGCCGCCACACGCCGCACGTCCTCTAGCGTGACCGCGCGCACCTTTTCGTTGCGTCCCGCGATATAGTCGAGACCCAGATCATCCATCTGCATGCCGACCATGATATTCGCAATCGCAGCGTTGCCATCAAAGCGGAGCGGATAGGCCCCGGTCAGATAAGCCTTTGCAGCGTCGAGCTCTTCAAGTGTTGGTCCTTCAGACGCCATCCGCGCCCATTCAGATTTCACCACATCCACCGCCTGCATCACACGGTCATTTACCGAGGCCACAGAGCCCAGATAAAGCTCAGCTTGATCCATCGCGATCAGATAGGTGCCGATGCCATAGGTCAGGCCGCGTTTCTCGCGCACTTCTTCCATCAAGCGATTGTCAAAGCTGCTGCCACCCATGATCGTATTCAGCAAAAAGGCTGCAAAGAAATCGGGATCATCTCGCTCGATCCCTTCGTGGCCGAAGAGTGCGACCGACTGAGGCGTCGCGAAATCGACGATTGTCTGACCACCGGCAAGGCTGAATTCCGCCGGCCCGGCAAATGCTGCACCTGTTTCAGGGAGGCCCATCAGCAAATCATCCAGCATCACACCCAATTCCTCGGCAGTGATATCCCCGACAGCAGAAACATAAACCCGATCCAGTGCAAGAGCACCGCGATGCGCGTCTATGATATCGTCCCGCGTTAGGCCAAGAACGCTGTCCTCGGTCCCATCCATCGAAGACCCATAGGGGTGGTCCCCAAAAGCCAATTCATCAAACTTGGCTGATGCAATCCTGTTTGGATCTTTGGCATCCGACCGGATCCCACTCAGCACCTGTTCGCGAACGCGGTCGATAGACACTTGATCAAAGCGCGGCTCTACGACCGACTTGCGGAACAGAGCAATCGCCTCATCACGGTTCTCGGTCAGGAATTTGGCCGAAAGCGCGATGGATTCATCATAAGCGCGATAGCCAAATTGCGCGGCCAGTTCTTCGGTCGCCTTGGCAAAGTCGCGTGCATCCATATCGCCGGTGCCTTCCTCAAGAAGGCCGACCATCAGGTTTGTTGCACCACGCTTGCCGGGCAAATCAAGCGTCCCACCGCCTCGGAACCGCAGTTCCAACGCCACGAAGGGGATCGACGGTTCTTCGACAAGCCATACTGTGATCCCGCCGGGGCTGGTCACCTCTTTGATGTCGATTTCGGCCTGCGCAGGCAGGGCCGCAAAGATCATCACAACGCCTAGGACAAAACGGATCATTGGGTCACCTCCACGGCAGGTTTACGCAACCAGCCGGTCACAGAGTTCTCGACTTTGAATACGCGCTCTGCAGCCGCGACAATTTCTTCGCCTGTGATCGACTGAAGGATATCGGGCCACTCTTGCACGTCCTGAATGGTCAACCCGCTGGTCAAAGCGCGCCCATAGCGGTTGCCGACCGCATCCGCGTCATCCCGAGCATAGATCTGGGCGGCACGGAGCTGCATCTTGATGCGTTTGAGGTGATCTTCATCCACGCCATCTTTGATGAACTGACGCACAGAGGCATCCATCGCTTCCTCGGCTTCTTGCAGGCCCACACCTTCAGACGGCACGATCACCAGACCAAAGGTTGTGTCATCCAGCGACATGCCGCCGTAGAAGGCCGTCGTGTAGACCGCTTGCTTGCTGCCAAATTGCAGATCGCGCGGCAGAACCGCCGTCGGGCCATCGCCCAGGATCGCGGCCAGCAAGGTCAGGGCCGCCGCCTCTCGCTGATCTCCGGCATCCCGTTCCGGCGCAAGATAGCTGCGGGTCACATATTCCTGTGCCACCCGCGCATCGCGATAGACCATGCGACGTGCCGACAATTGCGGAGGCTCTTGAGTCCGGGCCCGAGGTTTCAGATCAGGATTGGCCGGGATCACGCCGTAGTATTTATCCGCCAACGCGCGAACCTCTTTGGGTTCGACGTCACCGGCAACGATCAGGATCGCGTTATTCGGCGCATAGAATTCTTCATAGAAGGCCAGCGCGTCGGCCATGTCCAAGGTCTCCATCTCGTGACGCCAGCCGATGATCGGCACGCCATAGCGATGGTTCATATATTGCGCCGCCATGCGTTGTTCGCGAAACAGGGCGCCTGCGCTGTTTTCCGTGCGTTGGTTGCGTTCTTCGATGATCACATCGCGCTCGGTCAGGATATCCTCTTCGGTCAGACGCAAATTGACCATCCGGTCGCTCTCCATCTGCATCATCAATTCTAGTCGATCCGCTGCGACGCGCTGGTAGTAGGCTGTATAGTCATAGCTGGTGAATGCGTTGTCCTGCCCACCTTGGGCGGTCACGGTCTCGGAAAACTCACCCGGGGCGAGGTTTTCCGTCTGTTTGAACATCAGATGCTCCAGAAAATGCGCGATGCCCGAGGTGCCGGCGGGTTCATCCGCAGAGCCTGCCTTATACCAGACCATATGCATCACAACGGGGGCTCGGTGATCCTCGACCACCACGACCTGCATCCCATTGTCCAAGGTGAAATCCGTCACCGCTTCTTGCGCGCGGGCCGGAAGCGTCGCCGCAATGGCAAGCCCAGCCAGCAAGATCATGCGCCGCATGGCACTCTCCTCTGTCGTTTGAACAGATAGTTACGCCGCGCGGGGCGCGCTTCAACCGGTTTTACGCGATTGTGAGCGAAGATTACTGAGGAGGCGTAGGGGCCGTCGGCGTTTTCACGCCGGCGCGACGCCAGCGGGCGAGCTCGCGATAGGCGTTCAGGTGATAGCGGCGGTAGATCTCATTGTAGCGGTCGTTCGACCCAAGACGCCAAGACACAAAGCGGTTGAATTGACCTCGGACGGCCTCGTCATCCTGCGCCAGTTGCTCGCGGATATTTGGGTTCGTGCCATTGCGAGATGCATAGCTGACAAGCGCGCTGTCCGTTGCGGGGAAGGACGAGCCAGCCGAGGCTGTGGTGCGATTGCCGCCCAAAGCGGCCGCGCCTTCTGCCAATGGATCAACGTCTGCAAGGTTGGTGCCACCCGGCGTTGGTTCCGGCAGGCTGGAATAGCTTGCTGGCGCCGCCAGTTCCTTGGTCGGCATGATCGCGAATTCATCCGGGCCTTCGTCGCCAGAAGACAGCACACGGATGCCTTTCTCATTGGCACAACCAGCCAAGACCAGAACCATTCCCAAGATGACTGCGCGCATTCCGCCCATTCAGACGTCTCCTGTCGTTTCGCCTATGCTTAACGGATCGGATCCGATCCGTCACGCCTGCTTTTGAGCCCCGCCCCAAAAAGCCAACCCAAGTGCGCCGATAAACACAGAGATATCGGCCACGTTGAAGGCATATGGGTTGTCAAAGCCACAGCAGCTCATGTTCAGAAAATCCGCCACGGCGCCGTAAATAAAGCGGTCCACCACGTTGCCCAAGGCCCCGCCAATGAGCAATCCAGCCGAGATCAGCCCCTTGAGCTGCGGACGATCCCGCCAGATCCAATAGATCACAAAGGTACAGATCGTCAGCGCCACAAAGATCAATGCCCAACGCGCCACGTCACTGTTTCCGGCCAAAAGGCCGAAATTCACGCCGGTGTTCCAGGCCATATGAAGGTTCAGGAAGGGCGGCCAGACCTCGATCCGCGTGACGCGATCCAGTTCCAGCATATGGACGACATAGAATTTGGACGCCTGATCCAGCAGGAAAATCCAAAATCCGATCCAAAATACCAGCCGCATCTGCCGCCCCTTAATTGTCGCCTCGCCCTTAGTGGCGGAAGTGACGCATGCCTGTAAAGACCATTGCGAGTCCGGCCTCATCAGCGGCGGCAATCACCTCATTGTCGCGCATGGAGCCGCCCGGTTGGATCACACAGGTGCCACCCGCTGCGGCGGCCTCAAGCAGACCGTCGGCAAATGGGAAGAAGGCGTCAGATGCAACTGCAGAGCCTTTGGCGAGGCTTTCGTCCAGACCCAGCTCCGCCGCCATGCGTTCCGCCTTGGCAGCGGCGACATTGGCGCTGTCCACGCGGCTCATCTGGCCTGCGCCAACGCCGACGGTTGCGCCGTCTTTGACGTAAACAATGGCGTTGGATTTCACGTGTTTCGCGACTTTCCAAGCGAACTGTAGATCGGCCATCTGTGCGTCGGTCGGTGCTTTCTTGGTAACGACTTTCAGCTCTTCCTTGGCAACAGAACCCACGTCCTTGTCTTGGATCAACATGCCGCCCGCGACTTGTTTGTAAGCCATGATCGGTTTCTTTGGATCCGGCAGACCTTCGGTCAGCAAAAGGCGCAGGTTTTTCTTGGCCGCAAAGATCTCTTTCGCCTCATCAGACGCACCCGGAGCAATCACGACCTCGGTAAAAATCTCAACGATCTTGGTCGCGGTTTCGGCATCCAGCGGCTGGTTCAGAGCAACAATGCCACCAAAGGCCGAGGTGCGGTCGCAGTCAAAGGCCTTTTGATAGGCTTCCACGAGTGTCGCTCCAACGGCCACGCCACAAGGGTTCGCGTGTTTAATGATCGCGCAGGCCGGACCGTTCTCTGGCGCGAACTCGGCGACCAGCTCGAACGCCGCATCGGTGTCGTTGATGTTGTTGTAGGACAACTCCTTACCCTGCAACTGCTGAGCTGTCGCAACACCCGGACGACCGGAGCCATCGGTATAAAACGCCGCCTGCTGGTGGCTGTTCTCGCCATAACGCAGAGTCTGCACCAGCTCGCCCGCAACCGCGCGGCGACGCGGGGCTTCTTCGCCAATTGCCGAGGCCATCCAATTGGACACAGCCGCGTCATAGGCCGCGGTGCGCGCATAGGCGATCTGGGCTTGTTTGCTGCGGAACGCATAGGTGGTTTGGCCGTCATTGGCATCGAGTTCCGCCAGAAGGCCATCATAATCCTGCACGTCCACGATCACCGCCACGTCATCGTGGTTCTTCGAGGCCGCGCGGATCATAGCCGGGCCGCCGATGTCGATGTTCTCGATGCAGGTCTCATAGTCGCCACCTGCGGCCACTGTCGCCTCAAACGGATAGAGGTTCACGACAAGCAGATCGATGCCGCCAATGCCGTGCTCTTCCATGGCGGCCACATGCTCTGGGTTAGAGCGCAGCGCCAGAAGGCCGCCGTGCACCTTCGGGTGCAACGTCTTTACGCGGCCATCCATCATTTCCGGAAAGCCTGTGACATCCGCCACATCCACAACCGTCAGCCCAGCATCGCGCAGCGCCTTCGCGGACCCACCGGTAGACAGCAGCTCTACACCACGATCGCTAAGGGACTTTCCGAGCTCGATCAGCCCCGTTTTGTCAGATACAGAAATCAGGGCGCGGCGGATCGGCGTCAGGTCGGTCATCGGTTTTGGGGTCCGTTCAATGGGTCAGGTCAAGCTCTTCCCGGTGAAGATCCCTGATCGCCATTGCAGAGTCCTGCGCCTTGGCCAGAGACCACCGGATGCGCGTCGCATACTCCATCGCGACCCCAGATAAAACTATCTGTTTGGCCGCACGCGGCTTTAATCGGCCTTTTTCTAAATAAACTGACGGTTCCACAGACAAATGCGCGCCGGAATCATGGCGGAATATCCAGATTTCCCCGCTTTTCAGTGCAACAGAGACCGCAGCCCCGCCCATATCGATCTCGGCACTTGCGTCCGGATGCAGGTGGAATCGCGCTTGATAGGGGATGCCTTGCAGCTTTTTGGCGTCCATCACGCGGTCAAATTGGCGTTTCGCGTTGTCTTGCAAGGCCAAGAGCAAGTCTTCGCCCGCCAGGCCGCGCCCATCAAATGTCAGCTCCAAAGTGCGTGCATGGGTCAGACCGTGGGTTGCGACAAAACCGTCGTGACCACCTTCAAAGCGGATGCCATCTGCGACGGGGCTCATCTGGATCGGCACTTCTCTGGGTGCGTCAATCAGCTGTTCATCCCGCCAACCCCGGCCACTTTCGCCCAATCGCGCGGAGCTGAATCCATCCAAGGCCACTGTCGAATGGCTTGGCGTCGCCCGCCCAGCGCGCCGCCAGTCTTCGCCGAAACTCACGCCAGAGCCGCAGTTCACAATCACGGGCCTCCGACCGCTGGTCATCTCAAAGGCCAGCGTTGAGGCATGGGCGTTCTGGGATTCTTCGCCAATGGTCGGAGAACTTGCATCCACGATCACCGAGGTCCGCCCGCCAGACAGCCGTGCAAATCCCATCGCCAGACCATCGGCTTGCCGAGATTTCACATCGCTGGCAGCCAAAGCCGTATCCAAACGACCTTCCAGCCCACGACCACCTCCATGAAACCGAGCCAATCCCCCGTCGGAATGGCGCAAGGTGCGCAAAGTCGGCGCGATCCGTTCTATCGCCACCTGATGCGGGGCGGTCAGCGGTTGATCCGCATCCGTCAAAGCGGCACTTGCCCAGGTGAGCAATGTAAAGACTTCCAGAAGTTCTTCCGGATTGCGCGACGGCATCCCGCCTTCAGCATCGATCCGCGCCTGACATTCGCGGCCCAAAGCTTTCACGGCAGGCTTTACATGTTTGCCCATGCCTTCGAGCGCAAGGCCGGCATAAATGAGCCCTGTCAGTGCTTCAAACCGCTGCAACCCCGGCTGCGCCTTGTGCCAGCGGCGAGACAGAAAGATCGTCTGCTGCGCCAAAGACCGATAGAACCGCGCCTGCTGATCCTTGTCCTGACGTTGCAGCAAGAGCATCGCGTGGTTGATCCAGCGAATAAGCCGCCGCCCCGTAAGGTCCGGCGTCCACCCGGGCCCATCGCCTTTGCCGTAGCGATCAATCCACCGCCACACCCAAAGCTGCGCCTTTTCGCGGCAGGGCGTGTCGCCAACGGCTGCGAAATCATCGAGCCACGCAAAGCCATGCAGATCTTCTTCGAATTCGGGATCGGGCGTATCAAGGTCCCAGATCGAGGTTTCAGGCGCGACCACCAAGTGACCTGCGAACAGAAAATTGCCTGCCAAAAGCTGCCGGCCTTTGGCAAAAACACCGATGGTGCGCGGCTCTGGTGTCGAGGTAAACGCGGTCGCTGGCCGAGCACGTGTGCTCAGCCGGGCATGAAAACGGTGCATCGCCCGCGTGTATCGCGCGCTCAGACTATCCGGATTGAACATCTCGATCTGCCTCTACGCTCTTTGGCGTTTGCACCAGAGTTTACTCCTCTCAACTGCCAAAGTCACCTGCAATCGCTTTAGCGCGGCTTGGCAAAGGTTCGGTTAAGACGGGCAATACATCGCCCCGTTCGAAATCTTGTTAAAATACACCCAGGGACAAGCCTGCCCCAAAGGCCTCGCCCAGTTCTTTGCACGGCGCGAGTTGGGCGTCGGTCAAAGTTTTTGGGGCCAGTATCGCCTCGGGCGTTTGCGCATCCGTGTTTACAATGATCGGCTCTTGGGCTTGACGCAAGCGTAAGCCCGTCGCGATGCGCGACATTTGGCGCACGGCATTCTCTCCATCGCTGCCTGCGCAGACCATCAGCGCATAGGCGCGGCCTTCGATCCTGCCCAGCAGAGGGTAGTAGCTGCGGTCAAAGAACTCTTTCATCTCGCCAGTTATGGCCGCGAGGTTTTCGGGACAGCAGAAGATATAACCCTGCGCGGCCAGCATATCCGCGTGGCCCGCGTCTTTTGCTTGCAAAAGCACGGCGTCACATTCGCTCTGCGCGGCCTCAAACGCGGCCTGCGCCATCGCTTTGGCCCCACCTGTGCGGGAATGATAGATGATAAGGAGCCTGCTCATGCCCGCCACCCTAGCGCGCGAGGGAACGCGGGCCTAGTCCTTGCGAATGCAGGCGATGTAAAACCCGTCCATGCCGCCTTGATCCGCCCAATAGTCTGGACGCAGACGCAGCCCGCCTTCTTCAGAGCGCCAAGCCGGGTCGATGCCCTCGATGTCTAGCGCTTCGGCGTCGACGCGCAGACCTTCGTGGCGTTCCAAGAGTTCTTCAACTTGCGCTTCGCCTTCATCTGGCAAGAGCGAACAGGTGCAATAGACCAAACGCCCGCCGGGTTTCAGCAAGTGCACCGCGTGATCGAGCATTTGCGCCTGAAGGTTGAAGAGATCAAAGAAATCGCTGCCATCCTTCGCGTGAGGCAAATCTGGATGACGACGGATAGTGCCAGTGGCAGAGCAAGGCGCGTCCAGAAGGATCGCGTCCCATTGGCCCTCTTCCGCCAGAGCGTCTCCGACCACGAGTTCGGCTTCTAATTTTGTACGCCTCAGGTTTTCCGCGACCCGCGCCATGCGAGATTCGCTGGTGTCCACAGCGCGAACCTGCGCACCAGAGGCTGCGATCTGCATGGTTTTCCCACCCGGCGCGGCGCAGAGTTCTAGGACCGCTTCACCGTCTTTGGGAGCCAAAACCTGCACCGGAATCGCAGCCGCTGCGTCCTGCACCCACCATGTGCCTTTCTTAAAGCCCGGCAGCATCGAGACCTGACCCGCCTCTTTCAAACGCACGGACCCCGTTGGCAAAAGCCCGCCTTCGGTCGCGCGTTGCAATGCGCCTTGGTCAGATTTCGCGGTCAGGTCCAGAGGAGCGCCCGCGAAATGGGCTTCTTCGATGGCGGCTACGATCTCGGGGCTATAGGCCTCAACCAGCGGCCCCCGCAGCCATTTCGGCAAGCGGGGTGTGCGTAGGGTCGGATAGACCTCGGCACCGTTGGCGGCCACTTTGCGCAGCACCGCATTCACAAGACCCTTCATCGAGCCATGGCGTTTGCTGCGTGAGACGATCTCGACAAAGGAATTCACGACGCCATGGGCCGCGCCGCCGATGCAAAGCTCGTAAGCGCCGATACGAAGGGCGTTGCGCACGGTGATCGGCGGGTATTTCTGCAGGTGTTTCTGCAGGATGCGGTCGATGCGTTCGAGGCCCCGTAGAGTTTCCGTCGCCAGACGTTGCGCCGTGGCGCGGTCGGCGGGATCCAGACGCTCCAATGCCCCGCCTCCGATGGCTTCAGACAAAAGACGTCCTTCGCCCAGAACCTGATCCAGCAGGAACACAGCGGCGCGGCGCGCGGGCAGACCGGCTTGAGGCATCAGGGACTCCTTGTCTCACTTGTGCAGGGGTGCGGCGGGCGTATATCAGGGGTGATGTGGGAAAGAAACCCCGCCAAAGGAGCGCATGCGATGTCCGAATCTGAGAACAAAGACCTGCCCCCCGCCGCGCAACGTGCGCTAGCAGAGGCCGAGGCGCGCCGCAAAAAGGCCGAGGAGATGGCTCTGGCGCCTGAACTGGGCGGCCGCGATGGACCGGAGCCTGTGCGCTATGGCGATTGGGAGAAGAAGGGCATTGCCGTCGATTTCTGAGGCAAACCTACGGTCCAAGGCTGGGGCTCTGCCCCAAACCCCGGGATATTTGGAGCAAGAGAATGAGTGACTTGAGTGTGAATGAGCCAGATGATCGCCCTTTGATGCCATCACTGATGAAAGGCTTGCAGTGCCGCTGTCCGAATTGCGGCGAAGGGCGCTTGCTGCACAGCTATCTCAAGGTTGTGGATCACTGCCCAGAGTGCCGCGAAGATTATACACCTCAGCGCGCGGATGATGGGCCTGCGTATCTGACAATTCTTGTTGTGGGCCACGTGGTGATCTTTTTCCTGACCACCATGTGGGAGTACATGCGTCCGTCGCCTTTGACTTTGGCTGTGTCTATGTGTGCGCTGGCCACAGTTGTGGCCTTGCTGGTCCTGCCACGCTTCAAAGGCATGATCGTGGCTTGGCAATGGGCCAAGCGGATGCACGGGTTTAAGTAGAGCTTAGAGCCCCAGCACATCCAGCATGTCATATTGGCCGGGCATTTTGTCCTGGCCCCAAAGCGCGGCTTTCAATGCGCCGCGCGCAAAGATCGAACGATCAGTGGCCATGTGGCGCAGAATGATGCGTTCGCCTGCGGCTGCAAAGAGCACGTCGTGTTCGCCGACAATGTCTCCGCCGCGGATAGCTGTGAAGCCGATATCGCCCTTTTTGCGCGCGCCGGTGATGCCGTCGCGACCTGAGTCACGTACGTCATTGAGCGCAACGCCGCGCCCTTCGGCAGCAGCTTCGCCTAGCATGAGCGCGGTGCCTGACGGGGCATCCACCTTATGATGGTGATGGGATTCGATGATCTCGATGTCAAATTCGTCATCCAGAGCGGCCGCGACCTTTTTGGTCAGCTGCGTCAGCAGATTGACGCCGAGGCTCATATTGCCCGCGCGCACGATCACGGCGTGATGGCTAGCGGGTTCCAGTTGCGCGATTTCCTCGTCGGTCATGCCCGTGGTGCCAATCACATGAACGGCTCGGGCTTGCGCCGCCAATTTGGAAAAGGCGATTGTGGCTGCAGGTGCTGTAAAATCAATAACAGCCTGCGCTTTGGCAAAGGCCTCAAGGGGTTTGTCGGTTACAGACACCCCAACGGCAGCACCGCCTATGGCGACACCAACGTCCTGACCGATCCAGTCATGGCCCTCGCGTTCCACAGCCCCGACGAGACGCGCCTTGTCGCTCTCAAGCACGGTCTTGATCAGCATTTGGCCCATACGACCTGATGCTCCGGTGATCACAATGCCTGGCAGCTCTTCCATATCCGTCTCCTTTGGGCTATCCGCCTGCCCTTACCTTATAAGCCTCGCTTGGCAAAGACCCTGAAAGGACATAAGTCAGTCATATGGGAAAGAACAAGTTCCACGACGGCCCGGGCCCATCTCAGCGCCAGCTTCGCGTCGGCGAGTTGATCAGGCGTACCCTGTCGGAAGTCCTGCAGCGTGGCGATATCCATGATCCGGACCTCAACCGCATGTCGATCACTGTGGGTGAGGTGCGTACGAGCCCAGATCTGAAGATCGCGACAGCCTATGTGCTGCCTTTGGGCGGCAAGGGGCAGGAGAATGTTCTGAAGCTGCTGGCCGCCAATAAGGCCGAGCTGCGCCGGGTGGTCGGCAAGAAACTGGGCCTCAAGTTCACCCCGGATCTGCGGTTTCAACTCGATCAGACCTTTGATCAGATGGATGACACGCGCCGCATGCTGAACCTTGATAACGTGAAACGCGATATCGAATGAGGATTGCGGCGGTTCTCATAGCGCTGTTTTTGCCGGGATTGGCCTCGGCCGTCACCTGTGAGAATGCGCGCTATGAAGGCAATCGCTATACGATCTGCACGGTCCGGCCTGCTGAGGAAAACCTGCGCCTGTTTCTGCGCGATGATGCGGGTGAAATTCTCGGCCAGTTTTCCTCGATTGAAGCCAGTTTGCCCGAGGGCCAGACCCTGAGCTTTGGCATGAACGCTGGCATGTATCACTTGGATCGCCGTCCGGTTGGGCTTTATCTGGAAGAGGGTCGGCAAGAGTCCAAACTCTATCCAAACTCGGGCCCCGGCAATTTCGGCCTCGTGCCGAACGGAGTTCTCTGCATCCGCAGCGCTCGTGCTGATGTGATCGAGAGCCTTGCGTACAAAGCGGACACTCCCGAGTGTACCTACGCAACCCAGTCAGGCCCCATGCTAGTAATCGACGGCCAGTTGCATCCGCGATTCCTTCCTGACAGCACGTCGAAATTCGTGCGTAATGGGGTTGGCACTTCGGCTGACGGCAAGACGGCGATCTTTGTGAAATCCGAGAATTCCGTCAATTTCCACGAATTCGCGCGGTTCTTCCGCGATATCCTGAAGCTGCCTCAGGCGCTCTATTTCGATGGTAAGATCAGCCGCTTGCATGCAACGGATCTGGACCGGTCCGATCCCGGGTTCTGGATGGGGCCGATTGTCGGTGTGGTCGAGTAGCCGTTGACGGGCGCTTCAGTTTTGCCTATCCGGCGCTTTCGTTGAATTCAGAGGTCAAAGATGGCGCGCAAACGCAAAGGTCGGGATATTTCGGGCTGGCTCGTGGTGGACAAACCGGCGGGGATGACCTCGACTGCAGTGGTCAATAAGGTGCGCTGGGCGATGGCTGCGAAAAAGGCGGGCCATGCTGGCACTCTGGATCCAGAGGCGACGGGCGTTCTGGCCGTAGCTCTGGGCGAAGCGACCAAGACGGTTCCTTACATCACTGACAGCCTCAAGGCCTATACATTCACGGTGCGGCTGGGGGCTGCGACCAACACGGACGATGCCGAGGGCGAAGTGATCGCGACCTCGGAAGCGCGTCCCACGGACGACGACATCAAAGCCGCACTTGGCCAATTCGTTGGCGACATCATGCAGGTGCCTCCAAAGTTCTCAGCCGTCAAAATCGACGGCGAGCGGGCCTATAAGCTGGCGCGCGACGACGAAGACTTTGAGATCGCTGCGCGCCCCCTTTGGGTCGAGGAACTGGTTATGATCGACCGCGAGGACGCGGATCACGTCACGCTCGAGATGACCTGCGGGAAAGGGGGCTACGTGCGCTCAATTGCCCGCGATCTGGGCGAGGCTTTGGGGTGTTTGGGCCATGTGCGCGAGCTGCGCCGGATCTGGTCCGGGCCTTTCACGGCCTCAGACGGTATCTCCATTGAACAGATTGATGAGATGGCCAAAACGCCAGAGCTCGACGCCTATCTGCGCCCTTTGACCGAAGGGCTGACCGAGCTGACCGAGGTCAAAGCCACTGCCGAAGGCGCCGTGCGGTTGCGCAATGGCAATCCGGGCATGGTGATCGCAAGCGACGTAGAATATGGCGAAGAATGCTGGGCCAGCCTCGATGGAGACCCCATTGCCGTGGGCGTTTTCAAAGCGGGCGAGTTGCACCCTTCGCGGGTCTTCGTCCTGCCTGAATGATCACGCGGAGCCATCAAAAAGACGACGCGGCCTCGACCGCCGTCTATTCTGATTGCGAGACCTATCGCTATGCGCTGACCCGGGTTTGGGATGAAACAGGGCGCAAAGTTGCGTTCATCATGCTTAATCCATCAAAAGCGACAGAGATTCAGAATGATCCCACGATTGAACGCTGCGAACGCCGCGCGCGCGCCTTGGGATTTGGCGGCTTTCGCGCGGTGAATATTTTCGCCCTGCGTGAAACCGATCCGCACAAGATGCGGAAACATAAATCTCCCGAAGGTCCTGAGAACGCAGCCTTTATTACGGAAACCTGCGATTGGGCCGACACGGTGATCGCGGCTTGGGGGGCCCATGGCGACCATTTGGATCAAGGATTCAAGGTCCGAGACCTCTTGGCGCGAAGCGGTCGCGCGGTGCATAGTTTCGGGCAAACCAAAGCTGGCCATCCGCGCCACCCGCTCTATATCGCCTATGCGCAGCAGCCGGAACTCTGGCCGCTCTAGCCCATTGATCAGAAAGTGATTTTCATGGACCCCACCTCCCAAGAGACACTTGAGAAACTGACCGTTGAGGTCGAAAAGCTGAACCAACATCGGTTCATTCGCATTCAGAACTCCGTCTGGCGCATGATGCTGTTTCAACTGGGGCGTGGCTTGGCCTTTGGCCTTGGGTCGGTGCTGGGCGCAACCATCGTAGTTTCGATTTTAGCGTGGTTTATCAGCCAGATAGAGTTTATCCCCCTGATCGGAAACTGGGCATCCGAGATCCTGAAACAGATCGACACCACGCAATAACGCCCGTTAACCAATTAACCGACAGTCCAGAGCCTTCTGTCTCTAACGCGCTGAAATTAATAGTCTCTTCCAGCTTTAGGGAGGAGCCTATGTGGGTATTTGCGACATTGCTGGGCATGGCCGCTTTGGGCGCGGCACTGTGGGATACGGGGCCAGAGCCTGAGGACGACAGCGACGACGCGCCAGAGGATGACGGCCTGATCACAGATCAGATCCTCCCGGGCTCTGACATTGCAGATTTTCTTGAAGGCGGCGCGGGCAATGATCAGCTCAACGGTTATGGCGGCGCGGACACTTTGGTTGGCAATGACGGGAACGATGTCCTGATCGGCCAGGATGACGAGGATGAGCTCTATGGCGGCCATGGCGAGGACCGACTGGAAGGCGGGGACGAGAACGACGCGCTCTTTGGCGGAGAGGATGCGGACCTGTTGCTCGGCGGATTGGACGATGATTGGCTATCGGGCGACGCGGGGAACGACACGCTTTTTGGCGGGCTGGGTCAGGACCAGCTCTGTGGCGGTGCGGGCGCGGATTTTGTCTCTGGCAATCATGGCAACGATACGATCACAGGCGGCCTTGGGGCAGATGATTTTTCCGGCGGGTCAGGTGATGACATTCTGATAGGAACGGTTCTGAACGCGCAGGGCGAAGACATTGATGTCGGCGACACTCTGGTCGGCGGACAAGGCGATGACATCCTGATCGCAGGGGCAGGTGATTTCATCGAAGGCATCAGCGGCGCGGATCAGGCCATTGTCAGCCATTGGAACGCGGGCGGAAATGCGGCGCTTTGGGCTGATTTTGACGACACCAAAGACAGCGTCGCCTTTTATGACGAGACGGGCACGTTGGATCCCGCACGATTGACGGTCGCCGCCGACGCATCGGATCCGACGATTGGACATGTGATGCTTGACGGCGAAACCATCCTGACTGTTGTCGGGGGTGGCGCGCTTACACCAGCCGACATCTCGATCATCACTAGTCTGCCCGCCTGACCCCTTCCCTTTTGAAGCCAAACCGCCTATATGCGCGCAATCGCGTGGAATCACGTGATACTCCATAGGACCCTGCTGGACGACATCCCGGCTTGCGCCCTGAACCCTTAACTAAGGAGACCCCGATGTCGATCACTGTTGAAGAAAAAGCACGCGTGATGAAAGAATACGCAACCAAAGAAGGCGACACCGGTTCGCCTGAAGTTCAGGTTGCCATCCTCTCTTCCCGCATCGCGACCCTGACCGAGCACTTCAAAACCCACAAAAAAGACAACCACGGCCGTCGTGGTCTTTTGAAAATGGTTGCTCAGCGCCGCAAGCTGCTGGACTACCTGAAGGGCAAAGACGAAGCGCGCTACGCTGATCTGATCAAGCGTCTGGGCCTGCGTCGCTAAGACGACACCGAACCCTCGGTATCAAGAAACCCCTGCACGATCGGTCGTGCGGGGGTTTTTGTTTGTCTGGCATTCAGCCTCTTGAAACTTTTCTCATTGCATGATTGTTACGATATAACATTTCTAGAAGATCCCCATGAATGAGTCCCGCCTTCCGGTGACGGTCCTGTCAGGCTTTCTTGGCGCCGGCAAAACCACACTCTTGAACCGCATTTTGAACAACCGCGACGGCCTGAAGGTGGCCGTCATCGTAAACGACATGTCCGAGGTCAACATCGACGCCGACCTTCTGCGCGAAGGCGGTGCAGAGCTGAGCCAGACCGACGAGACCCTCGTTGAGATGTCCAACGGCTGCATCTGCTGCACCCTGCGCGATGACCTTCTGGCCGAAGTACGCCGTCTGGCCGAAGAGGCTCGGTTTGATTATTTGCTGATCGAGTCGACCGGGATTTCCGAACCCCTTCCTGTCGCCGCAACCTTTGAGTTCCGCGACGAAGGCGGGGACAGCCTCGACGACCTCGCGCGTCTGGACACAATGGTCACCGTGGTGGACGCGGTAAATCTGCTCAACGATTTCTCGAGCCACGATTTCTTGGCGGACCGCGGCGAAACCATGGGCGAAGAGGACGAGCGCACTCTGGTGCATTTGCTGACCGATCAGATCGAATTTGCTGATGTTGTCATCCTGAACAAGGTCCAGGATACGACGCCTCAGAATGTCGACGCCGCTTTGAAAATCATCCGCAGCCTGAATGCGGACGCCAAGATCATTCAAACCAGCCACAGTGTTGTGGAGCCGAAAGAGATCCTCAATACGAACCTCTTTGACTTTGAGAAAGCCCACGAACACCCAATGTGGGCCAAAGAGCTTTACGGCTTTGAAGACCACACACCAGAAACCGAAGAATACGGCATCGCCTCTTTCGTTTACCGCGCGCGTGCACCTTTCGATCCAGTCAAGATCCACGCCTTCCTGAACGGAGACCTCCCCGGCGTGATCCGCGCCAAGGGGCACTTCTGGATGACAACGCGGCCGGATTGGGTTGCAGAGTTTTCGCTGGCCGGCGCGCTGTCATCAGTCACGCCTTTGGGCACATGGTGGGCTTCGGTGCCAGAAGATCGCTGGCCCGATCACCAGCAAGCGCGCGACTATCTGAAATCCCATTGGTCCGAACCTTTTGGCGATCGCCGCCAAGAGCTGGTGTTTATTGGATCTGGCATCGACTGGGCATGGATGACGGCTCAGATGGACGCCTGCTTGGTCAAGGATGCAACCTTGGAAAGCCTCGAGACCTATCCTTACGAGGATGACCCATTCCCTCTTTGGCGTCGCAATTAATCCTCGCCAAAGAAAACGCCCGCGCTTTCCCCAGCGCGGGCGATCTTGTTTTTAGCGGCAGGTATTACCCTTAACCGTTCTGTTTCTTGGCCTCAGACCGCAGAGCCAGCCACAGGCAATAGCACATGATCAAAACCACAAGCGTGAACGGAATACCGGTCGAAACCGCCGCCCCCTGAAGCGCGGACAAACCGCCGCCCAACAGAAGCGCAATCGCCACGAGGCCTTCCAGCGTACACCAGAACACACGCTGCACCGGAGGCGCGTCCATCTTGCCGCCTGCTGTGATCGTATCGATGACCAGTGAACCCGAGTCTGACGAGGTCACAAAGAAGATCACGATCAGAACCAGCGCAATCGGCGCGACGATGCTGTAAAGCGGCAGTTCCTTAAGGAAGCCAAACAGTGCGCCTTCGGGCTTGTAGGCGTCAATAACGGTTGCCTTAACGCCCTCTGCGCCACCTGCATTCAGCATGTCGATCGCGGCACCACCAAAAGTGGACATCCACAGCGCACAAACCGCGGTAGGCGCAACCAGTGCACAGATCACGAATTCACGCACAGTCCGTCCCCGCGAGATCCGCGCGATGAACATGCCAACGAATGGAGACCAAGCGATCCACCAGGCCCAATAGAAGGTCGTCCAGCCGTGGAAGAAGCTCGTGTCGGTTCGCCCAAACGGGTTGGACAACGCCGGCAAGAGCACGATGTAGTCCACCATCACGTTGAAATAGCGCGAAATCGCGGCACCAACCCCTGTTACCAGGATCACAAAGATGAACAGGCCAACCGCCATGATCATATTGATCTCGGACAGACGTTTCACACCCGCGTCCATGCCCAGCAGAACGGAGCCCAGCGCGATCACGGTGATGCCGATGATCAACAGAACTGTTACGGTCGGGGTTGGCGTGATGCCAAAGACTTCGTTCAGACCCGCAGCCACCTGCTGGGCACCCAGACCCAGCGATGTGGTCAGGCCAAAGAGTGTCGCGAACACCGCAAGCGTATCGATGATGTGACCCCACCAGCCCCAGACGCGCTCGCCCAGAATTGGATAGAACGCAGACCGCAGCGTGAGCGGTAGACCGAGGTTATAGCAAAAGATCCCGAGGCTCAGACCCACGGCCGCATAGACCGCCCAGCCCTCAAGACCCCAATGGTGGATCGTGCCGACAACACCGATGTATTCATTGCCTGGCTGCGACTGGTCGATGCCCAGAGGGCTCGCGCCGCCACCTTCAGAGAACTGGTAGTACACCGGCTCAAGAACGCCAAAGAACAAGAGACCAATACCGATACCGGCTGCGAACATCATCGCAATCCAACCGGCATAGGAATAATCAGGCTTGGCGTCTTTGCCGCCGATCCGCACCTTGCCCACGGGCAAGACAATCAGCGCCAGACAGAACAGGGTAATGGCGTCCACAGAGAGCACCAAGAACCAGTCAAACGTGCTGGTCAGCCAAGGGCGCAGCCATCCGAAAAAGGCCGCCGAGGCCTCTTGGTTGGCCAAAGACAAAAGAACAAACCCTGCAATGACAATACTGGACACCAGGAAAACTGGATTGTGAATATCAAGCCCCATCGGCCGGATATTGTCTTGTCCCAACTCATAGTCCGTTTCGAACTCCAGGGTTTGGTCGCCCGTCCCTGGGGAATTATTTGTGTCAGACATAAAATCCTCCAACTCTTTAACAAAAACCAGGCGACTGGAGGCCATAAACCAAGAACAACCGCCGGGTCGGCGATCCTCCTACCGTATGCGACACTTTGTTTCGCAATCCACTAAAATCGACATCTTTTGTTTCGAGGGCGACGACAAAAGGTGGTTTCTACCTAACCTAATGAGACAAAGTTGACGCGATGTCAGATTTGACCACCGGACGGCGATTCCGTCATGTTTGGCCAACTTGGAGGATCACGATGAAACAAGCTCTGTCCGTTCTGATCAATATGGGAAGCCTGCATAGGCTGGCCCCGCTTTGGCTCTTTGGCGTTGTTTTAATTATACTTTTCCCAAGTTGGTGGGTTATCCCCGCGCTGGCGTATGGAGCCGTGCTGCAGTTCTTTGTGGAATATGTGATGCACCGTTTTCTTTATCATCGCGAGCCTCCGACGGACCAAGGGGTCTTTAACGATCTCTATCGCACCCATATCGCGCACCACGAATTTCCGACCGACGCAGAGTATTTCACCGGCGACGACCATTGGTTCGCCGTTCGCTTCGGTCTGGTCTCGGTCGCCATCCACGCGCTGATCATGTGGCCGTTTCTTGGCTTCACCTCTGCGCTCTACTTTGCAGTGATCATGCTCTTTGTTGGTTCGGTCTCGGCCTTCACCTTCTATGAATATTGCCACACGCTGGCCCATCTGAACGTGAAGAAAGGCTGGTTCGGCCAACGTGTCACCCGCAAGCACATGGCACACCACTACCAAGACCACCATGCCACGTTCCATGTGAGCCTTGGGATGGAATGGATCGACCGGCTCTTCGGCACTGCGCATGACCGCGACACCGCGCGCGAACGTTTTGATCGAGAGACGATGCTGTCCTTGGGTATGGACCCCGAAGACCTCCGGCTTGTGACGGCGCGTAAGGCGTTCGGCATCACGCGGATGCCGGGCGAGAAGGCTTAACACTTTCATCTTGCCCGAAATACTCTGGGGTGAATGAGAGGGATTGCCCCAATCCCTCTCAGAGGGGCAAAGCCCCTTAACCCCGTGGTTACGACTCTGCCCTTTCCAAACCCCTTAAAATCAGCTATGCGCGCCCTATCTGAGACGTGACGCCTGAGGCCCCGGGCGCGTGCAAGAGGATAAGGGGTCGGTGGCAATGGGGCCACCATCAAAATCAGGAGACCCGGGAGGGCCCGGGAGTGCTCCGACTTAGGAAACGATAGATGTTTAACGAATCTAAGAAAACGATGCAGTGGGGCGAAGAGACCCTCACGCTGGAAACGGGCAAGGTTGCCCGTCAGGCCGACGGCTGTGTGATCGCCACTCTGGGCGAAACCTCGGTTATGGCCGCTGTGACCTTTGCTAAGGCACCAAAACCCGGTCAGGACTTTTTCCCGCTGACCGTACATTACCAAGAGAAATACTATGCGGCCGGTAAAGTCCCAGGTGGCTTTTTCAAACGCGAAGCGCGTCCGACCGAAAAAGAGACTCTGACCGCGCGTTTGATCGACCGTCCGATCCGCCCGCTGTTCGTCGAAGGCTTCAAGCACGAAGTCCTCGTGATGTGTACCGTTCTGTCCCACGATCTGGTCAATGACCCAGATATCGTGGCGATGATCGCGGCTTCCGCGGCGCTGACCATCTCTGGCGTTCCATTCATGGGCCCGATTGCTGCGGCACGTGTTGGTTTCGTGGATGGCGAATACATCCTCAACCCAGAAATCGACGATATGGACGAGCTGCGCACCAAGCCAGATCAGCGTCTGGACCTCGTTGTTGCGGGCACCAAAGACGCCGTGATGATGGTGGAATCTGAGGCTTACGAACTGTCCGAAGCAGAAATGCTGGGTGCGGTGAAATTTGCCCACGACAGCTTCCAGCCGGTGATCGACCTGATCATCGATCTGGCTGAAGACGCCGCGAAAGAGCCGTTTGACTTCCAAGCACCGGACTACGCCGATCTCTATGCTGCCGTGAAAGCCGCTGGCGAAGAGCAAATGCGTGCAGCTTTCGCGATCACCGACAAGCAAGAGCGCACCGCAGCTGTTTCCGCAGCCCGCGACGCGATCAAAGAAGCTCTGACCGAAGAGCAGCTTGAGGACGCGAACCTCGGCTCCGCGATGAAAAAGCTCGAAGCCGGCATTCTGCGCGGTGACGTTGTGAAAACCGGCAAGCGTATTGACGGTCGTGACACCACCACTGTGCGCGCGATCGAAAGCCAAGTTGGCTTCCTGCCACGGACTCACGGTTCCGCCCTCTTCACACGCGGCGAGACCCAAGGTCTGGTTGTCACCACTCTGGGCACCGGCGATGACGAACAAATCATCGACGCACTGCATGGCAACTTCCGCTCTAACTTCCTGCTGCACTATAACTTCCCTCCATACTCTGTAGGTGAAGCTGGTCGCGTGGGCCCTCCAGGTCGTCGCGAAATCGGTCACGGCAAACTGGCATGGCGCGCGCTGCAGGCGGTTCTGCCAGCGGCAACCGACTTCCCTTACACCGTGCGTGTGGTTTCCGAAATCACCGAATCCAACGGCTCGTCTTCTATGGCATCCGTTTGTGGTGGCTCCCTGTCCATGATGGACGCGGGCGTGCCGCTCAAATCCGCAGTTGCGGGTGTGGCCATGGGTCTGATCCTTGAGGATGACGGCTCTTATGCGATCCTGACCGACATCCTGGGTGACGAAGACCACCTCGGCGACATGGACTTCAAAGTGGCGGGTACCGAGAACGGCATCACCTCGCTGCAGATGGACATCAAAGTCGCAGGCATCACGCCCGAGATCATGGAAAAAGCGCTGGCACAGGCGAAAGACGGCCGGATGCACATCCTGGGCGAGATGAACAAAGCGCTGTCTGGCGCCTCTGACTTCTCTGTTCACGCGCCTCGCATCGAGACCATGAACATCCCAACCGACAAGATCCGTGAAGTAATCGGCTCTGGCGGTAAGGTGATCCGTGAAATCGTTGAGGTCTCTGGCGCGAAAGTCGACATCAACGACGACGGCGTGATCAAGATCGCGTCCCCGAACGGTGAGTCGATCCAAAAAGCCTACGACATGATCCACTCGATCGTGGCAGAGCCAGAAGAAGGCCAGATCTATAACGGCAAAGTCGTTAAGATCGTCGACTTCGGTGCTTTCGTGAACTTCTTTGGTAAGCGCGACGGTCTGGTGCACGTATCCCAGATCGAAAACCGCCGCCTGAACCACCCATCCGACGTTCTGAAAGAAGGTCAGGAAGTTAAGGTCAAGCTGCTGGGCTTTGACGACCGTGGTAAAGTCCGCCTGTCGATGAAAGTCGTCGATCAGGAAACCGGTGAAGAGATCAAGCCTGAGCCGAAAAAGGAAAAGGCTGAGGAGTAAGGTCCTCTTGGCACGAAAAGAAAAGCCCCGCAAACTGCGGGGCTTTTTTGTTGGACTTTCGTCGCCCTACTCAGGCGCTTTCGTCTTCCGCAAATAAGGAAACACCGTCTCAAACTCACCAAATTTGGCGGTCGCGTCTTCATTGGACACGGTCGGCGGAATGATCACATCCTCACCTGGCATCCAGTTCGCAGGGGTCGCCACGCCTTTGGATGACATCTGAAGACCGTCCAAAGCGCGCAGGATCTCGGCAAAATTCCGGCCTACAGTCATCGGATAGGTCATCGACAGTTTCAACTGCTTGTCCGGTCCAATGATGAACACAGAGCGCACTGTGGCACTGTCAGCAGGAGTGCGGCCATCCGGCAAGTAAGCCTCAGCAGGCAGCATATCAAAGAGCTTAGAGACCTTGAGACCCGCATCCGCAATGATCGGAAAACCAGCAGGCGCATTGCCATAACTCGCGATGTCTTCTTTCCACTTTTTGTGGTCTTCGACCCCATCAACGGACACGCCAATCACTTTGGTCCCCCGCGCGGCCCATTCATCGGCCAATTGTGCGACGGCGGAAAACTCCGTTGTGCAAACCGGTGTAAAGTCCTTTGGATGAGAAAACAGGATCGCCCAGCTGTCGCCAATCCAATCGTGGAACGAAATCTCGCCCTGATCGGTATCGGCGGTGAAATCGGGAACAACATCGTTAATTCTGAGAGCCATGTGGCATCCTCCAAAAGAGACCTAGTTACGTCGCGTTTCTGGCATTGAGACTCGCGATGTGCAGATAGATATTTCTACACTCCAAAAGTGGCAATCTTATCTGAGAGTTCAACCCAATGCTTGCAAAACGCCAATTCTATATCAACGGATCCTGGGTGGATCCTGTCGCTGCCAAAGACCTTGAGGTGATCAACCCAAGCACCGAGGAGCCCTGCGCCGTGATTTCGCTAGGCGATCAGGCGGACACAGACGCTGCGGTTGCTGCGGCCCGCGCGGCGTTTCCTGCTTGGGCTGCGACCCCGATGGAGGATCGCATCGCATTGATCCGCAAGTTCTATGACATCTACAACGCGCGACAGGCTGAAATGGGAGACGCCATCAGCCAGGAAATGGGCGCGCCGATTGATATGGCCACGAACTCTCAGTGGGGCTGCGGGCCTTGGCATATGGACGGCTTCTTTGAGGCGTTAGACAATTTTGAGGTCGAACGCCCCTATCGCAACGAACGCATCCACATGGAGCCCATCGGCGTTTGCGGGATGATCACGCCATGGAACTGGCCGATGAACCAGGTTGTGCTGAAGGTAATCCCAGCCCTCGCGGTCGGCTGCACCATCGTTTTGAAACCCTCGGAAATTGCGCCCCTCTCAGGCCTCTTGTTTGCCGAGATGATGGATGACGCAGGCTTTCCGGCCGGAGTTTTCAACCTCGTGAATGGCGATGGCATGGGAGTTGGCAGCCAGCTTTCAACGCATCCAGACGTGGATATGATCAGCTTTACCGGCTCGACCCGCGCAGGTATCGCGATTTCCAAAGCCGCAGCCGACAGCCTCAAGCGCGTGAGCCTTGAGCTTGGCGGCAAGGGCGCGAATATCGTCTTTGCGGACGCGCCAGAGAAAACCGTGCGCAACGGGGTGCTGCACTGCATGAACAACTCGGGCCAATCCTGCAACGCGCCAACCCGCATGATGGTGGAACGTAGCTACTACGCAGAAGCGCTCGAGATCGCCAAAGCCACGGCCGAGAAGGTCACCGTGGATCTCGCGTCAAAGCCTGGGCGTCACATCGGTCCGGTCGTGTCAGAAGCGCAGTTCAACAAGATCCAGGGGCTGATCGAGACAGGCATCAAAGAAGGCGCAACACTGCTCGCTGGTGGTTTGGGTCGCCCTGAAGGTCTGAACAAAGGCTATTTCGTGCGCCCCACGGTCTTTGCCGACGTGACGCCTGACATGACGATCTATCGCGAAGAAATCTTCGGCCCAGTGCTCGCGATCACGCCGTTTGATTCCGAGGCTGAGGCCATCGAAATGGCCAACGATACAGTCTATGGTCTGACCAACTACATCCAAACCGAAGACGATGTAAAACGCCTGCGCGTGGCACGCTCCGTGCGTTCGGGCATGGTAGAAACCAACTCGGTTGGCTTTGGCCACGGCATCCCCTTTGGCGGCATGAAACAGTCCGGGAACGGCCGCGAGGGTGGCCCTTGGGGGCTGGAGGAATTCTGCGAGGTCAAAGTGATCTCGGGATGTTCGTTCTAGCCTTCCCCGGTCGGACTTGAGTATTTTTGGCAAGATGAAACCGGCTTTTCTCTTGCCAGAAATATCCCGGGGTGAATGAGGCGGTTTGCGCAGCAAACAGGCTCAGAGGGGCAGCGCCCCTAAAACGGTGCTTTGGCGCGGAAACTCATGCCTTTGCCACTTTCCGGGTGGTTCAGGCGCAATTCTTCGGAGTGCAACATGAGGCGCGGATAATCGAGATCCGCGCCTTTGGCGTAAAGTGGATCCCCGAGGATAACATGGCCAAGCGCCAGCATATGAACCCGCAGCTGATGGCTGCGACCCGTTTTAGGGGATAGGCGCACGCGGGTTTCTCCGCCACCGACCTTTAGCACACGCCAGTCGGTCACGGCGGGCTTACCGGTTTCGTGGCAGACTTTCTGCAGAGGACGGTTCGGCCAATCCACAATCAGTGGCAGATCAACAGTTCCGGTTTTCTCGGCAATCTCACCAGACACACGCGCGACATAGGTTTTCTTGGTGCTGCGTTTCTCAAACTGCATCGAGAGATTGCGTTGTGCGTGCGCCGTCAGGGCAAAGACCATGACGCCAGACGTGTCGCGATCCAGACGATGCACCAAAAGCGCATCGGGAAAGGCAGCCTGTACGCGCGAGATCAGACAATCTGCCAGATGTTCCCCGCGCCCTGGCACGGACAAAAGCCCCGAGGGTTTGTTCACCACAATGATATGGCCGTCCTCATGCAGGACATCCAGTGGATCCATTGGGGGATTATAGGGCGTGATCTCTACCATGACCGCTCTCTACGCGGATGGCGGGACGGCCTCAACCCTTGCGCATCTCGCGGATCATTGAGGTGGTATAGATGATCAGCGCCAACCAGATCAGAGGGAAGGCAATCATGCGGCCGGTGTCGATGGTCTCTCCAAAGACAAAGACGGCGATAATAAAGATCATCGACGGCGCGATGTATTGGAGAATGGCAATGGTGCTCAGACGCAAGAGTTTGGCGCCATTGGCATAGACGATCAGTGGCACCGCCGTGACAACGCCGCAGCCGATCAACAGCCAGGTGTTGCTAAGATCAGTTAGAAAATATCCCTGCCCCGTTGAATATAGATAAGCGACATAGGGGATCGCCGGGATCGAGAGGATCAGAACCTCGAGCATGAAGCCCTGGTTGGGACCAATCGGCAGGGATTTTTTGCAATAGGCGTAAAATCCCCAGGTCAGCATCAAGCTGATCGGGATCCAAGGCGGGCGCGAGGCGGTCACGAAAAGCACCAGAACGGCAAGGCCAGCTAGGCCGATGGCCACAGTTTGCGCGCGCGTGGGGCGTTCTCGCAGCAAGATCGCGCCTAATAGAACTGAGAACAGCGGATTGATGTAATACCCAAGCGCTGAATCCACTGCGCGATCGGTGGCAATCGAATAGACATAAATCGCCCAGTTCACCGAAATCAACGCCGCCGTCAGCGCCCCAAGCGCCAAGGTTTTCGGCGACGTCAGAGCCTCACGCAGAGCATCGGTGCGACGCAGGATCACCAGCAATAGACCGGCAATGGGAACGGACCAGATGATCCGATGGGCGACGACTTCGACCGAAGGAATATGAGCCACGAGTTTCATATAGAGCGGCAGGAACCCCCACATGAAATAAGCCGAAACCGCAAAACCCAGACCTTGCGGGGTGTCTTTGTTCGTGACTGTCGCGCTTTGAGCCATGTCGCTCCTCCGGCAGGTATTAGCGCAGGTCTGGGCGGTTATGGAAAGCGCTCGGTTGATGAAATTTTGTGATCTCCGCGACGGAATTTCGTGATGGGTCCGTATCACTCCTGAGCAGACCAAAGAGGACATCATGCGCACTCTCGTTTACGCCGTTATCTTCGTCTCCGGAGGCCTTAGCCTCGCCAGTGCGGCCATTCCGAATGCCGAACGCGGAAACCGGCCAACCGATCTGATCGCGGCCGATCTCAATATCTCTGAGGAGGTCTTTGTGCAGTGTTTTGCCGACGTGCAGCCTGCCAAGGACAAGAACCCAAGCGGGCAACGGCAGCGCATGAACAAAGCCGTGCTGCTGCCTTGCTTACAGGCGGAAAATCCCGAGATCACAAACCGGATGCTGGATCAGGTCATGGATCGATATCGCCCCGAAGGGCCAATGAACCACTAGACCTTTACGCGCTCGGATTTCGGATCATACATGGGCTTCAAAGATGCCTCAGCGCGCACCTTTGTGCCCATGACGTCGATCTCATAGGTCGAGGCCAGAACGTCGGCGCCCTTCTCGCCTTCGCAAGGCACATAGCCCATGCCGATGGCGCCACCCAGCGTATGGCCGTAGTTGCCAGAGCTGACATAACCCACATATTCGCCGTCACGGATGATGGGTTCGTTGTGGAACAAAAGCGGCTCTGGATCGGTCAGTTTGAACTGCAACAGGCGCGCCTTGGGGCCGAATTCCTTGCGATGCACGACGGCCTCGCGGCCTATGAAGTCGCTGCCTTTGTCGACTTTCACAGCAAAGCCCAGCCCAGCATCAACCACGTGGTCTTCGCAGGTGATGTCGTGGCCAAAGTGGCGGAAGCCCTTCTCGATCCGGCAGCTGTCCATCATATGCATGCCGCAGAGCTTGAGGCCCATGTCTTGACCCGCCTCATAGAGCGTTTCAAAGACATGGCCTGCCTGATCAGCGCTCGCATAGATCTCCCAGCCGAGCTCGCCGACATAGGTCACCCGGTGCGCGCGGGCGAGGCCCATGCCGATCTCGATCTCTTGGGCGGTGCCAAAGGGGTTCACGGCGTTTGAGAAATCGTTGGGTGAGACTTTTTCAAGCAGCTTGCGCGCGTTTGGTCCCATGACGGCCAAGACGCCTTCGCCTGCGGTGACGTCGGTCAGCACCACGTTGAAATCACCTTTATGGCGCATCATCCATGTTTGATCTGCCAGACGTGTGGCCGCTGGGGTCACGACGATATAGGCGGTTTCCGAGAGGCGCGTGACGGTAACATCAGCCTCGATGCCTCCGGTGTGATTGAGGAACTGCGTGTAGACGATTTTGCCGACAGGCACGTCATAGTCGCCGCCGCCAATGTAGTTCATGAAGGCCATGGCATCCGGCCCTTCGACGCGGATTTTGCCGAAAGACGACATATCATACATGCCGACATTCTCGCGTACGGCCCGGTGCTCGGCGGCGGAGTTTTCAAACCAGTTCTGGCGTTTCCAGCTGTATTGATATTCGCGTTCTTGGCCCGGATTTGCGAACCAATTGGCGCGCTCCCAGCCGGCGAGTTCTCCCATCACAGCGCCATTGGCCATCAGGTGATGGTGGAAGGGCGTGCGCCGCACGCCGCGTGCGGTTTCTTTCTGGCGATAGGGGAAGTGGTCGGCATAAAGCAGGCCCAGCGTCTCTTTGGAGCGTTCAAAGAGGTACTTTTTGTTGCCTTGGAACGGCTGCATCCGACTGATGTCCACATCGCCCAGATCAAAGGGTTTCGCACCCGTATCCATCCATTCCGCGAGCGCCATGCCCGCGCCGCCAGCGGATTGAATGCCGATAGAATTGAAACCTGCGGCAACCCAGACATTGTCCATCTCGGGCGCAAGGCCGAGGTGGTAGGCGTCATCCGGCGTAAAGCTCTCGGGGCCGTTGAAGAAGGTGTGAATACCAGCCTCAGCCAGCATCGGCATGCGGTTGACGGCGTTCTCCAGGATCGGCTCGAAGTGATCGAAATCCTCGGGCAGCTGGTCAAATTCAAAGCTGTCGGGAATGCCGTCCATGGCCCATGGTTTCGCATTAGGTTCAAATGCGCCGAGCAGCATCTTGCCCGCATCTTCTTTGTAATACGCGCATTCATCCGGCACCCGCAGGACCGGAAGCTGGGTCAGGCCCTCGATGGCTTCGGTCACGATGTAGAAGTGCTCACAGGCATGCAGCGGGACGTTGACGCCCGCCTTGCGACCGACTTCATGTCCCCACATGCCCGCACAGTTCACGATCATGTCGCATTCGATGTGGCCGCTGTCTTTGCCGTCATCTGACACCCAATCGACGCCAGTGACCTTGCGGCCAGATTTTACGATCTCGGTGACTTTGATGCGTTCCTTGACGATGCCGCCGCGTTGCCGCGCGCCTTTGGCCAGCGCCAAAGCGATGTTCGCCGGATCCCCTTGCCCATCAAGCGGTAGATAGACCGCGCCTTTCACGTCTTCGAGGTTCAGATGCGGATACATCTCGGCAACGCGTTCGTTGCTGATTTCTTCGACCTCTACGCCAAAAGCACGCGCCATAGCCGCCTGACGATAGATCTCTTCCTTGCGCTCCTCAGTGAGAGCTACGGTGATCGAGCCAACCCGTTTAAAGCCTGTCGCAACACCCGTCTCTTCTTCAAGCGAACCATAGAGTTCTTGGGAATACTTCGCGAGCTTGGTCATATTTGCCGTCGCCCGCAGCTGCGCAATCAGGCCCGCCGCATGCCATGTGGTGCCTGATGTCAGCTGTTTGCGTTCCAAAAGGACCACATCGTTCCACCCCTTTTTGGTCAGGTGATAGGCCACGGAACAACCGATAACGCCGCCACCGATAATGACAACACGGGCTTTGGTAGGGAGGTCAGCCATCTTAGGGTCTCCTGATTGAACTCGTCACGGACTAGCAGGGTTGCTGGTCGTGAAATCTTTCGTTTCCGTCAAATTTGACGTGTTTTTGCAAGTGTCGGTTTGAACCCGTTTGCGCACTTGATTTGGCGTGACGCCAAAGACCTTTTTGTAGCGGTTGGAAAATCCGCTGCCAAAGCCGCAGGCCACGCCAATATCTGTGACGCTCATGGTGGTGTTTACCAAGAGGTTATTGGCGCGATGCAGGCGAATTTTTCGGTAGAACGCGCTCGGTGATGTGCCGACATGGGATTTGAATTTCCGCTCAAGCGCGCGGGGGGAGGTGCCGATATTGTCGTTGATCTCGGCAATGGACAGCGGGTCGTCGATGTGTTGGTGCATCAGCGCGATGCTTTGGTCGAGCTCAAAATCACCGGTCGCGCGCGAGACGCTTTCCTGACCCGGCTGCAAGGTGCCAAAACCACGCACGGATTCATGCAGCATGATATTGGCGACGTTGATTTGCACGGCCTTGCCCAAGAGATCCCCGATCAAGACCAGCATGACGTCGACGGTGGCCCCCATACCAGCGCAGGTGACGATGGCACCGTCATCGACCGCCAAAGCGTTTTCGCTTTCGAACGTGCCGTATTTCTCCCAGAAGAGATTTGCGTTTTCCCAATGAGTTGCCCGTTGAGATAGGTTGTTATCCCGCGCGATGAACTGTGCGGCGGCCTCGGCCAGAAGATAGACTTTGGCACCACGACTTACGTACGAGCGAATTACTGAGGACGGGGCCAAGTCGCAGCTCTCGGCATGCGCATTGCCCAAGACGAAGAGAAAGTCGGCCGTCGGAGTCGTCGGCACCTCTTGGGTTTCCACAGAAATCTCACTCGGGTTTTTCCGCGTGCCGCCGCCAATGGATCGATGCGTCCAAGAGAAATGCTGCGTCGCCAATGTCCGGTTGGTGATCCGCAAAATATCCGTCACGGCCGCCAGCTCTGACAGCACAAAGCCATCGCTGAGCAGAACATCAACGTGCCAGGTATTCTGCTTCACCGCCTCAGCCATGGCGGAACCTTTTGGCGACCTCAGCAATATGTCCGGGTCCCACTTCGCAGCAGCCGCCGATGATCGTCGCGCCCATCTCGGCCCAGCGCTCCGTGAAGTCGGCATAGGCCGCAGGCGTCAGATCCTGACGCGCTTGCAAAAGGTCGACCGAGGTTTGCCCTGATGCAAACTCTTTGGTGATCTTGGTAAAGCCATTGGCATAGGCGCCGGTCGGGATGCCTTTGTTTGAAATCAGAGGCAACGCCTGACTGACGGCTTCGGGGATCGAACAATTGATCAAAACGGCAGCAGGCTCGTATGTTTCGGCGAGCTTTAGGATGCCCTCAATAGGATCGCCATTGCGGAACTTTGTGCCGTCTTCATCATCGACCGAGCAACAGATCCACACCGGTTTGTCGCCCTGTTTTGCGCCCTTCAAAGCCCCCTCAGCCTGATCCAGTCCAGACATGGTTTCGCACATGATCATGTCGACCATCGGCGCTTGCAACACCGCGATTTCCGCATAGAGCGCGGCGGCCTCATCGATGGGCGGGGCCATATCTGCGCGATAGGACCAGCCGAGCGGACCGATGGAGCCGGCAACCTTCCCCGCGCCATAGGCATCCCGCGCAGCGATGGCGGCATTGCAGGCTGCATGGTGGAGCTCATGGAAACGATGATCGAGATCGTGCTTTTCGAGACGATCGTGCAATAGGGCATAGCTATTGGTGGTTGCAATATCAGCGCCAGCCGCAAAGTAATCCGCATGCACATCCGAAACGATCTGAGGATGATCAATCAGGATCTGGGTCCCAAACAGAGGGGTTGGCTCATCTGGCGAGCGCGAGATGAGCTCCTGGCCCATGCCTCCGTCGAGGATCGTGATATCTGACATGTCGGTCTCCGGTTGTGGTCCGGGAGGGGGCGCTGCCCCCGGGCCTATGGCCCTCCCCCGGGATATTTATGGCAAGAGAAACCTCAGGCGCGCAGACGCTCGTTTGCGGGATCCCAGAGCGGTTCGTCTTTCTGCACGGTCGCTTTGTATTTTTGACCGTAGATTTCGACTTCGAGCTCTGTGCCTGGCTCTGCGTGTTCAGGCTTGATCATGCCCAAAGCGATGGAAGCATTCACACGATAGCCCCATGCGCCAGAGGTGGTTTCACCGATGATCTCGTCACCTTTCCAGATGCAGGACATGTAAGGCGCGTCTGCATCACCTGCCTCAACCACCAGCGTGACAAAGGTCTTTTTGACGCCTTGTAGCTTCTCGTTGAGGATCGCAGCTTTGCCGGGGAAGTCCTGAGGTTTGTCGAGTTTGACGAAGCGACCAAGACCGCCCTCAAGCAAGGAGTAGTCGGTCGAGAGATCGCCTTTCCAAGCACGGTAGCCTTTTTCGATACGCAGCGAGTTCAGCGCGTACATGCCGAAGGGTTTTGCGCCCGCTTCAATAATGGCGTCATAGATCGCAGGCATATGTTCGTTCAGCGCATGAACCTCCCAGCCGAGTTCTCCGGCGAAGGAGACGCGGATGAGGTAAGCCGGTTGGCCCGCGACAGTGGCGGCTTGGTGGGTTAGCCAACCCGTTGACAGGTCCGCATCGCAGAGGCCTGCGAGCACGTCACGAGAGGTTGGGCCCGTGACGATCAGCGTATCGCGCGTGGTGGTCACATCTTCGATGCTGGTGGTTGCAGGCATTGCGGCGCGCAGGATGTCTCGGTCGTGCCACTGGGCCGTGGCTGCAGTGATCATAAGGAACTCGTCCTCGCCCATGCGGATGCAGGACATTTCTGTGAGGATGCGACCACGATCGTCAGAGATATAAACGAGGTTCATTCGGCCGACTTTGGGAAGACCACCGGTCACAAGGCCACGAAGCGCTTCGGCGGTGCCTTCACCTTTGACGATGAAGCGCGAGAAACCCGGCAGGTCGAGCACGCCGCAGCCGTCGCGCACTGCCTCGCATTCTTCTTTGACGCGCTGCTCCCACGGGCCAGACCGGCCCCAGGTGTGGGTTGCTTCCAGCGAAGTGTCGTCGCCGTCTTTGGCGTACCAGTTCGCACGCTCCCAGCCGTTGTAGACACCCATCTGGCCGCCAGCCGCGATGATGCGGTCATGGACCGGCGAGAGTTTCTTGTCACGCGCCGCAGGCCATTCGTGGTGTGGATAGTGCATGGCGTATTCGTTGCCGTAGACTTCCATGCCTTTTTGGTTGCAGTAGTCCTGATCGGTGTAGTCGGTGTAACGCCGTGGATCGACCGCCCACATATCCCATTCGGTAAAGCCATCGACGATCCATTCTGCCATGACTTTGCCAGCTCCCCCGCCTTGCGCGATGCCGAAGGTAAAGACGCAGGCCTCGAACGCGTTGTCTACGCCCGGCATTGGGCCGATCAGAGGCAACCCGTCGGGGGCGTATGGAATGGGTCCGTTGATCACACGGCTGACGCCAGAGGTCGCCATCAATGGCACGCGTTCCATGGCATCGGTGACGATGTCCTCGATGCGGTCCAGATCATCAGACCAGAGCTGGAAGCTGAAGTCATCGGGCATCGGATCGCCGTCATCCATCCATTCGCCCTTACAATTGGGTTCGTAAGGGCCAAGGTTATAGCCGTTCTTTTCCTGACGCAGATAGTAAGAGACATCCACGTCGCGCATCAGAGGCAGTTTGCCACCGTTTTCTTTGGACCATGCTTCGACTTCGGGGATTTCTTCCGTCAGCAGGTACTGGTGGCTCATGACCATCATCGGCACGGTGCGACCCCCATAGGGCAGGAACCATTCGCCGACTCGCTGCGCGTAGTATCCCGCCGCGTTCACCACATAGTCACAATCGATGTCGCCCTTCTCGGTGTGGACCGTCCAAGTCTTATCTGCATGCTGGGTCACTCCAGACGCCGGGCAAAAACGCACGATCTTTTGCCCCATGTCACGCGCACCTTTCGCAAGCGCCTGGGTCAACTGAGCCGGATCGATGTCGCCATCGGTTGGGTCATAGAGAACACCTTTGAGGTCATGGGTCTCCATGAAGGGATAACGCTCTTTGGTTTCCTCAGGCGTCCACATCTCCATCTGGATGCCTTGGTAGCGGCCCATAGAACAGGCGCGCTCAAATTCCTGCATGCGCTCATCGGTATGCGCCAAACGGATCGAGCCCGACTGATGGTAGTTCATCGGGTAATCCACCTCTTCGCCCAGACGCGCGTATAGTTCTGTGGAATAGCGCTGCATGTTCATGATCGCCCAAGACGTGGAGAACGTTGGAACGTTGCCTGCCGCGTGCCAAGTCGAGCCCGCCGTGAGTTCGTTCTTTTCGATAAGAACGCAGTCGGTCCAGCCCTTCTTCGCCAGATGATACAATGTCGAGCAGCCCACAACGCCGCCGCCAATAATCACCACGCGGGCTTTTTTGGGTAGATCTGCCATTTTGTTTTCCTCACCTATGACCGCCGCAGCGGAGTACTCAGTAGACAGGCGGCGCGATCACCCAGATCACCACCGCCGGTTCGTTATGTGGATTGTGCCAATCGTATTCTTCGCCACGGATGCGAAAGCTATCGCCCGCTTCGACCGTGAACTCTCGCTCACCGATCCGCAGGTTCAAACCGCCAGACATCACGTAGCCAACTTCTTGGGTGGGTCGAGACGCGGGGCGTTCCATGCGGCTTCCGGGTTCGAAAGTGGAATGCACGACCTCAAAGTCATCCGTAAGATCGGGTGACAGCAATTCTTCGGTCAGGCCGACATCGCCCGAGCCCAGTTTCCGTCTTGCTCCGGCACGCACGATGTATCCGACCTCTTCGGCAGGCACATGTTTATGAGCAAAGAGCATAGACATCGGCACATCGAGTGCTTTGGCGATAGCACGCAAGTCCCCGATCGAGGGATCCGACTTGTCGCGTTCAACCTGGCTCATCCAGCCGACGGAGCGTCCCAGAGCGTCCGCAACCTCGACCAGCGTCAGCCCACGCGACTTACGCAACGCGCGCAGATCTGCGCCGAGCGTCTGAGGTGTCTGACTGCCTTGGTACATGGACCGGGCTCCGTGAAATTTTCATCTATAATTTCACCATGACTCGGAATCGTGAAATTTCAAGAAAAATTTTCACGCGAAGGCGTGTTTCCGGGAACTTCATTCAAAACCGACAAGGTTTATGTCGCGTTTGAAAAGCTCGCTTTCAGGATCGCGGCCATTTGGGTGGCATCGTCTTGGGTGAAAGCGGCTGGCTGATCGCTGTCGATGTCAAAAACACCCAACAAGGTGCCCGCCTGATTCCAAACAGGAAGCACCAGTTCGGACTGTGTGGAGATGGCGCAGGCGATGTGGCCTTCGAATGCGTTCACGTCGTCGACCAGCTGAACCTCTCCGGTGCGTGCCGCTGCACCGCAGACGCCGCGAGAGAATGGGATGACCAGACAGCCATGGCCGCCTTGGTAGGGTCCGATTTTCAGCAATTCCGGCGCGGTCACGCGGTAAAATCCGGTCCAGTCAAAACGATCATCCGCGTGATGCACTTCGCAGGCCACGGTGGCCATCAGAGACACCACGTCTGTTTCGCCTTCGGTCAGGGCAGCAAGTGTCGTCGCGAGTTCATTGTAATTGACGCGCATGGGGGGCTCCTTTGATCCAAGCCTGTTGTCGTCATTTTCGTGGCAACGGTCAATCGGCCCGATCGCAGGGATGGACAGTATCCGCAAGAGGCCTATTGTTCCCTCAAAGGGAGACACCATCATGAGAGATTTTCACCTGCCCGGGCGATCCCCGGTTCTGGCTACAAATGGCATGTGCGCCACATCGCATCCTTTGGCGGCGCAGGTGGCTGTCGACGTCCTGAAACGGGGCGGCAATGCGATGGATGCGGCCATTGCGGGCGCGGTGGTGCTTGGGATTTGCGAGCCTCAGATGACTGGAATCGGAGGGGATTGTTTCGCGCTGTTCTCGCCAGCGGGCACGGATGAGACACTGGCGTTCAATGCGTCGGGCGTGGCTCCGGCAGGCGCGGCTGCGGGTGATTTGAAAGCGCGCGGATTGGACAAGGTGCCTCTGAACACGCCCGACGCGGTGACGATGCCGACAGCTATTGCAGGCTTTTGCGAGATGTCAGAGCGTTGGGGGAAACTCGGCCTTGATGCGATCCTCGCACCAGCGATCCACTATGCAGAAGAGGGCGTGCCGGTCGCGCCGCGCGTGGCCTTTGATTGGGCTGTCGCGCAGGATGATCTGCAGGGCCGCGCGCGGGATCTCTACC
This sequence comes from Cognatishimia activa, assembly GCF_017798205.1. Taxonomy (NCBI): domain Bacteria; kingdom Pseudomonadati; phylum Pseudomonadota; class Alphaproteobacteria; order Rhodobacterales; family Paracoccaceae; genus Cognatishimia; species Cognatishimia activa. Next base: position 1,523,487 of record NZ_CP060010.1, on the reverse strand, counting down.
TCATGAACGGCAAAGCCCCGGTCGCTGGACAAGTCTTCCGCGCGCCGGGTCAGGCAGAGGTTTTGCGTCGCATCGCAGCCCAAGGCCGCGACGGGTTTTACACGGGTGAAGTCGCCGAGGACATGGCGGAAAGTCTGGCCGCTTTGGGTGGCACGCATACCGTCGAGGACTTCGCGAACACCCGTGGATTTCAGACCGATCCGATCTCTGGTGACTACAAGGCCCATGATCTGATCGAGCACCCGCCGAATGGTCAGGGCGCATCGGCGATCCTATTGTTGAACATCCTCAAACAATTCGACATCGCGTCGATGGACCCCTTCGGTGTCGAACGCACACATATCGAGGCCGAAGCCACGAAGCTCGCCTATGACACCCGCAACCGTTTCCTCGCGGATCCGGATCATATGACCAAGCTGGATCACTTCTTGTCGATGGATACAGCCAAAGCGCTTGCGGGCCTGATCGATCCAAACCGCGCGATGGCTTCGGCGACTGATATCAGCGAAGCGGTGCACAAAGACACGATCTATATCACGGTTGTGGACAAGGATCGCATGTCCGTGTCGTTGATCTATTCGATCTTTCACAGCTTTGGTTCTGGCATTGCGTCGGATAAATTCGGCATCCTGTTTCAGAATCGTGGCGCGGGCTTCAGCCTGCAAGACGGGCACCCAAATCTCTTGGCCGCAGGCAAGCGCCCGATGCACACAATCATCCCCGGAATGCTCGCCAAGGATGGCGCTCCGATCATGCCGTTCGGCGTTATGGGCGGGCAGTATCAGCCCAACGGCCACGCCCGCCTGCTGAGCAATATTCTGGACTATGGGATGGACCCGCAAACCGCCATCGACGCGCCTCGCGCCTTTGCCGAAGGTGACACGCTTAAGATCGAACGCGGCTATTCACCTGAGGTTGTTCAGAAACTTTCTGACATGGGTCACAAGATCGAAGTTCCAGAGACCGCGATCGGAGGCGCTCAGGCGATCATGATGCATGAAAATGGCGTTCTGGAGGGCGGCTCGGACCCGCGTAAAGACGGCTGCGCGCTCGGCTACTAACCACAAAAAAAGGCGGCCCCAAAGCCGCCTGATATATCAGTTCATGTTGAAATGAAGCGGGTATTGCCCGTCTTCAAAAGGACCGAAGAGATCCCCGATATCAGGGTGATCCACCGGCTCGCCAGAGTAGTCCGCGATCAGGTTCTGCTCGGACACATAGGCCACGTAGTAGCTCTGATCGTTCTCGGCCAGAAGGTGATAGAAGGGCTGTTCCTTCACAGGACGGCTGTCTTCCGGGATCGCGTCATACCATTCCTCGGTATTTGCGAACTCTGGGTCTACGTCAAACACCACACCCGGAACGGATGTTTGCGGTGTCGGACGACTTGCCCAAGATGATATTTTGCACGCGTCGTATTCATAACAGTCAGCCCCTACCCGCCCACTTTACCGCCTACAAGTGGGCACTGTCCATTTTTAGGTAAATTTTAGGCGGAAACACACTGTCTCTTTTCAGACCGGCGGAACTCGGGGGAAATCGGGCAGATGTGTTGCAATTCAACACTTTGTTACGCGGGTTTTCGCCAATTTTGTTTCCATATGAGGGACAGGTTTGGTAGATTAGTTCCAAACAAAAAACACATAGCGAGGGGCCGATGAGCAGATTCTTTCGCGCACTGATCATTTTGATGGTTGTCGCCTCTTGCGGCAGTCGTGGTGACAATACGGCACCGCGTAATTTGGATAATGCCTGTTCGATCATTAACGAGCGACCGCATTATGCGCGTGCTTTCCGCAATGCAGAGCGCCGCTGGGGCGTGCCCGCGCATGTGCAGATGGCGACGATTTACCAAGAGAGCAAGTTCAAATCCCGTGCCCGCACGCCTTATCGCTACGTCTTGGGTGTTTTGCCGATGGGCCGCGCGAGTTCTGCCTACGGTTATGCACAAGCCGTCGATGGCACTTGGGATGAATATCGCCGCTCGGCCGGCCGTTGGGGCGCGAAACGCGATGACATTGGTGATGCCACAGACTTCATGGGCTGGTACATGAGCAAGTCCAAATCGGGCCTTGGCATTCCACTGAATGACGCGCGCAACCAGTACCTCGCCTACCACGAGGGCCGCACAGGCTATAAACGCGGGACATGGCGCAACAAAGACTGGCTGGTCCGCATCGCCGGAGAAGTCGCCTCGCGTGCAAATATGTACGAGCGTCAGCTGGCCACCTGCCGTCGCTATCGCCGCGCTTAACGGTTTTCCTCGGGCACCAGCTCGCCAATCATTTTAGAGATGTTGAACATCTGATTGTCGATCTCAACGTCTTCGTTGAAGTCATCAAGCGCGACCATCGTGTTCCCGCCATGGGCGTCAAATGTCACCCATCCCTTGAGGGTCGTGGGGTTTGAGGTAAACCGCAGCTGGATCGAGCCATATTCCGGACGCTTTGGGTCCATGGCCTCGACGTAGGTGTGGCTGCCATCAAACCCATGGCCGACGACCATTTTCTGATCCGTCAGATCTACATTGCGCTCCAGCAACAACCACAGAGGTGTGCGCCGCACCGGATAGCGTTCCGGCGGCTGGTTGGACTTTTTGTCAAAGATCGCAAGACTACCCCCAAAGGCCATCATCAGGCCTGCATCGGGCTCATCATATTCCAGCCGAATACGGCCCGGCCGTTTCAGCCACAAAAGCCCTGTTGAAATCGAATTATCCCAGTTCACCTGCGTAAAACTGGTTTCCACCGATCCCAGATCATTCAAATAGGCCGAGAGTTCCTCTAGCGAGAGCTCACGTTGTTCGCCCTCTTGAGCGAGGGATGCAAGCGGAAGCGCCGCGAGGAGCGAGGCTGCGAGGATAAGGCTGCGTCTTTTCATATCTCTAACCTATGCAAGAAAGGCGCGAGGAACACCCCGCGCCTTTTCAGGTTTCTGTGACTGCGGCAGGAAACCGCCGTCTTAGTGTTGTTCCGGCACAAGGATCTCGCGTTTACCCACATGGTTGGCCGAAGACACAACGCCTTCGTCTTCCATCTGCTCAACCAGTCGCGCGGCCTTGTTGTAGCCGATCGCCAGTTTGCGCTGGATATAAGACGTCGAGCATTTGCGATCCTTGATCACAATCGCCACCGCCTGATCATAGAGCGCGTCTTCGCCGCCCGTGTTGCCACCGAGGCCCAACACGGCGTCGATATTGTCCGCCTTTTCTTCCGCAGGCCCGTCGACCACGCCGCCGATATATTCCGGCTCGCCAAAGGACTTGAGGTGGTTCACGATCTCTTCGACTTCTTCGTCGCTGACGAATGGGCCATGACACCGGGTGATCTTGGCGCCACCCGCCATGTAGAGCATGTCACCCATGCCCAAGAGCTGCTCGGCACCCATTTCACCAAGGATCGTCCGGCTGTCGACTTTTGACGTGACCTGGAAGGAAATCCGCGTTGGGAAGTTCGCCTTGATCGTACCGGTAATCACGTCCACCGACGGACGCTGGGTCGCCATGATGATGTGAATGCCCGAGGCCCGTGCCATCTGTGCCAGACGCTGGATACAGGCTTCGATCTCTTTGCCCGCAACCATCATCAGGTCAGCCATCTCGTCCACGACGACGACGATGTAAGGCATTTTCACCGGTTGGATCGACTCTGTTTCAAAGATCGGCTCGCCGGTTTCATCGTCAAAGCCCGTTTGAACCGTACGTTCAAACATCTCACCTTTTTTCAGAGCATCCTCGACGCGGCTGTTGTAGCCGTCGATGTTGCGCACGCCCATCTTGGACATCTTGCGATAGCGATCTTCCATCTCGCCCACAGTCCACTTAAGCGCCACAACCGCCTTTTTCGGGTCGGTCACAACCGGGCTCAGCAAGTGCGGGATGCCGTCATAAACCGAGAGCTCCAGCATCTTTGGATCGATCATGATCATCCGGCATTCTTCCGGTGTTAGCTTGTAAAGCAGGCTGAGGATCATCGTGTTGATCGCCACAGACTTACCCGAGCCGGTCGTACCCGCGATCAAGAGGTGAGGCATCTTCGCGAGGTTCGCCACCACCGGATCCCCGCCAATGTCCTTACCCAAGGCCAGCGGCAGCTTGCGATTGCCAGCCTCATATTCGCGGCTGGATAGGATCTCGCGGAAGGCCACCATCTCGCGTTTGTCGTTTGGCAGTTCGATGCCAATGACTGACCGACCCGGCACCGTGGATACACGTGCCGACAGGGCGGCCATAGAACGCGCGATGTCATCGGCCAGACCGATCACACGACTCGCTTTCAAACCGGGCGCAGGTTCGAGTTCATACATGGTCACAACCGGACCCGGACGCACCGAGACGATCTCGCCTTTGACGCCATAGTCGTCCAGTACGGTTTCCAGCATCCGCGCGTTTTCCTCGAGCGCCTCGTCGCTGAGGTGGTGGCGCTCAATCGTGTCAGGGCTGGTCAACAGGGACAAAGGCGGCAGCTCATAGGCCTGAGCGTTGTCTTCAAAGGCCAGTTGAGGCTGGGCTTCTGCTTTGGCACGCGCCGAAGGTTTCGTAACCTTGCGCGTGTGTTGCACGACTTTCTTTGGCTCACTTACCGGCACCTGCGGCGCCGTACGTTGCACAGGGATATGCGGCACGGTGGGTTCGATTTCCTCGACTAGAGGTTCTTCTTCGACCGGCGCCATTGGGATGTCCAAGGTTGGCTCTGGCTGAACCATTGCTTTCGCAGTCAGCGGAGGCTCTGCACGGAACCCAGTCTCAGCCGCAGGCGTCATCACGACTTGCTCTTGCTGGGGGGCGGGCGCTGCGGCCTGACGGGCCATATCCAAATCCTGTGCATAAACCGGCTGACGGTTGCGCAGGCGGGATTTCACCACATCCGCGATCTTTTCTTTGATGCGATCTTCGCCAGGAATAGCTTCGACATGCGCGACCGGAGTAGCTTCGACCAACTCGGGCTCTGGCATCTCATCAGGCATTGGTTCGGGTCGTTTCACAAGGCCGGGCACGCGTGCCAAGAGGCTCGGACGTTCTTCTTCGATATAGGGCTCATCGTCTTCATAGACGATCTCATCGCCGACGGCCTCGGCCCAGCCGTTCTGCTGCATCGCAGCCGCATGTGCCTCGCGGCGATCCTGACGGCGCGCTTGCACCGCATGTGCGGCGGCGACTGCGCCATGCGCACCACGGCCCAAGGCGGTCATCAAGGTGGCATAGCTCATAATCACGCCAACGATCAGGAACTTCGTGCCCCAGCGCAGTTCAGGGCCAGTCACGCCCATCACGAACAACAAGAGGAACAGGGCCGCGATGCCAAAGATCACGGACATGAGTTTCAGACCAATCGCAGCGCTCATCGGCAGGAAATTCAGCACGGCCCCCAGAATGGTATCGCCAAAGAGGCCACCCAGACCGAAAGCATGGGTCCACCCCGCGCCCGGCACCAAAGTCGCCGCATAAACAGAGGCCACTGCAATCGCGATGGGTGCGAAAATCACACGGCTCAGCGCCTGATCTTCACCGATATGAAAGGCAAAGCGCATGCCCCAGGCGATTGCAATCAGAGCAATCCCCCAGCTGCCGCCGCCGATGATCATAAAGAGAGGTGCTGCCAGTGATGCGCCAAAGCGGCCCAAGAGGTTCTGCACCGGCGCGTCCGTCGCGCTCATCCAATTGGGGTCATCCGGCGTGTAGGATCCGATCATCCCCGCCGCCAAAAGCCCAACAACAACCAGAGCGATCCCGATCAGCTCTTTGCCGCGCCGTTCAATCGCCGCCTGCATATCGCTGTCAAACAATGGATCCCGACCTCGTGCCTGATACGCCATCTTTACCCTCAATCTTCTTTATAAAGACAGTCGCGCAGCGTTCTCAGCGCGGCTTCGACGTCTTTTATTGGGGCCACCAAGGCGACCCTTATATAGGTTTTACCGGGGTTCTCCCCGTTCACGTCCCGGCTCAGATACGCGCCCGGAAGCACGCGGATGCCGGTCTCTTTCCACAGCTTTAGGGCCGCGGCTTCGCCGTCTTCGACGGGCAACCAGAGGAAAAATCCTGCCTGAGGGCTTAGATAGCCCGGCAGCCCCTGGAAAATCTGATCTGCGATGTCGAATTTTTCCGCGTACAGACGGCGGTTTTCTTCGACATGGGCTTCGTCTGCCCAGACCTTCTCTGCGACGCGCTGCAATGGCAGGGGCAGAGGAGCGCCCGAATAAGCGCGCAGTTGTTTGATGCGTTTGATACTCTCGGGGCCACCCGCCACAAAGCCAGAGCGCAGGCCCGGTAGGTTGCTGCGTTTGGACAGCGAATGAAAAATCAAAACCCGTTCTGGAGCGGCACCCATGTCCTTGGCGACCTCAAGCGCGCCTTTCGGTGGCACGTCGCGGTAAATCTCGGAATAGCATTCATCCGCAAAGATCTGGAAATCATGCTTCTCGGCCAGAGCGATCAGATCGCGCAAATAGGCTTCGCTCGCGACCGCACCCTGAGGATTTGAGGGCGAACAGATATAGGCGATGGCCGTACGGTCGAGCACCTCGGCGGGCAGACTCGCATAATCCGGCAAGAACCCGTTTTCAGCAGCCGCTGGCACAAATTCGATATCCGCACCAACAGAGATCCCTGCGATCATATAGACCTGATAAAACGGGTTCGGCGTCAGAATGACGGGCTTCGCGCCATTCTTGGTTTCAGGACACAGCGCCATCGCCGCGTTGTACAACCCTTCACGCGTGCCGTTCAGCACCATAATTTGACCGTTCGGATCAACCTTCACGGAAAACCGACGATCAATCCAATCGGCAATCGAAGTCAACAGCTCGGGCGAGCCATCATTGGGCGGATATTTGTTAAAGCCAGCCATATTCTCGGCCAGCACGTCTTTGATCCAATCAGGGAAGGCGTGTTTGGGTTCGCCGATTGTCATATGGACAATGGGGCCCCCAGGTTCATGGGAATCCAATAGCGCGCGCAGACGCGGGAACGCATAAGCCGGAAGGTTCGAAAACCGCTCGGGAAACATATTCAAACTGCCTCGTTGTCGGGATCATTTTCGCCCCGTTACAGACAATCTACCGAATTTTGCCTCTCAGGTCCAGAAAAACAACGCGACTCCAAACGGTTGTGACATGCGCGCAAACCGCGCCAAAGCTGACCCGCGGGGGAGCGGCTGGGACGTGGCGTTGTCCACTTTATGGTAGCAACGAACATCCTAGCGAACCGCATTGCGAAGCAGATGCCAAAAAGCTGCCCCATAGGGGCGGGTCAGCTTTGGCGCGGTTTGCGCGCGGGGTTAGCCCGCTGCCGCCAGCGCCGCTTCAGCCGCAGCAGTCACCCTCAGCAAGCGCTCTTCCTCAAAAGGTGCCCCTAGGAACATGATCCCACAGCTTGGCACGCCGGTTGGCAGGGTAACCCCACAGAGCCCCATCAGATTGCCAATCCGCGTATTGCGCAGCGCCATCAGGTTTTCCTGCACGTAGTAATCCTTGTCGGTCTCAAGCCGATGCACCTCGGGTGGCAGGATCGGAGACGTCGGACAGATCACCGCATCAAATCCGGCCGTGCGACTGTGCCAGACCTCGCGGATGGCGTTCAACTCATCCCATGCGCTCACATAATCAGCGCCCGAAAACTGCCCACCGGCACGGAACCGGTCGCGAATTTCCGCGAACATAGCATCCGGATTGGCCTCGATTGCGTCCCGCCAAAGCCCATACGCCTCTGTGGTAAACAAGACGCCCGACAACGCCATAGCGCGTTCGAGTTCAGGCACTTCGATATGCACCACGCTCGCCCCTGCATCCCGCAGGACATCTACGGCATATTCAAACCCGCGCGCCGGGCCATCGCGCAAGTCCTCCATGCCAACCGTGTCGATGATCGCAAACCGCCGCCCTTTCAGGCTGGCATTGCGCAGGTCCGCCGGAACGCCACCTTCAAGCATGGCCAAAGCCAGAGCTGCGTCTTCGACCGTGCGGCAAAGAGGACCGATCGTGTCGAATTTTTTGCACAGCGGCACAGTGCCAGTGTCATCCAACCGCCCCCAAGTCGTCTTGAGCCCCACCAGATCATTCCAAGCCGACGGAATCCGCACCGACCCTCCGGTATCAGACCCAATCGCCATAGGCGCGAGGTCAAAGGCCACAGAAGCCGCCGCACCTGACGACGACCCCCCGGGCACGGCGTTTTTGTTATTGATACAAGGCGGAGTCGCGGTGATGGGATTGTACCCAAGTCCCGAAAACGCCAGCTCGGACATATGCGTCTTGCCCAGACACACAAGGCCCAGAGACGTCGCCGTCTGCAACACCTTGGCGTCCACGGTCGGCACGCGATCTTTCAACAAAGCCGATCCGGACTCGGTCGCAACGCCCTCGGTATCAAACAGATCTTTCCAACTGACAGGCACCCCATCCAGCGGCGACAGCCGTTCCCCTGCCCGCGCCCGCTCCGCAGCTGCTTCGGCCTCGGCCATCGCGCGATCATAGGTCGCGCGCGCATAGATCCGATCCTTGTGGTCACTGCTGTCAATCGCCCCCAAAAACGCCTGCGCCAGCGCCACCGGATCAATCGCCCCGTCGCCAATTTCACGCCCCAACTGCGCAGCACTCATCTTGAGCCACTCAAACATGCCCATCCCCTCGGAAATTTTCTGAACGGTAGCGGCCCAAAGGCGCATGGACAATCCCGAAGTGAGACGCATATTGAGAAGCAATGACGCATGATTTCGATATCCTCATCGCTGGTGGAGGCCTAAACGGCCCTGCCCTCGCCCTCGGCCTTGCCCAAGCTGGGTTTTCTGTGGCCATCGTGGATGCACGGCCCCAAACGGCGCGTGCTTCGGATAATTTCGACGGGCGTGGCTATGCGCTGGCTTTGGCCTCAAAACGCCTGCTGAATGCCATCGGTGTTTGGGACAGCGTCGCGGCGGATACACAGCCCATGCTTGATATCAAAGTCAGCGACGGGCGCGCAGGCGAAGGCCCCTCGCCATTCTTTCTGCATTTTGATCACAATGAAATCGAAGAAGGCCCTATGGGCTTTATGTGCGAAGACCGCTTCCTCTATCGCGCCTTTCAGACGGCTTTGGCGAAGGCAGACGGGATCACTCAGATCAACGAAGATTCGGTCTTTGATCAAGAGACTACGGCAGTCGGCGTTCAGGTCACATTGGCCTCTGGCAAAACACTTTCGGCGAAATTGCTTGTTGGATGTGATGGCAAACAAAGTAGTGTTGCCATGCGCGCGGGCATAAAACGCACCGGATGGGCCTATGGCCAAACAGCTCTGGTCTGCGCGATCCAGCACGAACTGCCCCACAACGGCGTCGCACATCAATTCTTTATGCCGCCCGGCCCTCTGGCGATCCTGCCTTTGCCTGGCAACCGCAGCTCGATCGTCTGGTCGGAAACCGCTGAAAACGCAGCCGCCATCCATGCGCTCAGCGACGAGGATTACCTCGCGGTCCTGCGGCCTCGTTTTGGCGATTTCCTCGGAGAAATTTCCCTTGCGGGCGCGCGGTTCACCTATCCGCTGGGCTTGAGTGTGGCCAATGATTTCGTCGCCCCCCGCGTGGCCTTGGTCGGAGACGCGGCCCACGGGTTACACCCCATCGCAGGTCAGGGCCTCAACGCAGGTCTGCGCGATGTCGCGGCTTTGGTCGAGGTCCTAAGCGACGCCAAGTCCCGAGGCGAGGACTTTGCGGCGATTGACGTTTTGGAGCGTTACCAACAGTGGCGGCGTTTTGACACATCCACCCTCGTGGCCGCCACGGACCTCACGAACAAGCTGTTTTCAAACGACAATCCATTGCTGCGTATGGGTCGTGATATCGGAATGGGGGTCGTGAACGCAATCCCCGGCCTACGTCGCACTTTCATTCGCGAAGCTGCAGGCCTCACCGGAGACCTGCCACGTCTGATGCGTTAATCGTCCAACTCGCGCGCTTCGCCGACCAACATAATCGGAATGCCATTGCGGATCGGAAAGGCCAGACCCGCTTTGCGCGACACCAATTCCTGCGCCTCGGCATCATATTCCAAGGTGCTTTGCGTGCGCGGGCAGATCAAAGCCTCTAGCATATGCGGGTCAAAAGACGGCGTGTCGCTCATTGAATCAAATCCTCTTGCGTGCCGCCTCGTAGCGCAAATTCCATGAGCGTCACAAGCGTTTCCCGTCGCGTCCCCAGAGACGGCGCCTCCAGCAGAGCCTGCTTATCCTCTGGCTGGAAATCAAGCATCATCGACAGGGAATTGATCAGAAGCTCATCATCGGCTTCTTCGAGCGTTTCCCAATCGGTCGACAATTCCCGACTGTCAAAGAACCGCTTCAACAACTGCAAGAACCCCGGGCGCTCAAAGGCCGGATCTTTCTCTGAGCTGCCAAGGTCGCGCGCAAAATCTTCCCAGCGCACCTGACAACGCCGATACGGCTGAAAGCCGGACAACTCTTGTTCCACCCGAAACCGCGAAATCCCCGTCAGAGTGATCATATAGCGCCCGTCTTCGGTTTCGGAAAACTGGGTGATCCGGCCGGCGCAGCCAATCTGATGCAATGCGTCCTCGCCGCCATGCCCATGCACCGCAGGCTGGATCATCGCAATCATCCGTTCGCGCGTTTTCAGCGCATCGTCCAACATTGCCAGATACCGCGGCTCAAAGATGTGCAACGGCAGCCGCGCGCGCGGCAAGAGCAACGCGCCCGGTAAGGGAAAGATCGGTACGATTTCGGGAAGGTCCGCAGCTTTGAACATGCTCAAAAGTCTAGCGCGGTTTCCAAATTAGGCAAATATCATAGAGCTCAGCTTGCGGCGCCCATTCAGAACCACCGGATCATTGGGCTGAAGCGCATCAAAAATCGTGAATAGCTGTGCTTTCGCGGCGCCATCATTCCATTCGCGATCCAGACGGAAGAGGTCCAAAAGCGTGTTCACGGCAGCCTCTGCATCACCTGCTGCATGCTGCGCCTGCGCCAAATCCAAACGCGCCTGATAGTTCTCTGGCTCGGCCTCTACCTGCGCCATCAATTCGGCAACGGGCCCGGCGTTTTCTGCCTGACGGGCCAATTCAATCTGCGCAAAGACCGCTTCGATCTCCTGAGCATCCGCAATCTCGGCCGGCGCGCCATTCAGAACGGCTTCGGCCTGATCCACTTCGCCCAACGCCAAATGCGCCCGCGCCAGGCCGCCAAAGGCCGCCGCATTATTGGAATCCTCTCCCAAAATCGCCGCAAAGGTCTGCGCTGCGTCTGTTGCCTCGCCAGCCTCGAGCATCTCCTCAGCGGCAGCCAAAGCATCGCCCAGCCCACCATCTGCAGACCCACCAGATTGCTCAACAACCCGAGCCACAAAAGCGTCGATCTCAGACGGGGGCACCGCCCCCTGAAACCCATCAATCGGCTGACCCTGATAGAACGCATAGACCGTCGGTATAGACTGCACGCGCATCTGACCTGCGATCATCTGGTTCTCGTCCACATTGACCTTCGCCATCGTGACCGCGCCCTTGGCTTTGGTCACAGCCGCCTCAAGCGCTGGTCCCAACGTCTTGCACGGCCCACACCAAGGCGCCCAGAAGTCCACAATCACCGGAGCCTGCATCGAGGCTTCGACCACGTCCTGCATAAAGGTCGCCTCAGAGACGTCTTTGATCAGATCCCCTGCAGGGGCGTCGCTACCTTGTCCAAGCTCGAGCATTTTCTGGCTCCATAATCCTAAGTTACGGCCTATATGGCGACTTTGCGCATGCATGCCAAGGGAAACAGTCCCTTTTTCTCTTGCCCAAAATATCCCGGGGGAGCCCCGAAATCGGGGCGGGGGCAGAGCCCCCTAATCAGATATCAAATGTCGCGAAAACTGGCGCATGATCACTCGGCTTCTCCCATCCGCGCGCATAGCGCAACACGCGACTGGAATGGCCCGCATTGGAGATATCCGGCGTGGCCCAAACGTGATCCAAACGCCGCCCCTTATCGGCCGCATCCCAATCCTTGGCACGATAGCTCCACCAGCTATATAGCCGCCCCTCCGGGATATCCTGACGCGTTATATCAACCCAACCGCCCGCGTCTTGCGTTTCCGCCAGATGCTCGACCTCAATAGGGGTATGGCTGACCACCTTCAGAAGCTTCTTGTGATCCCAAACGTCGTCCTCTCGCGGCGCGATATTCAAGTCGCCAACAAGGATCGATTTCTCAGGCTTTTCCGCATGAAACCAGTCGCGCATATCCGTCAGGTAGTCGAGCTTTTGCCCAAATTTCTCGTTTTTCTCGCGGTTCGGCTCGTCTCCGCCCGCGGGAACATAAAAGTTCTGAACCGTCACACCGTTCTCAAGCTTGCCCGCCACATGACGTGCGTGGCCCAGATTTGCGAAATCCTTGTCACCCGCATCCACCATCGGGATTTTCGACAGGATCGCCACGCCGTTATAGCCCTTCTGCCCACGTGCAACCATGTGGGTGTAGCCAAGCGCCGCGAAGCCTTCGGTCGGGATCTTCTCAACCGGGCTTTTGCATTCCTGCAAACACAGAACATCCGGCGCCTCTTCTTCCAAGAGCTTCAGGACAATCGGTTCCCGAAGGCGCACAGAGTTGATGTTCCAGGTGGCAAGGGTAAAGGACATGGGCAGATCTCACGGTTTGTATTGCCGCACTCTAGCCAGAGCACTGCCAAGAGGCCACGCGAAATCTCACCCCTGCTGACAGTTTCAGGTCACAAAAAAAGGTCCGGATCAAATCCGGACCTAGTCCAACAGGGAGGTGCATATCTTAACCCGGATATGCGCGGTATCACCAAAAGGTTGTATTTACTGTGTCACAAGAGTGCGAAAACTGTCAATTCGAGCATGCTTATGGATGCTTAAATTTTCGCAAACGCAGCGTTCCCGCCTTATGCAACCAGTCGATACCCACCGGATTCGGTCACCAAAAGCCGCGCATTTGACGGATCCGGCTCGATCTTTTGACGCAACCGATAGATGTGTGTTTCCAACGTGTGGGTGGTGACACCGGCGTTATAGCCCCAGACTTCGTGCAACAGGATATCGCGGGCAACAACGCCGTCGGTGCTGCGATAGAGGAACTTCAGGATGTTGGTTTCCTTCTCGGTCAGACGGATCTTGCGATCCTCTTCGGTCACCAAAATCTTCATCGCAGGTTTGAACGTATATGGCCCAAGCGTGAACACGGCGTCTTCGCTCTGCTCATGTTGCCGCAGTTGAGCACGAATCCGCGCCAGCAGTACTGGAAACTTAAACGGTTTGCTCACATAGTCGTTCGCCCCCGCATCCAAACCCAAAATCGTGTCGGCATCTGTATCATGACCGGTCAGCATCAGGATCGGGCTTTTCACACCTTGCTTGCGCATCAGGCGACACAACTCGCGGCCATCCGTATCAGGCAAACCCACATCAAGAATGATCAGATCAAACAGGCCCTCTTTGATGCGCGCCATGGCCTCAGAGCCATTACCAGCTTCAAAGACATCAAAGTCCTCGGTCATCACCAATTGTTCCGACAGGGCCTCACGCAGGTCCTCGTCATCGTCTACCAGTAGAATTTTCTTGAGCTGAGCCATCGGGTCCTCCTCATTCGGTTTCCAAAGACTTGAGACCGGATGACAATTTTCTCAAGGTATGCTGCAAAAACTTCACGTGGACGTGTAAATCGCGTGGGAATTGTTTCACAATACGTCAAAAGAGCAGTACATCTGCGGCCCTGAACCACCGAAAGTATTTCAATTGAGTTTCGCGCCAAACATCCTTGAACTCATCGCCCGTGCCCGGTCGGACCTGCGAATGGGTGTGCCTGTTATTATGACCGGAGAGGGCCAGGCGCTCTTGGTGGGCTCAGCCGAAACCATGTCTGAAGAGCGTCTGACGGACTTTCGCGGATTGGCGCCAGACCTTGTTTTGGTCATTACAGCACGGCGTGCCGAAACGCTGAAAGCACGGGTCTATGACAAAGACATCGCCCGTATCCGCATGCCCGCTGACGCAACCACGCGATGGGTGCATTGTGTGGCAGATCCCTCTGACGATCTGATGATGCCGATGAAAGGCCCTCTAGCGGTCGAGCGGGATGGCAATGTCGCGCTGCATCAAACTGCCATTTCTTTGGTGAAATCCGCTCAGTTGTTGCCCGCTGTTGTCGTGTTGGCCCTGAGCGACGCTGGCAATTTCGCTCTAGAGCACGGTTTGACGATCGTACCTGCCGCCCTCGCAGCGGCCAATATGGCGGCGGCACATCAGATGGATTCAGTGATTCACGCGGGCCTTCCCATGCGCGCCGCAGAATCGGGACGTTTGCACATCTACCGTCCGGATGACGGTGGTGAAGAGCATTACGCGATCGAGATCGGCAAACCCTCACGCGACAAGCCTGTGTTGGCGCGGCTGCACTCGGCCTGTTTCACAGGGGACGTTCTGGGATCGCTAAAATGCGACTGTGGCCCTCAGTTGAACGCGGCCTTGATGCAGATGGGCAGCGCGGGCGAAGGCGTGCTCTTGTACCTCAACCAAGAAGGCCGCGGCATCGGCTTGGCCAACAAAATGCGCGCTTATAGCCTGCAGGACCAAGGCTTTGACACGGTTGAGGCCAACCACCGCCTTGGGTTTGAAGACGACGAACGGGATTTCCGCATTGGCGCTAGCATATTGAAAAAGATGGGTTTTGCATCCGTAAAGCTCTTAACAAACAACCCACGCAAGATCGCGATGATGGAAAACGAAGGCATCAAAGTGACCGAACGCGTCGAGCTCAAGGTCGGTGAGAATCGCTTCAATTCCGCCTATCTCGCGACCAAAGCGGCGAAGTCCGGGCATCTCTTGTGAGCGACTTGCGCCTCACGCCTCATGGGCTCTGGTTCTTGGGCCGGCGGTTTCCCTGCGCAATTGGTAAAAGTGGCATTCGAGTTCAAAAACGTGAGGGAGACGGGGCCACTCCGGCGGGGAGGCACCGCATTGTCGGCATGATGTATCGCGCTGATCGCCTGGCCCAACCTCAACCCTGGGCCAAGAAAATTGGCCCGCAGGATCTATGGTCGGATGACTCCGAGGCTTCTGAATACAACCAACTGGTTTGCATGCCCTACGCGTTTAGTCACGAAGCAATGCGCCGCGCGGACCCTCTTTATGACATTGTTTTTATTACAGATTACAACTATCCGGAGGCGCAATCCGGGCTCGGGTCCGCGATCTTCCTGCACCAATGGCGTAGACCACGGTTTCCGACAGAAGGCTGTATTGCGCTGCGACGTGATCACCTAAAATGGATCGCAGAGAGAGTACCGCAGGGTGCTTTACTGGAGATCTCGCAAAGTTTGGCAACAGACGCCTAGCCGTAATCCCGCGCCCCAAAGATCGCAGATCCTACCCGCACATGGGTCGCCCCAAAGCTCACAGCCTTTTCAAAATCGCCGCTCATGCCCATCGACAGGCCTTTTAAACCATTGCGTTCCGCGATCTTGGCGAGAAGTGCGAAATGCAGGCTAGGCTCTTCGTCGACCGGTGGAATGCACATCAACCCTTTGATCGGCAGATCCAATTCGCGGCAGTCTTTGACAAACCCTTCCGCATCCTTCGGCAAGATGCCAGCTTTCTGAGGCTCTTCCCCGGTATTCACCTGAATGAACAAGTCTGGACATTTGCCCAGTTCCTGCGCCAAACGGGCCAGAGTGTTCGCGAGTTTTGGGCGATCCAGCGAGTGAATCACTTCAAACAACTCCATCGCATGCCGCGCCTTGTTGGTTTGAAGCGGACCCAGCAGATGAACGGAAGTCCCTACAAAGGCTTTTCGGAATTCAGGCCATTTTCCCGCAGCTTCCTGCACCTTGTTTTCGCCGAAAACGCGGTGGCCTTGCTCGAGAACGGCCTGAACACGCTCATTTGGCTGAACTTTGGACACGGCGATCAACTCAGTGCTCCCCGGCGCGCGCCCGGCGTCGATTTCAGCTTTCGCAATACGCTCTTGAATTTCAACGAGTGACATATGGGCCCCTTGGCAAGTTTCGCCGCACCGAACACCAATTTAAGGCAAAAGAAAAGGGCGGCTCGAGTGAGCCGCCCTAAAATTGGGTCTTCTTGTTCTAAGAATTAGAACTTGAAGGAGATACCCAGATCTGCGCGCTGGTCACCAGCAACTTCGCCAAAGCCGCCAGCCAGAGTTGCGCCGCCCAGGTCGTATGCAACGCCGATACCGTATGCGTCTGCTTTAGTACCTGCAGTGTCACGCTCTGCGTAAACTGCGGTCAGAGTCAGGTCGCCGGTGGTGTAGGACGCGTCGATGCCCCAGCCGTCTGCGGAAGCGTTAGCAACTGCTGCGGTTGGGTCGGTGTCGTAGAAGGAGTCTGCGTAAGTTGCGTTCACAGAGAATGCGCCTGCAGAGTAGCCCAGAGTAACGGTCGCAGTGTTGTCGAATGCACGGTCTGCGTAGCCAACGGATACGGAGAACGCGTCGATGGAACCGGACAGGGAGATCGCGTACTCGTCGTTAGAGGAGTCTGCGGATACTGCAACAGCCATGTCACCGAAGGAGTAGTCGATGCGAACGTCGTCGGAACCGGTTTCACGCAGTACGTCAACGATGTCGTCAACACCCAGACCGTCGAATCCTACGTCTGCGATGCCGCCTACGTCGTTTGCTTCGCCAATGTTGCCAACAGTCAGAGTCAGACCTTCGTAGGAGATGAATACTTCTGGATCAGAAGCGCCACCGCCAGTGACGTGAGCGGAGTTATTGGAATCTGCGTCCAGATCAACGGAAGCTCCGAAAGAGATGCCGCCGTCGGTCTCGCCAGAGCCTTTTACGTCGAAATCGATTTCGTTTTTGACGATCGTGTTGCCTGCGGCTTCAGAGTAGTACAGACCCATGTTTGCGGAACCAGAGATGGTAACTTCCGCAGCTGCAACACCAGCGGTCAGGACCAGCGCGGTGGAAGCAAAGAGAACTTTTTTCATAGTTTTTCCCTCGGATTGAAATTTAGATCCCCAACCGCGTTTGCCGGTGGGTATGACGCTGTTTCGCTTTTTTTGCCTGAGTCTATCAATGGTTCAGTTTTAATATTCTAAAGTATAGTAAAAAGTGTGTGAAAGATGTCGCATAGGGGTATTTGAAATATGCTTTCGCATACTTCTCAATATCCCTTTCACTTTGGCTGAAAACCAAAAAAAGACCGAGCTTTTGCTCGATCTTTCAGTCTTTTCTATGGAAAAGAAAAAGGGCGGCTCCGAGGAACCGCCCTAATATGGATTCTTCAGCTTCTAATATTAGAAGGAGAAGGAAACACCCAGGTCTGCAACGGAGACGCCTTTTGCTTCACCGAAGCCGCCTGCCAGTGTTGCGCCACCCAGGTCATAGGCGAAGCCGATGCCGTAAGAGTCTTGCTTACCTGCTGCGTTGTTGTCTGCATAAACCGCAGTCAGGGTCAGGTCGCCGGAAGTGTAAGAAATGTCGATGCCTTGGCCAGTGTTGGTGCCGTTGTTGACATAGAACAGGTTCGCAGCGATCGCGCCAGCAGAGTAACCGACGGTTGCAGTGGTCGTGTCATTCGCACCGTTTTCTGCGTAACCGATTGCATAGGAGAATGCATCGATTGAACCGTTCACACCCAGTGCCCAAGTGTTTGTGCCGCTTGTGGAGTCCATGGACACCGCAACATTGACGTCGCCAAAGGAGTACGCAACGTGTACGTTGCGAGCTGCAAAGGCACCGATTTCTGCAGAGTTATCAATACCAATTTCGTCGAAGCCAACGTCTTTCAGACCACCTTGATCGCCCGCGCTGCCTACGGCACCAACGGTCAGGGTCAGACCTTCGTACGTGATGAAGACTTCTGGATCGTTAGCGCCAGTACCAACATCTGCGCCCGCGACTGTGTTTGATTGGGATGCGTCCAGGTCTACGGATGCACCGAAGCTGATGCCGGAGTCTGTGGAACCGCTACCTTTGACGTCGAAGTCGATTTCATTGGTGACAGAAGTTACACCACCAATAGACTTAACACCCATGTTTGCGGAACCAGAGATGGTTACGTCTGCAGCTGCAACACCTGCGGTCATGACCAGCGCGGTGGAAGCAAAGAGAACTTTTTTCATTTTGTTTTCCCTCGGATTTTCTAAATTTCAAACCCTGGCCGGACCGTCCAAGCAGGGCACGAAGCCTGCATCGCTGCTTTCAGAGGGCGTTTTCAAGCGCGGCAGATCGGCCCCATTTACACCCGCATTTTTTGGTGCATCATTGTCACACTTTTTCTGCTAACTTATTCTATTGATTATGTTTTTTACTATACTAAAGTACATATAATTATCTAAAGTATAGTTTCGTTTCGGGGTCGCACACGCGCCACAGCTGGGCGGTGACTCGGGGAAAAACCTTGCTCTGCTTACACCGCTTATATAGGACGGAGTGCAGATGGTTTTTTCGTAAGGACAGGACTGTGAACAGCGTCGCAAGATTTTCGATTTCGGTCATTGCCCTGTCGGCTATGACAGCCTGTGGCGGCTTTCGCCAAAATTCCCAATCCGCAGACGACTATGGTCAGGGTGAAGGCGGCAACACGACATTTGCCGCAACACCTGTTCAAGAACGTGAAACAACGATCTGGGAGATCTTTGCGCCGTCAAACGAAGAAGTTGAGCTTAAGGTCAACAAATATATCTGGACGGCCTCGCTTGAGACGCTGGATTTCTTGCCAATTGAATCCGTCGACCCGTTTTCCGGTGTAATCACTACGGGTTACGGCACGCCTCCGGGGGGCGGCCAGTCTTATCGCGCGACAATATTCGTGCGCGACCCGGCTTTGGATGCGCGCTCTTTGCATGTTGCGATGCAACGTCGAAATGGGCGCGCAGTTCCTGATTCCACAGTACGTGCGGTTGAGGACGCGATTCTTGCACGCGCACGTCAGTTGCGCATTCGCGACGGACGCTTCTAAAGCGAGGTCTCGCTCTCAGGTTTTGAAATCCCAAGGCTCAGCCGATCCGGCTGAGCTTTTTTTGAGGCTGTCGATCCACTGCAGTTGTTTCGGCAATGCGATCGTTGTCAGGTCATAATTTGCGACGACATGAGATCGCGCGCGGCGCCCCAGTTCCGATCGCATTTGAGGATCCTCCAGGACCGTGCGGATTTCCTTAGCCAGGGCCTTTGTGTCAAAGAAGTCGACCAATCTGCCTGTTTCGCCCTGTGCGATCACTTCGCGCACCGGCGCCGTGTCACTTGCCACAATGGCGGCCCCGCAGGACATGGCTTCGAGCAAAGACCAGCTGAGCACGAAGGGATAGGTCAAATAGACATGTGCTGAGGACACCTGCAGCAATGAAAGAAAGCGATCATAGGGGAGTTTCCCCAAAAACCGAACCCGCGCCCAATCCACCTCGGGGATCTGTGGGCGCACTTCTTCGGTGAAAATTGCCTTCCACGTTTGACCATCCGGGGCCGCTGGTCCGTAAGACCGCTCTTCTCCGCCGACGATCAGCACATGCGCGTCAGGCGACTCGCGTAGAATCTTAGGCAAAGCCCGCATAAAGATATGAAAGCCCCGATAGGGTTCCAGATTGCGGTTCACAAAGGTGATGACCTGATCATCGCGGGTCACCTGCCCTCCGTCTGGCAAGTCAAAGACAACGTCGGGATTAGGCTTTGCCACCTCAGTATCGATGCCATCATGAATCACTGAAATCCGGTCGCGGAACGCCTTGGGAAAGCTTGAGGCCTGAAAGTCTGTGGGACAGATGCCCATATCGCCCAATGGAAAGTGCAGGTGGTTGTTCACATTCTTCATGCGAATCCTCTGGGTAGCCATGGCGTCATCCGCGCGCGCAAATTCCGGATCAAACCCGGAATCCGCCGCATTCGCCTGATAGAACAGCTCATAGTAAAGCCCGATGCGCGCCTGGGGCCAGATATCGCGCAAGAACAGCGATTCTCCCCACCCCGGGTGCGCCACAATCACATCCGGCGTGAATCCCGAGTCTCTAAGCTTTGTAGCGGCAATCATACAGGCCTCACCGCGATGGAGCTTGGTATTTAGATCAACCAACCAAGGATGCACCCCATCCCCCGGTTTGCGGGTGATTTGATAAGGCAAGATCCGCACGCCCTTCCAATCCGTCGGCTTTTTCACGCGCAGAGTCAGCGCAACGCAGCGATCCCCACGCGCCGCCAGCGCGGGGGCAAGATTCTTAAACTGGCCAGGGAAATTTTGATGGATGAATAAAATGTTCATAGAAATTCCTGCTCGGCCTACGCGCTTTATGCCTTTTCTCCCTTATAGAATCGTGAACCTCGCCCCCAAAGCCCCAATTTTCACGCAAAGCGCTGGACCATAGCATCCGCCTCGCCTATCACCTTCGCGACCACGACTTAAGGCCCAATAGGCCAGACGAGATGAAAGGGAATTTCGGCATGACGCGCTACACCCCCGCCGAGATCGAAGCAAAATGGCAAGCGGCTTGGGAGAAAGCCTCGGTCTTTAAGGCTGAACGCGATCCTGCGAAGCCAAAATACTATGTGCTCGAGATGTTCCCTTATCCATCGGGCAAGCTGCATATGGGCCATGTGCGCAACTACACGATGGGCGATGTGATCGCGCGCTATAAGATGAGCACGGGCCACAATGTGCTGCACCCGATGGGCTTTGACGCTTTTGGCATGCCGGCTGAAAACGCCGCGATGGCCTCGGGCGGTCACCCCAAGGATTGGACCTATTCCAACATCGACACGATGGTCGATCAGATGAAACCTTTGGGCCTTTCGCTTGATTGGTCCCGCATGTTCGCCACCTGTGATGTGGAATACTATGGCCAGCAGCAGGCGCTGTTCCTGGATATGTTGGAAAAAGGTCTGGTCTATCGCAAAAACGCTGTGGTGAACTGGGATCCGGTCGATATGACCGTTCTCGCGAACGAGCAGGTCGAAAACGGGCGCGGCTGGCGCTCGGGTGCTTTGGTGGAACGGCGCGAGCTAACGCAGTGGTTCTTCAAGATCTCGGATATGTCCGAAGAGCTTCTGTCTTCGCTTGATGATCTCGAAGACTGGCCTGCCAAAGTGCGCCTGATGCAGGAAAACTGGATCGGCAAGTCGCGTGGTCTGCAGTTTGGCTTTGAGCGTGTGGATGACGAGGAACCCATTGTCGTTTACACCACCCGCCCCGACACGCTGATGGGCGCATCGTTTGTGGGCATCTCTCCCGATCACCCGATTGCAAAACAGCTTGAGGCCGAACGTTCCGATGTCGCCGAGTTTGTCGCCGAATGCCGCAAGGGTGGTACGACCGAAGAAGCCATCGAGACTGGCGAAAAGCTGGGCTTTGACACTGGAATCCGCGTCAAACACCCGCTGAACCCGGATTGGGAACTGCCGGTCTGGATCGCGAACTTCATTCTGATGGACTACGGCACCGGCGCGATCTTTGCCTGTCCGGCGCATGACCAGCGCGACCTTGATTTCTGTCGCAAATACGACCTGCCGGTCATCGACACCTTCTTTGCACTGGATAATGACACCCCTGTCGCAAACGAAGCCTTCGTGCCGCCGAAAACTGAAAAAGTGCGCTGGGTCGACCATTTCGCAGGCCTCACGGAGGCCACCGGCGAGGAGGCGATCAACACCACCGTTGATTTCGCAGAACAACAAGGCTGGGGCGAAGGCGTCACAAAATACCGCCTGCGTGACTGGGGCCTGAGCCGCCAGCGCTATTGGGGCTGCCCGATCCCTGTGGTCCACTGCCCGACCTGCGGCGTCGTGCCTGAAAAGAAAGAAAATCTGCCGGTCGAGCTGCCTTATGACGAAGACGGCAAAGCCATCGATTTCTCGGTCCCCGGCAATCCTCTGGATCGCCATCCAAGCTGGCGCAATTGCAGCTGCCCGAAATGTGGCGGCGACGCGCAGCGTGAAACCGATACGATGGACACTTTCGTGGATTCATCTTGGTATTTCGCGCGTTTCACCGCGCCGCGCGCAACCACACCAACCGAACAGGCCGATGCTGACTATTGGATGAACGTCGACCAATATATCGGCGGCATTGAACATGCGATCCTGCACCTGCTCTATTCCCGCTTCTTCGCCCGCGCGATGAACATTACCGGCCACCTCCCTGCAAAGTCCAAAGAGCCGTTTGACGCGCTGTTCACCCAAGGCATGGTGACTCACGCGATCTACAAGCGCGAAGGCGCGAATGGCCGTCCAGTCTACTACTATCCAGAACAGGTCGAGTTGCGTGACGGCAAAGCCTTCCTCAAAGAAGACGGCTCTGAGGTCGACATCGTGCCAAGCGCGAAAATGTCGAAATCCAAGAACAACGTGGTCGACCCGCTGGCAATCATCTCGGCCTATGGCGCAGACACCGCCCGCTGGTTCGTGCTGTCAGATTCGCCTCCAGAGCGTGATGTGGAGTGGACAGCTTCCGGCGCTGAGGCCGCATATAAACACCTCACCCGCGTTCACCGCATCGCCGCGGAGGCCGCTGCAAGCGAAGAACAAGCGAACGCGAATGATGAGCAGCTTTTGCGCGAAATGCACAAAGCCATCCGCGACGTGACGCTTGGCGTGGAAAGCTTCGGTTTCAACGCCTCTATCGCGAAACTCTATGGCTTCACCAACACCCTGGCGAAATCCAAAGCCGGCGCCGAAGCCAAAAAAGAGGCCGCGAAAACCCTCGCCCAACTCATGGCCCCTATGACGCCCCACTTGGCCGAAGACATGTGGCAGCTTTTGGGTGGAGACGGCCTCGTCATCCACGCCCCATGGCCTGTTGCCGACGAAGCCATGCTGGTCGAAGCAAACGTCACGCTTCCGATCCAGATCAACGGCAAACGCCGCGCAGAAATCTCTGTTCCTAAGGATATGCCAAAGGAAGAGGTTGAAAAAATCGCGCTGGCGCAGGAAGCTGTTGCCAAGGCGCTGGACGGGGCCCAGCCCAAGAAATTGATCGTCGTCCCCGGACGGATTGTGAATGTGGTCATCTAAACTCTCTCGCCGCTTCGTTTTGATCGGCGCAGCCGCAAGCCTCACCGCCTGCGGCTTTACGCCAGCCTATGGCCCGGACAGCGCCGCAACACGCGTTCTCAGTCAGATCGCGGTGGATGAGATCAAAACAAGCGATGGGTTCCATCTGGTCCGCCAGTTGGAACACCGCTTGGGTCGTACAGCGGCACCGAAATTCGGTCTCTCTGTGGCGCTGACCACACGAGAAGAAGGTGTCGCGGTCACATCCGACAACCAAACCACGCGCGTGGAAATCTTTGGCGACGCAACCTTTGCCCTGCGCCAGCTCAGCGACAACGCTGTGGTACTCTCAGGCAAAACCCGCAGCTTCACCGGCTATTCCACGACCGGCGTTACAACTTCGGAACTTGCGTCTGAACGGGACGCGCGTGAACGTCTGATGATTATCCTTGCCGACCAAATCGCCACACAACTGATTGCGCGCGCAGGCGAGCTGCCAGAATGAAGCTCAGCCCCCGCGAGGCGCGCGGCTATTTCACCAAACCGGATCCCAGCCGCACGGGCATTTTGATCTATGGCCCCGACGCTATGCGCGTCGCCCTCAAACGACAGGACCTGATCGCAGCGCTCATCGGCCCCCAAGGCGAAGAGGAAATGCGCCTCACGCGCATCCCGGCGGCTGATCTGCGCAAAGACCCAGCGATTCTGATCGACGCGATCAAAGCCATCTCTTTCTTCCCCGGCCCGCGTGTCGCCTTTGTTGAAGATGCCACCGACACCACCGCACCGGCCATCCTCGCAGCCCTTGAGGACTGGGCCACAGGCGATGCCCAGATCGTGGTGACTGCAGGCCAACTCAAAGCCAGCTCCAAGATCCGCAAGGCTTTTGAGAATCACAACAACGCCTATGCGACCGCGATCTACAACGACCCACCCAGCCGTGAGGACATTGAGGCCGACCTCGCCAAAGCAGGCCTCACCCAGATTGATCGCGAAGCGATGACCGACCTCACCAATCTGGCCAAAGCGCTGGATCCGGGCGACTTCCGCCAAACGCTCGAGAAACTCGCGCTCTACAAACACGGCGATACCACAGCCGCCACGTCCGAGGATGTTGCCGCCTGCGCGCCCACGTCAACTGAGGCCGCTCTAGACGACATGCTCAATATCGTCGCCGAAGGCCGTGCTCAGGAAATTGGCCCGGTGATGGCCAAACTCAAAGCCCAGGGCACCCAGCCCGTCGGTCTTTGCATCGGCGCAACCCGCCACTTCCGCGCGCTTTATGCTGCGGCGTCAGATCCCGGCGGCGCGTCCCAAGGTATCTCTCGCATGCGCCCGCCGATCTTTGGCCCCCGCCGAGACCGCATGGTCCGCCAAGCCCAAGGCTGGGGCGCACCGAAACTGGAACAGGCGCTCACGATCCTGACCGACACCGACCTGCAATTGCGCTCTGCCAACCAAAGCGCCCCGGCAATGCCGCTGGTCGAACGCGCGCTCCTGCGTCTCGCGATGCTCAGCCGTCGCTAAAACGTTTTACGAACCTACTGTAGTTGGAGACGTTTCGCAGCCGATAGCCCAGCCCAGCGCCCTGTCGCCAAACATCCAGTCAAGAGATACCCGCCCGTCGGTGCCTCCCAATCCAGCATTTCCCCGGCGGCGAAAACCCCCGGGCGGTCCCTGACCATAAGCGCGTCGTTCAAGGCGTCAAACGGCAACCCACCCGCCGTTGAAATGGCCTGATCCATCGGCTTTGGTCCTTTCAGCCCAACAGGCAAGCTTTTCACCAAACTCGCCAAATCATCCGGCAACGGACGACCAAACTCCATCAAAAGCGCCTGTTTCACCGCATCCAACTTGAGCGTTTTGCGGAGATAGTTGCTCAGGCTGGCCTTGCCTCTCGGTTTGGTCAAACGCGCGCGCACAGCGTCGAGCGCAAGATCAGGCACCAGATCCAACGACAATTCAGCGCCTTCACGCAGTGCCTTAGACACAGCATAGACCCCGCCGCCCTCGATACCACTTTGAGAGATCACAAACTCTCCACGCACAAGCTGCTCTCCGGCCATCAAAGCCACAGATTTCACCGGCGTACCAAAATGCTTGGCCATATGCGGGGACCAGTCGATCTCAAATCCCATGTTTGCCGGCTGAAATGGGGCGACGGGCATCCCTGCGAACTCGGCCCACGCCCCGTCAGAGCCCAACCGCGCCCAACTCGCGCCGCCGCAGGCCAAAACAACCACTTCGGGGCGCAAGGTGATCTGCCCCTGTGGTGTCTCAAACACATAGCCGTCCTGCAGACCCACCCAGCGATGTCGCGTTCTGATCTCAGCACCCTGCGTCGCAAGCCGCGCAAGCCAGTTGCGCAACAGTGGCGAGGCCTTCATGACCTTGGGAAATACTCGCCCTGTGGACCCTGTAAACATCTCTTGCCCAAGCGCCTTGGCCCAAGCAATCGCCTCTTGCGGACCAAAAGCCTCGAGCATTGGGCGCAGATGCGGCGCGGCTTCGGCGAAATTCTTCAGGAAGGGCTCAAAGGGTTCACTCTTGGTCAGGTTTAACCCCGACTTCCCCGCCATCAGAAACTTGCGCGCCACCGAAGGCTTGGCCTCGGCCACCACCACAGGATGGCCCGCTGCGGAAATCATATCCGCCGCCATCAGCCCCGCAGGCCCCCCTCCGATGATCAGGGCGCCTTTCATGCGTCGGACTGCAGGCCGCCTTTGATCTCGACCACGCGATGCGGATAGGGGATCTCGATGTCGTTGTCCTTCAGCGCATTCCAGATCGCAAAGAGCACTTTCGGCGTGAACTTGTTTTTACCGTCATCGATTCCGTTGACCCAGAACTCCACCGCGAAATCGATGCCGCTGTCGCCGAATCCCCGCAGCTCACAATCAGGTCCATCGGGATCGTCCAAAACAAAATCGAGCTTCGCCACAGCGGCCTCAATGATCTCCGGCACTTTGTTGATATCGGTGTCATAGCTCACCGAGAACGGCGCTTCATAACGGTTGGCCGAGCCGCTGTCTGAGAAATTCACAACCCGCGTCGTGATGAAATCCTCATTCGGCACCACGATCCAGCGGCCGTCAAAGGTCTCGAGAATAGCCGCCCGCGCGGTCATTTTGACAATGGTCCCGGCCTCACCGCCGTCGAGCTCGACGTAGTCACCGACGGTCGCCTGCCCCTCGAGCAAAAGGATCACGCCCGAGATAAAGTTGCTGGCGATCTTTTGCAGACCAAAGCCGAGGCCCACGCCAATGGCACCACCAAGAACGGCCAGAGAGGTCAGCGAAATGCCCATGATGTTCATCAACAAGAGGAAGGCCACGCCGAAAATCGCGATCTCGCTGGCTTTGGTGGCCAACTCGCGCATCGCAGGCCGCATGTCCTCTTGCTTTTGGATCATTGCCGTGGATTGGGCGTTGGACCAGCGGCCAAGCCAGAAGATCACACCCCCGATGATCAGGAAGCGCACAAGGAACAACAGCGAGAAACTGAGGTTGCCCAAGGGAACGATGGTCGCATCCAGTTGCGCGGTGACAAAGCCCATCAGCCCCAGCGCATAGAGCGCCGCGATCGGGATCAGGAAATATTTGCCGATCGTCTTGAACAGAGGGTCCTGCACGACCTCTTTGACCAAAATCCGCACTGCGATGAACAGAATAACCCGGTTGCCAAAGGCAATAACCGCGCCTGACCCAAAGATGCTGCGGGTGATGTTTTCTCCGACATCGGTGAACGCATAGGCCAAAAGTGGGAAGAGCAGCGGAACGAACTGAGCTAGGAACCGGCGCGCTTTGGCGAAAATGCTGTCGTTGTCATCAGATGGTGTCAGCCATCGTGTCAGCGGATCGCGCAGCTTGCGACTGACCCAAAGCGCGGCGAGGAAGGCCACGACCAACAGCGCGAATTGTGACCAGGCCGCAGGGCTCAGCAACCACTCCTGCGCCAGATCCCAGCCCTGAGCGAGATAGGACAAGGCGGTCTGGATGATCTCTGGTTGGTTTTCCATAACGCGGGCCCTCATCACTCTGTTCTTCGGTTTTTCTTGCCCTCTCGCGCGCCAAAGCTCAAGACAAAGAGATGGATGACCCGATTTGCCCTCTTTGTAACCGCCCCATTCCGCCTCAGGCCAAGCAAAGCCTGCACCATTTGGTGCCAAAGCTGAAAGGTGGGAAAGGCGGACCGGTGGTCCTGCTTCATCAGATTTGCCACAACGAGATCCACGCGACGCTGACGGAAGCGGAACTGGCGCGGGACTTTCACACAATTGAGGCACTCAAGGCCCACCCGAGGCTCGCTAAATTCATCGCATGGGTCGCCAAACGCCCGCCCGATTTTCATTCAAAAACGCCAGGCAAACGGCGCAATCGACGCTAGCTACAAAGGGCTTTGATGTCTGCCGCCAAAGCCGGATCCGCGGCCAAAACATGCTCGGCAAGGTCACGCGCCGTTGGCAGCAAAGCCTCCGCCTCCACGATTCTATCTACCAATCCGAACGCATAGGCCTCTTGCGCTGTAATCTTCTGCCCACCCATCAGCACCAGTTTTGTGCGTGCAGGCCCAATCAGAGCGGACATGCGTTTGGGGTCAGAGGGCTGGGGTAGAAACCCAAGTTTCATCACCGGATAGAAGAACTTTGCATGGGGCACGGCAATCCGCATGTCACAAGCCAAGGCCATCCCCATAGCGCCGCCAGCAAGCGTGCCGTTCAACGCCGCGATTGTCAGGCATGGCAGGTCCGCTATGGCTCCCGACAGCCGCTCCCATACGCCATCTGTGGCAAGACCAGCGCGGGCTTCGTCCAGATCCGCGCCTGCCGAAAAGACCTTACCGACACCCGTGATCACCAAGGCCCGCGCGTCCTGCGCCGCCAGAGCAATCTCGGTCAGCTCTTCGAGCATGGCTTTCGTCAGACTATTGGCCTTGTCGGGACGATTGATCGCGACGGTCCAAAAGCCCGCGTCGTCCTTGGTCAGATCTATCACGCCAGGCCCACCTTGGCGCGAATGTCGTCGTCGCGCAGCGAGACTTCTGCACCCAAAAACGCATCCGCCTCAGCACCGCACATCCACAAGAGCGTCTTAGCGGGCCAATCCGGGGGAATGTGATCCTCCCAGTTCAGCCGACTGACGGGATTGATCCCACTGGCCTTGATATCCCGTTGCATTTGCGTCGCGACCGTACCCGGAGACAGGCTGATCGCGCGAATACCTTTGTCACGCGCTTCCTTGTCCACCATCCGCGTCAGCATCAAAGCCCCGGCCTTGGACGAACAATAATGCGACCAGGCCTCGACTGGGCCGTGGGCCGCGCCCGAGCCAATCGTCAAGATCGTCCCACCGCCCTGTTCCATCATCACAGGCATCGCTGCTCGCATGCCATGGAAAACACCCTTTAGGTTGACGTCAATGACCTGCCCCCAGGCCTCTGGATCAGCTTCGGACAGATGCGAAATCGGCTCAATGGCACCTGCATTGTTTATCAGGACATCAATGCTGCCGAAGGTCGAAACGCAGGCCTTAACCGCGGTCTCCACCTCCCAATAGCGGCTGACGTCGCAGGGAATCGCCAAGGCCTTTTCGCCCAGTTCAGCCGTCAAATCCGCAATCGCGGCCTCGTTGCGCGCGACCAAAGCCACATTCGCGCCGGCATCGGCAAAGACACGCGCAGCGCTTTCCCCGATTCCTCGGCTAGCGCCTGTAATCAATACGGTTTTTCCCTGCATATCCATGATTTCACCCCTCCTGAACTCCGGCTGGTTGCAGGATAAGCAGCTTGCGTAACAGGGTCCACCCTTGACCCGCTCCCGCCCACATCCGACATTGGGGTTAACGAGTTACTGGAGGGGACGTGTTTTGACCCAATCTTATGTTTCACGCGGCGCGATTGCCGTACTTGCGGCTGCTATCGCAACGCCAAGTTTTGCCGACATTACACCAGATGACGTATGGGGCAGCTGGCAGAGCTATCTGTCCGGCTTTGATCTGGACATCAAAGCCACTGAAGAACACTCTGGCGATGATATCTTCATCACGGACCTCACAGTGTCCTTCGAAATCCCCGAAGAAGACGGCACGATCACGCTGATCTTCCCGGACATGGATTTTGTCAGCCGCGGCGACGGCACTGTCGAACTCAAGTATGGCGCGGACATGCAGTTCACCGCATTGCTTGAAGGCGACGGCGGCCCGGACACCAAAGCCAGCATCGATGTGGCGCACACGGGTCTGTCGACGATTGCTTCAGGTGATCCAGATGACATCACCTATACATATTCTGCAGCGTCCCTGACCTACTCCGTTGGTGAAGTCCTCGTTGAGGGAGAACCGCTGGAAGCCATTGGTGCGCAGATCGAAGGTGATGTGACTGTGACGGGCATGACCGGTCTGGTGAATATCGCGACACAAGGCCTAACGTCGATTGAGCAAGACGTGCGCTATAACAACGTTTCTTACGACATCCGCTTTGTTGCGCCTGAGGACGAGGGCAGCTTTGTCACCGCGGCAACAATCGAAGACTTGCGCATGCAGTCTGCCTTCTCGATTTCGGAAAACATCGACGTCGAAGATCCTGCATCGATCTTTAACGACGAGCTGAATATCGCGATTGAGATGACCCAAGGGGCATCGGAAACCAGCATGTCAGGCAATGACGGAAATGGTCCGTTTTCGTCTCAATCCTCGTCCTCTTCTGGCTCTTTCGGATTGGTGTTCAACAGTGACGTGTTCGAAGCCTCGATGAGCAGCTTTGATGCAAGCTTCAACGTCTTTGGCGAAGAAATTCCGCTGCCGATTTCCGCAGAGATCGGTGAGGCCTCTCTGGCGTTCTCCTTGCCATTGGCCGAGAGTGCCGAGCCGCAAGCATTCTTTATGGATTTCGCCTTTGTTGATCTGATGGTCCCGGATCTGTTGTGGAACATCTTTGATCCGGGCGCGGCTTTGGATCGGGGTCCGGCCACTGTCAGCCTTGGGTTGGAAGGCACCACCAAACTGATGATGGGCGCATTTAACCCGGAGTTCTTTGAGAATGACGATGTCCCCGCGACATTGGAATCCCTGACCCTGACTGATCTGGAAGTGTCCTTTGCGGGGGCCGAACTGACCGGTGCGGGCGATTTCACCTTCGACAACATGGACATGGACAGCTTTGACGGCTTCCCACGTCCCGAAGGTGCTGCGGACTTCCGCCTGTTGGGCGGCAACCAGCTTTTGGACAGCCTGATCTCTATGGGCCTTGTGTCTGAAGGCGACGCCATGGGCGCGCGCATGATGATGGGTCTGTTCACCGTGGCGGGTCCGGGTGAGGATGAATTGAACTCTCGCCTTGAAGTAAACGGCGAGGGCCATGTTCTGGCGAACGGTCAGCGTCTGCGCTGATTTTCGTGAAAAATCAGATGGGCCGCCCTTGCGAGGGCGGCCTTTTTCGTGGCCCCAAGGTACCTGCCCCTTGAGTCATGTGGCCCTGAGGTCTAACTCAAGAGCAACAGGCGCGGAGAGGCATTATGAGCGATACACTACAACAGCTAAGCGAGACGCTTCTGGATCTGGCAAAAGCGGCCGGAGCGGATGCCGCCGATGCTATGGCTGTGCGTGGCACGTCCCTATCCATCGACGTCCGCGGCGGTGCGCTTGAAAACGCGGAACGCTCAGAAGCAACTGATCTTGGCCTGCGCGTCATGATTGGTCAGAAGCAAGCAAATATCTCGACCTCGGACGTGCGCGAAGAAACCCTGCGCACCATGGCCGAACGTGCTGTCGCGATGGCGGCTGAGGCGCCTGACGATCCCTATATCGGGCTGGCGGATCCATCAGAAATCGCAACAGATTGGGACATCGACGCGCTAGAACTTTGCGATCCGACCGGAGAGCCTGACCCGGCGGCGCTTCAGCAAGACGCGGCGAACGCCGAGGCGGCGGCCTTGGCCTATGACGGTATTTCACAGGTGCAATCGGTCTCGGCGGGCTATGGTCGCACCGACGTCCATATGGCGGCCAGCAACGGGTTTTCCGGCGGCTACGCCCGCAGCGACCGCGCGATTTCTTGCGTGGCCATCGCTGGCACTGGGGCCGAAATGGAACGCGACTACGATTATGACTCGCGCATTTTTCAATCCGACCTAGCTGACCCGCGCAGCATCGGCGCAAGCGCTGCCGAACGCGCCCTGTCACGCCGCAACCCGAAACGCCCGCCGACGGGCGCCTATCCGGTCATTTTTGATGAACGTGTCTCTGGCTCGCTCATTGGCCATCTGATGAGTGCGATCAACGGGGCCGCCGTTGCGCGAGGCAGTTCCTGGCTTTTGAATGATCTCGGGGCCGAGGTCCTACCGACACATCTGTCGCTGATCGAAGATCCGCATCGTGCGCGCACTGCGCGTTCTCGACCCTTTGACGCCGAAGGCCTGCCGACGCGCCAACGCACCATTATCGACAACGGTGTGCTCACCGGCTGGACTCTGGATTTGGCAAACGCGCGCAAACTGGGCATGCAAAGCACCGCAAGCGCGGCACGCGGCGTGTCGGGACCACCGTCTCCGACATCGTGGAACCTGGCCCTGACCCAAGGCGCGCAAAGCCGGGAAGAGATGATCGAGGATATGGGCACGGGGCTTCTCGTGACCTCGATGATTGGCTCCACGATCAATCCGAACACAGGTGACTATTCACGTGGGGCGACGGGTTTCTGGGTTGAGAACCGAGAGATCGTCTATCCCGTCAACGAATGCACCATTGCGGGCAACCTCAAAGACATGCTGAAAACTCTGACGCCCGCCAATGACGCGCGGCGTCATCTGTCCAGCGTTGTCCCCAGCCTGCGTGTCGAAGGCCTGACCCTTGCCGGAAACTGATCTCGACCTTCTGATCGCCGCTGCCAAGGAATCCGGCCGCATTGCGACGGGCTTTCACGGCTCGTCCTATGAGACATGGGACAAAGAGGACGGCGCAGGGCCAGTGACAGCTGCCGATCTGGCGGTGAACCGGATGCTTGAGGTCGAGTTGCGCGAGGCGCGGCCTGACTATGGCTGGCTGTCCGAGGAATCCGCGCCCAAAGCGGATCGCCAAGAGGCCGAGCGTATCTTTATCATCGACCCGATTGATGGCACCCGCAGTTTTATCGAAGGCTCTGACACCTGGGCCCATTCACTGGCCATCGCCGAGCACGGCGAGATCACCGCAGGTGTGGTCTATTTGCCAAAACGCGATCTGATGTATGCCGCCGCCAAAGGCAAAGGCGCGTTCCTGAACGGTACTCCGATCACGCCAAGCACGCGCGACACCCTGACCGGCGCGAATATTCTGGCAACGCGCCCCAGCTTTGAACCACGCCATTGGACCCGCGTTCCAGATGTGACGCGCAACCATCGCCCCTCGCTTGCCTATCGGCTCGCTTTGGTGGCTCAGGGGCGGTTTGACGCGATGCTGACGCTGCGCGCCACATGGGAATGGGACATCGCAGCGGGTGTTTTGATCCTTGAAGAAGCGGGCGCTGTGACCAGCGACAAACACGGAGCGCCCCTCCGGTTCAACAATCCAGACCCACGCCTGCCCGGCATGATCGGAGCGAACGCGTCCTTGCATGCGCAAATCCGCGACGCTCTGGCGACCTGAACTTGTGGGACGCCGCATGACGGCATAGTCTTTGGCAAAACTTCTCTGGGCAGTCTCCTCACATGGCCAAACCGCTTTCCTTGACGACCTATCTGGCGCTGGCCCGCCGAGAGAGGAAAACCCCGCTGGACCTGTCCCAAAAGCGGCCCGCAGGGTATGTGATCTGGCTGCATTGCAACGATGTGTCTCGCGCAACCGCGCTGGCGGATCTCGGGCAACGCCTGGCCTCGCAAATTGAAGCGCAGTTGCTTTTGACAATCCCACATGGTTCCGATTGCCCCGGCGGTCTCGAAGAGATTGCGATATGCACATCCGCGCCATCTGAACACCCAAGTGATATCCAGGCGTTTCTGAGCCATTGGGCCCCGGATTGTGCCATCTGGATGGGTCATGAACTGCGGGCCGGACTTATTCAGGCGACCCATGAAACGGGCGCTCCGATGTTTTTGATTGATGGCGATGACCCAATCCTGACGCTACGGGCCTCTCGTTGGCTGCCGTCGCCGACCCGCGCTGTTTTGCAGATGTTCAACCATATTTTCGCCCGCGAGGACGCGGCAGCCAAGCGTATTTCGCGGCTGGTGCGCGGGGTGACTCCGGTGACCGTCACAGGCACTTTGATCGAAGAAAATCCCGTGCTTCCCTGCAACGCGGACGATCTGGAGGCCCTTAGTGAGACCCTCATTGCCCGCCCCTGCTGGCTTGCGGCACGGGTGCAACCGGACGAACTGCCCCTGATACTTGATGCGCAACGCAGCATCAGCCGCCTGTCGCCGCGTATGCTGATGATCCTTGTGCCGGATCACCCAAAGGATGCGCAGGGCTTTCTGACGCAAGCCAAAGACATGGGCTTGCATGTGGCCCAATGGGACGACGGAGAGTTTCCCAGCGAGAAAACCGACATCCTTTTGGCGGAAAACCCCAAAGAATTGGGGCTTTTCTATCGCATCGCACCGATCACCTTTGTCGGGTCATCCCTGAAACCTGGCCACGGCGGCAGAGATCCATTTGATGCGGCCGCCTTGGGCTCGGCTGTGCTCTATGGGCCGAGTGTGCATAACCACCTCAATGCCTATACACGGCTGGCGAATGCGCATGCTGCGAAAGTCGTGCAAAATGCCCCGGCGCTCGTGCGCGCCCTTGAAGAGTTGATGGCACCCGATAAGGTCGCAATGATGGTGCATGCTGGATGGGATACAGTGTCGCAAGGCGCGGGGGTGATCAATCAGATCGTCTCTGATATCAGCACGGCAATCGAACAGGCGGAGAGCCAAACATGAGGCCGCCAGCATTCTGGAACCTAGAGCCCGGGCGCTTTAGCCTGGGTCGCGTCGCCTTCAGCCCGCTTGGATGGCTCTATGGCGGCGTGACGGCACGGCGCGTCGCGCAGCCTGCGACCTATACCGCAGAAGTTCCGGTTCTGTGCATTGGCAACCTGAATGCAGGCGGAACGGGCAAAACGCCCACAGCGATCGCTCTTATTCAATACCTGCAGTCCAAAGGGCTGACCCCGCATGTCATTTCACGCGGTTATGGCGGTGCAGCCAAAGACCTGACGCGGGTCGATGAACGAAAGCACTCCGCGAGTGAGGTCGGGGACGAACCTATGCTGCTTGCAGCCTTCGCACCGACGTGGGTCTGCGCGGATCGCACCAAGGCCGCGCGGGCGGCGCAAGAGGCAGGCGCCGACCTGATCCTGATGGATGACGGGTTTCAAAACCCTAGCCTGCATAAGGATGCCAGCATTATCGTCGCAGATGCCCAGCGCGGGTTTGGCAACGGCTCTTGCATCCCGGCTGGCCCTTTGCGCGAACCTGTTGGTGCGGGTCTTGCGCGGGGCAACCTGCTTTTGACAATCGGAAACAGCGCAGCGCAAACGCGATTTGACACGCTTTGGGGGGGAAAGGTGAAATTGCCCCACGCCCGTGCGGAACTTGTGCCTTTGCAGACCGGAATGGACTGGACTGCGACGCCGTTCCTGGCCTTTGCAGGCATCGGCTATCCCGAGAAGTTCTTCGCAACGCTACGCGCGCAAGGGGCAACGGTTCTAGAAACCCACGCTTTGGACGACCACCAACCTCTGACAACCGCGCTTTTGCAACGGATGGAAGCAGATGCCGCGCGACTGGGGGCTCAATTGGTGACAACCGAAAAAGACGCGGTACGCCTGCCCACCGCCTATCGGCGCAAGGTCCTGACCCTTCCTGTTCGGCTAGAGGTCAAAGACTGGACAGAGATCGACGCCCTGCTGAACAGGCTCCTTAAATGAAAACGCCCGGGACTGGCCCGGGCGCATGACTTTGAACTGCTCAGATGCTTACAGCATACCGTCCAGAAGTTCTTTCATCTCGGCATAGCTCATATTGCCGTATTTCGTGCCATTGATAACGAAAGACGGTGTCGAGTTGATATCATCGCGCGCTGCGTTGGTCTGGAACCACTCAACCAAAGTCTGCGCGCTTTCTTCGTTCTGCAGGCAGGCGTTCAGTTCGTCGTCGTTCAGACCTGCGATGCGACCGATCTTGCGCAGCTCATCCGCGATCGCGACCGGTTCACCGGCGCGGGTCCATTCGGCCTGGGTTTTGAACATCAGATCTGTGATGCCAAAGAAACGTTCCTGACCGCCACACCGCGCAATCATGGATGCCCAAAGACCAAAGCGATCAAAATAGACTTCGCGGAAGACAAATTTCACTTTGCCCGTGTCGATATAATCCGCCTTCAGCTGCGGATAGGTGTTCTGGTGGAAAGACCCACAATGCGGGCAGGTGTAAGACGCATATTCGATCATGGTGATCGGCGCATTTGCATCGCCCAAGACCATGTCAGGAATGGCCGATGCTGCGGCATCTGCGTTTTCAGGCTCTGCCGGGGTTTCGATCTGAGTGACCTCCACCTCGGTCACATTGCCCTGCATCAGGAAATACGCCCCAGCGGCGATAATCGCGGCGACAACAATCGCCAGAGGAATCATACGGTTCATTCAGATCTACCTTTGAATTTTTCTTTGGATAGGACGTTACCCGCCAGACGTTCAAGCGCCTTTCGCAAGTCTTGATCCCCGACAGGGGCGGCCATGGCCTGCGCCTCTTTTGCGGCCTCGGGATCGATGGTTTTTTCAGCAGGCTTTGGGGCGGAGGCAAACTGCGCTTGCCCTTCAGCAAAGCCAATCGGTGCTGTTTGCGTGATATGCAGCTTGGTGATGGCATTGTAGCCATAGGCCGCATTCACCTTCTCGCGCAGCTTTTCTTTCTGCATTTCTAACATCGGGGCCTGCGCGCCCGTGGTCAGCACGGTCAGAGTGGCTCCGAACCCTTGGCGGCCGTATTTGACATCCACGGGCTTACAGATCGCAGCCATATCCTGCCCGACAATCTCTGCCCAATGGGTCAACACACGGGTCACAGCAAACCCACGCGTCTCGCCCGCCTTGCGGATCCGGTCCCGCAAAAGCGATGAGGTACGTTGAAAGCCTTTTCGAGACCGCCTCTGCATGAGACCCCTTGCATGTTTCTTGCTGGCGCTATCTTAGTGCCACGGGCCAGATAGGCCAGCGCCAGCAGCATACTGAGGGAATAACAGTTGCGTGACCAGCCAAAAGCCGCGGACCTCTTGGAATGGTACGACCGGCACGCCCGTAAAATGCCGTGGCGTGTTGGGCCTGCGGAGCGTCGGGCAGGCGTCATGCCGGAACCCTACCGGATCTGGATGTCCGAGATCATGTTGCAGCAGACCACCGTTGCCGCGGTCAAAGACTATTTCCGGCGCTTCACAGAGCGCTGGCCCACGGTCACAGACCTCGCCGACGCCCGCGACGAAGACGTGATGGGAGAATGGGCCGGTCTTGGGTACTACGCCCGCGCCAGAAACCTGCTGAAATGCGCCCGCGTTGTTGCGCATGAACTCGGAGGTGTCTTCCCAGACACAGAGGCAGGCCTACGCGACCTCCCCGGCATCGGCCCCTATACCGCCGCCGCCGTCGCTTCGATTGCCTTTGATCGCAAAGCCACAGTCGTAGACGGCAACGTCGAACGCGTCATGGCGCGGATCTACGATCACCACACGCCCTTGCCCGCCGCCAAACCTGCGCTGACTGAATTTGCCGACGCTCTGACACCAGACCAGCGCCCCGGAGATTATGCCCAAGCCGTCATGGACCTCGGTGCCACCATCTGCACACCAAAGAACCCTGCTTGCGGGATCTGTCCATGGCGTAGTGCCTGCTGCGCGCGCATCCAAGGCACAGCGTCTGAGCTGCCCAAAAAGACGCCAAAGAAACCCAAACCGATCCGCTTGGGCACCGTTTATATCGCCCGCCGCGTCGACGGAGCCTACCTTCTGGAACGCCGCCCCGATCAGGGGCTTTTGGGCGGCATGCTCGGTTGGCCCGGCTCGGAATGGGCCGAAGCAGAGGTGCCAGATCACCCACACCCCATCCGTGCGGAATGGAAAGAGCTACCCACCGAAGCCCGCCATACCTTCACACATTTCCACCTACGCCTGACCGTCAAAACCGCGCTGGTTCCGATGGATCGCAAACCCAAACAGGGCGATTTTATCGAGCTAGCCGATTTCCGCCCCTCAGACCTCCCAACCGTGTTCCGCAAGGCCTTTGACCTAACGAAAGACCTCTGAAACGTTGCCACGCGGCGCGGGCCTCGCCATAGTTGACCCAACCCGCATCAACGAGAGATCACCCCCATGATCCCCAAGGCGCAACTGAGCAAACTCCAAAGCGCACTCCCTTTCTGGTCGTCGTTTATTCTGGTGCCCTTGGCGTGGATGGGCGCGATCAACGGCGGCTGGTGGCTGATCGCTGTACCCGTGGCGACGTGGTATCTCTTTGCGCTCTTGGATGCTTTCACCGGGCTTTATCTGGAAAACGCGGACCCGCAGACCGACGACAGCACGATCTTTTGGTACCGCCTGATCACAATCCTCTGGCCCTTTCTGCAGGCCGGAACGCTCTTTGGGCTTATGGCCTACGTAGGTTCAACGGATCATCTAGGCATATGGGAACTCATCGGCCTCTTCTTTGGCGTTGGCGTTCTGACGGGCACTGTTGGGATCAACTATTCCCATGAACTCATGCACCAAAAACCTGCTTGGGAGCGCTGGCTCGGCGACATCCTCCTCGCGATGGTGCTCTATTCGCATTTCCGCTCTGAGCACCTTTTGGTGCATCACCGCTACGTCGCCACCCCGCGCGATCCGGTGACGGCGCGCTATAACCAAGGCTTCCACCGCGTCTTTCCCCGCGTGATCTGGACCACGCTTCGCTCCGCATGGGGTGCCGAAAAAGCCATGCTCGCGCGCAAGAAAAAACCGGTATGGGCATTCGGCAACCCCTTCTGGCGCTATCTTATCCTGCAGGCCCTCGCTCTAGCGCTCGCCTTCTGGCTCGCAGGCTGGCTCGGAGTCGCCTTGTTCCTCTGGCAAGCTTGGATCGCGATCTGGCAATTGGAACTGGTCAACTACATCGAACACTATGGCCTCACGCGCGAACACCTGGGCGATGGCAAATATGAACACGTCAAACCCCGCCACAGCTGGAACGCGGCGCATAAGGCCTCGAACTGGCTGCTGATCAACCTGCAGCGCCACTCGGACCACCACTACAAACCCGACCGACGCTTCCCGCTTTTGCAGAACTACACCGAGGACGAAGCACCCCAACTGCCCTATGGCTACCCGATCATGACCATGGTTGCGATGATGCCGCCCATCTGGCGGCGGGTTATGAACCCGCGTGTCCGCGCGTGGCGCAAACAGTTTTATCCCGAGATCGAGGACTGGACAGCCTACAACAAAGCGCAAACGCCTATGCCGAGATAGACGATGTCGCAATCGAAACTATCCCATGTCGCATTGGCCCAACCGAGTGACATCGCTGCCTTGGAGCCACTGTTTCAAGCTCTCTACGCGCATGAAACGCCAAACGCCGCGGCACCAGATGACGCCACATGCGCGCGGCACATCAAGCGTTTGCTTGATGAAGAGACGCCCCATGACCTCATCATTGCCTGGGGAACTGACGGGCGCTCGCTCGGTCTCGTCGCCGTCGCACGCGTCACCTCGATTAGCGACCCACGCCCGGATAACTGGACGCAAATCGATCTAAAAGAGCTTTTCGTCCTCCCAGAGGCGCGTGGTCAGAACATCGGGCGGGCTCTGATGGAGTGGGTTCAAGCCTATGCCAACCGAAAAGGTGCCTGCCGCATAGATTGGCACGTCAAATCCGACAACGCAGACGGCATCCGCTTCTATGAACGATTTGGGGCCACGATCCTCGAAGGTCGACTAAGCATGCGCAAACCGCTCTAGGCGACCCTCACTTTCATCTTGCCAAAATACTCTGGGGTGAGGCCCGTCCTGCAAAAGCTCGAGGAGCTTTTGAGGGTCGAACGGGCGGAGCCCAGGCCGCAGGCCAAGGGGGCAAAGCCCCGACCCGCATAAAAAAGCCCCGCCAAAAGGCGGGGCGAAGTCGTCCGTGCCGCGGGCCTGATGGCCCTTGGACACTGGCGGTACATTCTTTTCCGATGTGTGCCCACCGGATCTTGCTAGGGCCGGATTACATCTCAGCCCGGATCTGTTGACGCAGATTGTCGATTGGCACCTTCTTGCCCTCGGACTTATAGGCCCAATAGGTCCAGCCATTACAGCTCGGCGCCCCTTCAAAGGCCGCACCCACTTGGTGGATCGAGCCCTTATTGTCCTTGCTGCCAACCAGCGTCCCATCAGCCCGCACTTTGGCGGTGTGGCGTCCGTTCAGGGAATAAAGCTCTTCACCCGGACGCAGCATGCCGCGTTCGACCAGCTGACCGAAAGGCACACGTGGCTGCGCGCGTTTGCTTTGCGTGACTTCCAACGCTTCGTTATCGAGCTTGCGCACGTTCTTGATGCGCTTGGTGGCGACTTTGCGATAGGTCTCTTCACGCTCGATGCCGATGAAATTCCGGCCGAGCATCTTGGCAACCGCGCCTGTCGTGCCTGTGCCAAAGAACGGATCCAGCACCACATCGCCTGGATTGGTCGTTCCAATCAAAACACGATGCAACAGGCTCTCAGGCTTTTGAGTCGGATGCGCCTTATCGCCGTTTTCGTCTTTCAGACGCTCGTGGCCTGTGCAGATCGGCAGAACCCAGTCGCTGCGCATCTGCACGCCTTCGTTCAGCGCTTTCAGAGCTTCATAGTTGAAGGTCGGTTTCGCGGATTCCGATTTCGACGCCCAGATCAGTGTCTCATGCGCGTTGGTCAGGCGTTTGCCGCGGAAGTTCGGCATCGGGTTGGACTTGCGCCAGACCACGTCGTTCAGGATCCAGAAGCCCTGGTTCTGCAGCTCAGCGCCCATGCGGAAGACGTTGTGATACGAGCCGATCACCCAGATCGCGCCATTCGGTTTCAGGATCCGACGCGCCGCCGAAAGCCATTCACGGGTGAAACGATCATAGACTGCAAAGCTGTCAAACTGGTCCCAGTGATCATCGACCGCATCCACTTTGGAATTGTCCGGACGGTGCAATTCACCCTTCAACTGCAAGTTATAGGGGGGGTCTGCGAAGATCAGGTCAACAGAGTTTTCAGGGAGACTGTTCATCACATCGATGCAGTCGCCAGATTGGATCGTGTTCAACACAGCATCCAACGAGGGCGCAGGAGCGCCCTTTTTCACGGGTTTATTCGTCATGTCTTGCCTCAATATAACCGGCGCTTTTGCGCTCTTTGGTTATCCACAGGATGAGTCATGACGAGTCCCGCGTCAATTTCTTTTTTGAATCAGCAGGTTAGGTTTTTTGCTTGCCACTATATGTTGTGTACAGGCTTAAAAGAACGCCTATGATGTGGGGTTATCCCCAGGCTGATGAGCGCAGATTTGTGCTCTTTGGTGGGGTATCCCATGTTTCTTTCCCAACCATATCCGGGGAACTGTTGCGCCAAAGACTCCATCAATCGGTCGCGCCTTATTTTCGCCACAATTGAAGCCGCTGAAATTGAAACACTTTTTGTGTCGCCTTTGACCACGCCCTCGGCCCGAATATTCAACCCGCGCGGGATCATTTTGCCATCCACCAGCACATAATCTGGCCGCCCCGACAGATCCTGAACCGCACGCACCATCGCCAGATGACTGGCCCGCAGAATGTTGATCTCGTCGATTTCCGCAACTGAGGCTTCCCCGAACCCCACGTCCGCAACCTCGAGGATCTGATCGTAGAGCGCTTCGCGGCGTTTTTTGCTGAGCTTCTTTGAGTCGTTCAGCCCCTCGGGAATACGATCAGGATGCAGGATAACCGCAGCCGCCATGACCGGCCCCGCCAGCGGGCCGCGTCCGACTTCGTCCACACCTGCCACGACAGATGCGCCGCGCAAGATCGCCAATTCTTCGAGATGATAGTCCGGTAAACTCATGCCCCTCTTGAAAGCCAATCCATCCGCCAAGCGCAACAAAAAACCGGCGCCGAGGGGCGCCGGTTTTCATCGAGGGCATTGCGTGGGGATGCAAGGGACCGCCCCCGAGGGCTCGATGTGTTATTTGCTGCTGACGATGTAGTAGCCTTCGTTGCGCAGGCAGGGGATAGAGTAGCCGCGCTTGGTGCCTTTGGTGGTGGCCAGACGCACTTTGCAGTGACGCGGCAGGCTGTCGGCGTAGTGGTAGTGGTTTTGCAGGCATTTCTGACCAAAGACCTTTACCTTGCCGTCATAGGTATTGTGGCGACGCACACAGGCCGCAGTCAGCGCATAGCGGCGGGGTTTGCGCACTTTCTTAGGCTCCGGCTCTGGGCGGTGTGACGTGTAAGCACGGGATGGCTGATTGTTGCGGTTGTTGTCCGAAATCGCTTTGCCAATGATGACCAGCGCAGTTGCGCCAACCAGGAATTTCGCGAGATCGTCATTTGCCTTTGCGGGTGCCGCCGAGAAGCTCAGGCTGGTAGCAGCGATGGCAGCGATCATGATGGAAGAGATAAACTTACGGGACATGAGGGTTTCCTTTCGAGGGTCTTTTGCGTGTCGTTTTCAAACTGAGTGGCCGCGTTCAGCAGAAGGTTGCGACCTGATGAGCCGACACTGGCCCGACCCCCGAAAGTCAGGCAATAACACCACAATGATATCGGATAACACGCGTCAATCGCGGCGTTGATATTGAATAACCAACCCGATTCACCCAATGTCTTAGCCATGAAAACAACAGCTCTCATATGTTTGACGGCCGCCACGCTGGCCTTGTCCTCTCCTGCCCATGCGGCGTGTTTTGCCGACTATAAAGCCAAGCAGGACAACCCGCTGAAGCTCCATTATGGGGTGGCCGAAGTGCGCGGTGACTGCACGAAAGCGAATGCTACTCAAGAATTGAGGCTTCGTTTGACACAGGGCGGTTGGGTTTTGCTTAATGTTCTGTCAGTCTTTGACTCATCCGGACTTCAGGAGAGACAAAGCGATGCAGGACAGTTCTATCTCCGCTATTGAATCGCGCCAAATAGGTGGGCGCGTCGTCACCTTTGGGATTATCGCGATTGTGGTGATCCTTGCAGGGGCGGGCGCGGTTTTGCTTTTGACGCTGCCGGACGCCAATGCGTTTAACATGCGGGTCGAGCGGCTTTTCGTCGAAAACGATGATCTGACCAAACAGGCGGAATTGAAGCTGCTAGAGATCCTCGCGCAATCCGGCACAGCCTTTGCCGCGATTCTCTCCAGCTATCGCATGGTCATCTTTGTCCTGCTGATCTTTGCCACAGGCATGATGATCGCAGCACTTGTGTTCCTTGTGATGTTGATTGCCATGAACCGTCGCATGGCCCAGATCGAGAAATCCGGCATTCAGGTGAATTCCCTGCTGATCAGCCGCGACGAAAAGAAAGTCTATCTGAACAATATGGGCTTCAAACTGACGGACGCGGCACTGGAAACCCTCTCGATTCTGGCCGAAGCGCGGATGGATGATGACGTGTTGTCGGGCATTGAACTCGAGGCGATCATATCAGGCAAACCCCAAGCCGATTGCGAAGAGGCCGCGGGGGCTACACGCATCAAACGTCTGCGCGACGCCTTGGGCAATCAGATGGTCAGCGAGCTCTTGGTGAAAAACATCGCGCGGCGCGGCTATATGCTGGGCATCGATAAATCGGTGATCAAGGTTCTCTAAAACACAATGACTGCTCAACGCGCCAATCTAATCGGCAGCATCTGGATGATCGCTGCCATGGCCCTCTTTGCCATTGAGGATGCTTTGCTGAAAGCGGCTGCGTCCACCCTGCCCGTCAACCAGGTCCTCGTCCTTTTCGGAGCAGGCGGCGCTTTCATCTTCGCGGCCCTTGCACGCCGGCAAGGCACGCCTTTGGTGCCCAAAGAAGTGACCTCTCGCCCGATGCTAGTCCGCGCGGTCTTCGAAGTCTTTGGTGGCTTGTTCTATACGCTTGCCTTCGTGCTGACGCCTTTGTCGTCCACCACGGTGATCCTGCAGGCCACCCCGCTCGTCGTCGTCGGCGCGGCGGCAACCTTGTTCGGCGAGACCGTCGGCTGGCGTCGTTGGGGCGCGATCTTTCTGGGGCTCGCTGGTGTCATCATCATCATCCAACCCGGCAGCGACAGCTTCACGCCGCTCTCGATCCTGGCTGTCCTCGGCATGCTCGGCTTTGCCGGTCGTGACCTCGCCAGCCGCGCAGCCCCGGCCTCGCTCAGCACCAATATCCTTGGGCTCTACGGTTTCTTTGCCTTGATAGCCGCTGGTGCCCTTTTTGCCGTCTATGAAAACGCACCATTTGTGACAGTCGGATTAGAAACCGGCCTGCTCATGGCCGCCGCCTGCGGCGTCGGCGTCATCGCGTATACAGCTCTGATGCGCGCCATGCGGACCGGAGAGGTTTCAGCAGTGACGCCGTTTCGGTATTCGCGACTGTTGTTTGGTCTCGCCCTCGGCATATTCGTCTTTGGCGAAAGCCTGACCGCGCCAATGATCTGGGGGTCGCTGATGATCGTCGCCTCAGGCCTGTTCATTTTGTGGCGCGGGCAGAAGACGTAAAGCTCATTCTCTTGCCGAAATATCCTGGGGGAATTGGGCGCTAGCCCAAGGGGGCAAAGCCCCTACTCGTCGCCTACCTTTCCGCGCAGAGCCTTCACCTCTCCGCGCACCTTCTTGGCCTTCAAGCGCCGTTGCTGAGACCCATAGGTCGGTTTCGTCTTGATCCGCCGCTTCGGCGCGACCAGCGCCTTTTCGATCAAAGCGGCCAACCGCTCGCGCACGATCTCGCGATTACGCACCTGCGAGCGGGTTTCATCACATTGCAGGATCAACGCGCCGTCCTTGGTCCAGCGCCGTCCCGCCAATCGCTTTAGCCGCGCCTTCACCTGCGGCGGCAGGTTCGGAGACCGCGCGGCCTCAAACCGCAACTCCACCGCCGAGGAGACCTTGTTCACATTCTGCCCACCCGGCCCCGAAGCCCGGATGAACTGTTCTGTGATTTCCCAGTCCTCAATCGTGATATCGTCTGTGACGCGCAACATGGCGCTATTTTGGGGCCTTTCTTAAAAGATGGAAACCGGCAAACGAAAAGGGCTTCTCCCCGCGTGGAAAAGCCCTTCGAGATGTAGGGAGGTGCGCCGGTTAGGCAGCGACCAATCCGATTATTGTTCAGCCAAGGGCTGCCTTAGCTGCACTCCTTCCGGACTGTTCCGACACCGTTCTCCATAGCTTCTCTAGACAATGGGCACCTCCTTTCAGATTGTTTCGCGTAGCCTCAGCGTGCCACAGAATTCTTAGATGTCAAAACAAAATAATGTGGCGTTACGGATTTTTCACACAGGATAAAGGGCGTTAACCGAAAGTTACGCTTTCTTGGGCAAAGTGCTGCGCAAAGCGTAATTGGCTCAATTGGACTGCAACACGCCCACGCATTGGTTTGGCAGATCCGCCAGAACCAATTCCTTGCGTGGCTTAGGTTT
The DNA here is from genome assembly GCF_017798205.1 of Cognatishimia activa. Taxonomy (NCBI): domain Bacteria; kingdom Pseudomonadati; phylum Pseudomonadota; class Alphaproteobacteria; order Rhodobacterales; family Paracoccaceae; genus Cognatishimia; species Cognatishimia activa. The sequence goes on along the minus strand of NZ_CP060010.1, from coordinate 1,479,009 downwards.
GGGCGCATTCGGGTCCGGTGGCGGCGGGTCCAAAATATCTGCGACCCAGTCCCGCGCATCCTGACAACCATCGCCACGGGGCGGATCATCCTGTTCAACGCAACTGGGCGAGCCTTCGGGACAATTCAGCCGAACATGGAAATGATAGTGATGACCCCACCATGGCCGCACTTTGTGCAGCCAAGTCTTGTCGCCTTTTTCGTCATCGCACATCCGCACCTTCGCGCCCGGAAAGACAAAGATCCGCGCGGTACGTGGATCCTGAGCGGCGGCTTTGATGATCTCGTGGTGCGCGCGGCTCCAGCCTTCGTTGACATAGGCTCCTGCTGCGCGACGCATGGAAAAGGACGAGATACTTTCACGCGATTTGGCAGACAGCTGCAAGTTCACCGCAGGCCGCATCCAGATATCGACATCCAACCCCATCTGGTGACTACGATGCCCCGAGAGCATAGGCCCCCCGCGTGGCTGGCTCATGTCTCCAACATAAAGTCCGTTCCAGCCCCGCTGTCTGGCAGCCACACGCGACAGATCCTGTACATAGTCCACCAGAACCGGATGCCCCCAGTTCCGATTGCGCGACAGGCGCATGGCTTGCCAGGTCGGACCGGTTTCCGCCAGTTCCACGCCGCCCGCGAGGCATCCTTTGGCATAGCTGCCAAAGGCCTCGGGTGCTTGGGCTGACCCGACAGGTTCACTTCCGAAGAGATATTTCGCAAGCTTATCACGCCATTCAAGCGGTGCTTTATAGGCGCGCGCGGCGGGCTCCGCCACGCTGTCATTCTCGTCACCCGATCCGCATCCAACCAATGCGGCACATAAAACTAGGCCTTTGAGGAGCCGTCCCATTCTGCTCGATCCCCATCCGGTTTCACCCAGCGTAGCAGGATCAGAGCAATAATGAAGAGAACAATCACAGGCGATAGGCCAAGACGTGCCGTAGAGGTCATGTAGGTGACCATCCCGATCAGCGCAGGTGCAAGGAAGGCTGTGGCCTTACCGGACAGCGCATAAAGACCAAAGGCTTCGGTCGGGCGCTCTGGATTGGCGTGGCGTACCATCATCGTACGCGATGCCCCTTGGACTGCTCCGCCCGAGGCTCCGATGATGGCACCAAGGACCATGAGGGTCAGATCAGGCAGGCCCGACCCTTCGGCCAGAGGGATCCCGTAGAAGCTTTCACGCGACATGCCGACAATGACGACGCAGACGATAATCAGCATCCAGATATTGAACAGGATCACTGGTTTTGGGCCAAAGCGTTTGTCACAAAGGCCGCCGATATAGGTGAACACTGCCGCCGAGATCGCGGCCAAGATGCCAAAGACGCCAAGTAGGGTGATCGACCAATCCAAGACCAGAACGGCATAAACTCCGCCAAACCCGTAAAGCGCGTTCAAGGCATCGCGATAGAACATTGAAGACGCGAGGTAGGACGCAAGGCTTGGGCGCTTCGCGACGTTTTTCACCGACTGCATCAACCCGCTCAGAGCCGCGCCAATCCCGCCCGACGATTTCTCAGCTGGCGCTTCTTTCACCCATGCAAAGAAGGGGATCATAAAGACCACATACCAGATCGCAGTGAACGGCCCGACGGCGCGCGTGCCTTCACGCTCAGATGCGTCCAAACCCAGAACAGGATCCAGCCCAATCAAGGTCTTGCCATTATCACCCTCTGCAAACAGCAACAGCATGATCAGCAAAGCAACGACACCGCCCGCATAGCCCAGAGCAAACCCACTGCCCGAGACCTTACCGACCTCTTCATCAGGTCCCAGAGAAGTCAGCATCGAGTTGATAAAGACCAGCGCATATTCTGCCGCCATCATGCCGATGCCAAAGGCCACCAGCGTGATCATCATGTTGGAGCCATCAGGTAGCATCCACCAGAGGGCGTAGGTCGAGACCACATAGAATACCGAGAAGATATACATCCAACGGATGCGGGACCCCGACTGGTCCGCGATCGCGCCCAAAACGGGCGCCGTGACCGCAATCGCCAATCCGACATAAGCGAGCATCGCCGACCAGACCGCCTGCGCTTGGGCGTCAGCCAATGCCTCTTCCATGCCGCCAGACATGTAGAATTCCGTCGCAACCGCCGCGAAATAGGGACCAAAGATAAAGGTCAACAACAGCGTGTAGAACGGCTGCGATGCCCAGTCGAACATCATCCAGCCCCAGACGCGGCGTTTTAAGCTAATTTTTGTCATACCCAGTCCCCCTGTTGCAGGGACTGTCTCGAAAAAACGTTGCTAGCGCAACCGTTTCCTAGGCTGCCGCTAGGTTATCGCCTTTAGGCGTATCGCTCATCGGAGGCCAAGGGCGCATCTCTTCGGCCTTGGACCATTGCTGGATCCAGTCAGGCAATGCAGGTTGCTCAATTCCGCGATCCAATGCCGCGACAAGTTTGCCCGGAGGCACCAAACCCTGACGGCTGGTCATCGCCGCACGCAGCACAGCGTGAAAGGCGCATTCGCCGTCGCTCTTCCAAGCGGATTGCTCGTAGTAAAAGAACTTGTCGTCCCAGCCGGCGATGCGCGTGCGCAATTCAAGCCGGTGAAACATCTGCACCCGACGCCGATAGCGCACTGTGCTGCCGGCAACCGCCATGCCCCAATTGTTGGCTTTCATCGTCTCCATAACGTCCATCCGCGCCGTCCAGCCGATACGGCCAAGGTCGAAAAACGTGAGCGCACGGCCGTTGTTCAGCTCGTTCCAGGGGTCCAAATCCCAAGGCCAGCAGATCGTATGAGACACATGGGTGTCCTGCCACTGGATCTTAGGCTGACGGCTGGCGGAACGGAAATGAGTAACGAGACGAATCCACGGGTACATTGGAAAACTCCTTTGCGCCCATGTGGGTGTGAATGACCCTAAGGTCAACGCATCTTGCGCATTGACGTTGCGGAGCCTAAGTGTGTGAGACGACAAAGAAGGAAGTTTGAGAAATGATGGCGATCTACGGGCCTCTGCGGCTTATTCTGGATGTGGTGTTCTTTATTATGATCGTCCACATCATTATGAGCTGGCTGATCAACTTCAATGTCCTGAATTTGGGCCAACAATTCGTGGCGCAGCTTTGGTATGGCCTGAACCGCCTGCTCGAGCCGATCTACACACCGATCCGCAATTTCCTGCCCAATACCAACCCGCTGGATCTGGCCCCGCTGGTGGCGTTCATCATCGTGATCTCGCTGCGCGACTATATTCTACCGGCGATCTTACTTTAGCGGGCTGATTTTCCGCGCCCAGCCCTTGCCGCGTTAACCACGATGTGATTCATTTCCTGTAAGAGCAGATCAACGCCACTTACAGGACACCCCATGCCCGCCGACACGCTGTTGCGCGATATCTTTGGATTTGACGGGTTTCGCCCCGGCCAAGAAGAGATCGTGGACGCCGTTGTGTCTGGGCAAAACGTGTTGGCGATTATGCCAACGGGCGGCGGGAAATCCCTGTGTTATCAATTGCCTGCACTGGTGCGCGACGGGATCACTGTTGTCATCTCTCCGCTTATTGCCCTGATGCGCGACCAGGTCCGCGCCCTGCGCGAAGCAGGCGTTGAGGCAGGCGCTCTGACCTCTGGTAATACCGATGAGGAAACCGAAGAGGTCTGGTCTGCGATTGAGGACGGTCGCCTCAAACTCCTTTACATCGCGCCCGAACGCCTCGCCTCTGGCGCCGCCTTGGGCATGCTCCGCCGCATCGGAGTTTCACTGATTGCTGTGGATGAGGCCCATTGCGTCAGCCAATGGGGCCATGACTTCCGCCCAGACTATCTGCGCATCGGAGAGCTGCGCCGCACGCTGAACGTACCCATCGCAGCCTTCACCGCCACAGCCGACGCTGAAACCCGCGAAGAAATCATCACACGGCTGTTTGACGGCGAGTCCCCTGCCACCTTCCTGCACGGTTTTGACCGCCCCAATATCCACCTGGCTTTCGCCGCCAAAGACAGCCCCCGCAAACAGATCCTCGATTTCGCTGGCGCACGGCTTGGCCAATCGGGCATCGTCTATTGCGGTACCCGCGCGAAAACGGAAAGCCTCGCTAAGGGCCTGCGCGACGCCGGCCATAACGCGCTGCACTACCACGGCGGCATGGACCCCGAGGACCGCCGCTTTGTCGAAACCCGTTTCCAACGCGAGGACGGGCTGATCGTGGTGGCGACTGTGGCCTTTGGCATGGGCATCGACAAACCCGATATCCGCTGGGTCGCCCACGCCGATCTGCCGAAATCCATCGAGTCCTACTATCAGGAAATCGGCCGTGCGGGTCGGGACGGAGCACCGGCGGAAACGCTTACCCTCTTTGGTCCCGAAGACATCCGCCTGCGTCGCTCGCAAATCGACGAAGGCCTCGCCCCACCAGAACGTCGCGCCGCTGATCACGCGCGGCTGAATGCTCTGCTTGGATTGGCCGAGGCCTTGGAATGCCGACGCACCAAGCTGCTCGGGTATTTCGGCGAGACCGAGGTCACTTGTGGAAAATGCGATCTCTGCGATCAGCCGGCCGAGGTCTTTGACGGCACCGAGGCCGTGCGCAAAGCGCTCTCTGCTATCCTGCGCACTGGTGAATGGTTCGGCACCGGACATTTGATCGACATCCTGCTTGGTAATGACACCGAACGGATGCGCCAAAAGGGGCATGACGCGCTGCCAACATTCGGCGTGGGCCGCGAATATGACAAACGCCAATGGCAAGCGGTGTTCCGCCAAATGATGGGCCACGATCTTATCCGACCTGATCCCGAACGCCACGGCGCTTTGCGGATGACCGATGACGCCCTACCGATCCTCAAAGGCGAAGCGTCGATTAACCTGCGGCGTGACACGATCCGCAAGGCCTCTAAAGGCCCGCGTGTCAAAGCCTTGGTCAGCGAAGAAGACGCGCCGCTCTTGTCGGCCCTCAAAGCCAAACGCCGCGCCTTGGCCGAGTCCGCCAAAGTGCCCGCCTATATCATCTTTAATGACCGCACCCTGATCGAAATGGCTGAAAAACGGCCTCTGAACCTTGATCAAATGGCGCAGATCGGCGGCGTTGGCGCAAAGAAACTCGAGAAATACGGCGACGATTTTCTGACGGTCATCACAGGAGAGGCCGAGGCGCTCCACCCCAGCCGTCGCAAACTCGCGGGTCGGGCCGAAGGGTCACTATATGACCGCCTTCTCGAAGTCCAAGCCGACCTCACCCGAGGCCCCGACGGTATTGACAAGCCGCTGAGTTGTTCGGCATCGCTCTTGGCCAAGGTCGCCCAAACCAAGCCTCAGGACGAAAACGCGATCAAACGCATCCTCGGCGACAAAAAAGCCGACCGTTTTGGCGCAGCTTTTCTGGACGTCCTGCAGACAGCGGACTAAATCAGAGAGAACGCTCAGAAAGGTCTGCCCATGCTTGTTGTCACGTCGCCTGCGAAACGTTTGGATTGGGATCCGGTGGATGTGGATCTGACGCAGCCAGATTTGCAGGACGAGGCGGTGAAGCTCGTGAAAACCGCGCGCAATCTGACCTTGGGCAACTTGCAAAAACTGATGGATCTGAGCCCCGATCTAGCGCGGCTCAATCGCGATCGTTTCAAAACCTTTGAGGCAGAGCCAGCGCAAGATCTAACACGCCCCGCCGTCTTTGCCTTTGCCGGTGACACCTACATCGGGCTTGAAGCAAAGACGCTCGATGAAGACGAGATCACATGGGCGCAGGATCACTTGCGGATCCTGTCAGGTCTTTACGGCCTCTTGCGTCCTCTGGATGCGATCCAACCTTACCGTTTGGAAATGGGCAGCCGTCTGTCAACGCGCCGCGGCAAGAACCTATATGAATTCTGGCGCGACACGATTTCCAAAAAGCTGAACGCGCAAGCCGAAGCGGTCGAAACAGACACGCTCGTGAACTGCGCAAGCCAGGAATATTTCGGAGCCGTGGATCCCAAGGCGCTCAAGCTGCGTGTCATCACGCCCGTGTTCATGGAACTGAAAGGTGGCAAACCCAAAATCGTCAGCTTCTTTGCCAAAAAAGCCCGCGGGTCGATGGCGCGGTTTATGATCCAGAACCGCCTGACGGACGCCGAGGCCATCAAAGATTTCGACCTTGGCGGCTATAAGTTTGAACCCGACATGTCCGAAGGCGACAAATGGGTCTTTCTGCGCGATTACCCCGAAACCTAAGCGTCATATTTGCCTGAGTTGATCGACTCGCCCACCCGTGCGATCTTCTTTCGGGTAGTGCGGAGGGCAATATGCGGTTTTTGGTTCGGATTTTGGCGATTTTGTCTCTGGTGACAGCGGCACAGGCGCAGGAACAATTGATCCCTGAAAGATGGGTCGTCGTCAGCCCGGATACCGACTTCTACGGCGCTGATCTGACGCCGATGTTTGACACATCCTATGAGGCATGCATCAACGCCTGCTTGGCGGATGCGGCCTGCGCGGCCTTCACCTATAACAATTCCAAAAACGCCTGTTTCCCCAAGACAGGCGTGGAGCGGCGCGACGCCTTTGAAGGCGCTACCTCAGCCGAAGTCTTCACCTCTCGGCCCAATGCCCGCGTCGCCGCCAAGACCCGCCGCGCAGAGCTGAACTTTCTAAGCGATGGCGATCTCTTTGCCGCCTACGAGCTCGCAACGCGCATCGGCCGCTTGCATGCCTCTGGCCCGTGGAGTGTGGATGAAATGATCGACGCCATGACCGACAGGCGCAGCCGTGGTCAGTTTGACAGTGCAATGCGTTGGGCGGGCGGCGCGGTGGCCAAAACGGATTCCGCCGATCTTTGGCTGCAATACGCGCAGCTCAACCTGTCAATCCGCGAAAATGGCCAGCTGCAAAACAAGCATCGAAACCGTGCGTTTTCCGCGATGATCAATGCGTATCTACGCGGCTCATCGCCCGCGTTTCGCGCGTCGGTCTTGGGCGATATGGCGCAGATCCTGCCGGATCTGGGACGCGGAAGAGACTCCATCGATGCCCTGCGTCTCGCACAGGCGACCCAACCTCGTTTGGACTTTGAAACTGCCCTAAACGACGCCATTGCGAAATATGGCTTCCGGATCACGGATTCATCCGTCGACAGCGACGCCGCAAGCCCGCGTATTTGTTCGCAGTTCAGCGAGCCGCTGCGGAAATCCGGTGTGGACTATAGCCCATTTGTGAAACGCGCAGATCAACGGCTGGCTGTGGTGGCCGAGGGCAACCAACTTTGCGTCTCTGGCCTGACCCATGGCGAGCGCTACACCCTAACCTTCCGCGAAGGATTGCCTGCAGAAAGCGGCGAGACCCTCGTTCGTGACACCTCTCTGAACCTCTATGTCCGGGACCGCACGCCTGCGCTGCGTTTCCCGGGCCGCGCCTATGTGCTGCCCCGCACGCCCGATGCTGGCATTCCCATCGAGACGGTCAATCTGGACCAAGTAGAACTCACGCTGCGCCAAGTTTCGGATCGCAACCTGCTGCGCGCCATTCAGGACAGCTATTTCGGGCAGCCTCTGAGTGTCTGGCAGGAACGCACCTTTGATCGCGAAATCGCAGAGACCGTCTGGACCGGAACGGGCCAAGTCGAAAACACGCTGAACCAAGATATGCTCACGCGGCTTCCGGTGGGGGAGATCATCAATGATCTAGACCCCGGCATCTATGCGCTGACCGCAGCCATTGCGGGCGATGATCCGTATGAGGAAACAGATGCCACCCAGTGGTTCGTACTTTCTGACCTTGGTGTCACCACAATGTCCGGTACAGATGGGCTTCACGTTGTGGTCCAAAGCCTTACCGATGTGCAGGCCCTTGCGGACACCAAGGTCACGCTCTTATCGCGCGCCAATCGCGTGCTGGCCGAAAGCGTGACCGACGGCGCGGGCTACGCTCGGTTTGATGCAGGGCTGACGCGCGGAACCGGCGGAGCGGCACCGGCGCTGCTTCTGCTAGAGAACGGCGAAGACATGGCGTTCCTATCCCTCACCGATCCTGCCTTTGATCTGTCAGATCGAGGCGTCGAGGGTCGCCCACCCGCGCCTCCCCTAGACCTGTTTGTGGCGACCGACCGCGGCGCCTATCGCGCGGGTGAAACCATCTATGCGACCGCTTTGCTGCGCGGCGATCAAGCCGAAGCCATCCAAGGCCTGCCCATAACGGCCATCATCAAACGCCCCGATGGCGTGGAATACACGCGTATCGTGTCAACGCAAGACCAGGCCGGTGGGCGTGTGTTTGAAATCCCAGTCGCGGCGTCTGCCCCGCGCGGCAGCTATGCCATGAGTTTCTATTCAGACACCAAAGCCCCTGCCCTCGCCGTGCATTCCGTGTTGGTCGAGGACTTCATTCCTGAACGCATCGACTTTGAGCTGTCGCTACCTGACGGCCCATTGCACCTTGGGGATCGACCTCCGTTGACCATTGAAGCTCGCTATCTGTTTGGCGCTCCGGGCGCGGATCTGCCGGTGGATGGGCAAGTCACGCTACGCGCGCAAAACGCATTGGCGGGCTATCCGGGCTATCAGTTTGGCCGATACGACGAACGTTTTAACCCCAGAACCAACGGTTTCGGCCCAGAGCGGACGGATGCAGCTGGGCAAGTCACTTTGGAATTGCCCTTGCCCAACGTCGACGCCGCCCAGCCTTTGGTCGCAGATCTGACGGTCTGGATGTCCGAGGGCGCTGGCCGTCCGGTGGAACGCCGCACCTCGGCTGAGGTGATCTCGGCTCGCGACATGATCGGGATCAAGCCGTTGTTTGACGACATCGTCGCGGAAAACGGTGAGGCTAGGTTCGAAGTCATCGCGCTGGAGTCCGGGTTAATTAGGGTCGAAAAACCCGTCACTTGGACTCTCAACCGTGTCCACACGCGCTATCAGTGGTACCAGCTTTACGGCAATTGGAATTGGGAGCCCGTCACCCGCCGCGAACGTGTTGCTGGCGGAAACGCCGTGCTGGGCGCGGACCCTCTGCGCATCGCGGCACCGGTGGAGTGGGGCCAGTACGAGCTGGTGGTGGAAAGCACCCAAGGGACCTATGTCGCAAGCGCTGTTGAGTTCTATGCAGGCTGGTATGCCCCCGCCGACGTGAGCGAAACGCCCGATACGCTCGAGCTGTCGCTGGACAAAGACATGTATCGGCCCGGAGATACCGCGCGTCTGCGCATTGTGCCGCGTGCGGCTGGCACGGCCTTGGTGTCAGTGGTCTCAAACCGTCTGATTGCGATGCAAACGGTCGAGGTTGGCGAGGGTGCGACTTTGATCGACATTCCGGTGACAGATGATTGGGGCGCAGGCGCCTATGTGACGGCGTCCTTGGTACGTCCAATGGATGTGGACAACGGATTGAACCCGTCGCGCGCTTTGGGGCTGAGCTATGCCAAAGTTGATCCGGGCTCGAAGCTTTTGGACGTGACCCTAACGGCTCCCGAACAGATGGAGCCAAACGCTCCTTTGACGGTTGGCATCGATGTAGAGGGCGTCACCGCGGGTGAAACCGCCTATGTGACCCTTGCCGCGGTTGATGTGGGGATCCTCAATCTCACCGGATTTCAAAGCCCCGATCCTGAAGCGCACTATTTTGGCCAACGGCGGCTGGGCATAGAGATCCGCGATATCTATGGCCGTTTGATCAACGGTATGAACGGCGCGATGGGGTCCGTGCGATCCGGCGGCGATGCAATGGCACAAGTGGGGCTGCAGTCCCCGCCCCCGACCGAAGAACTGGTCGCGTTTTTCTCGGGGCCTATAGCCGTTGATGCGAATGGGCAGGCCGAAGTGTCATTCGACATGCCCGATTTCAACGGAACCGTGAAACTGATGGCAGTGGCATGGAGCGCCAGCGCTGTCGGCCAAGCAGATCGCGACGTTCTGGTGCGCAATCCCATCGTGCTCAGCGCCAGCCTGCCGCGCTTCCTTGCACCCGGTGACACCAGCCGCTTGCTTTTGGACATCACCCATGCCGAAGGCCCAGCGGGGCGCGTCGGACTGGATGTCTTTGCTACAGGCGGGGTTCAGCTCGACCTTAGAACAACGCCGCGCGGCGTGGATTTGGCAGAGTTAGAGACGCAAAAACTGGTTATCCCGCTTTCGGTGGACAGTGTTGGAGATCATCTGATTTCCATCGCCCTGACAACGCCCGGCGGCAAGCTATTGACCAAAGACCTAACGCTTCCTGTGCGCCAGAATGATCCCGAAGTTAGCACGACCCAGCGCCTCACGCTGGCCGCAGGCGGCACGCTAAGCTTTGACCAGGGCCTCTTCGCAGACCTGCGCCCGGGGACAGCGTCTTCGGTCATCTCAGCAGGCCCGCTCGCGCGATTTGATGCGCCCGGCCTTTTGGCCGCTCTGGATCGTTACCCCTATGGCTGCACGGAACAGATCACCTCAGGCGCTCTGCCGCTGTTGTATTTTGATGATCTGTCTGCCGCCCTCGGTCTTGGCGACCGGGACCGCATTCAGGAACGTGTCGATCAGGCCATCGCGCAGATCCTGACCCGTCAGTCCTCAAATGGAGCCTTCGGGCTTTGGCGCCCAGGCACCGGGGACCTATGGCTGGACGCCTATGTCAGCGACTTCCTCAGCCAAGCGCGGGCGCAGGGGTATAACGTGCCTCAGCTCGCCTTCAGGCAAGCCATGGACAACCTCAGAAACCGCGTGAATTTCGCGCCGGACTTTGACAGCGACGGCGGCCCTATTGCCTATGCCCTGATGGTCTTGGCCCGCGAAGGCGCGGCAGCTATCGGCGATCTGCGCTATTATGCCGACGTGAAAGCCGAGGCCTTTGATACGCCTCTGGCCGCAGCTCAGCTTGGCGCAGCCTTGGCGTTTTACGGGGATCAGTTGCGCAGTGACCGCATGTTCGCAGCAGCAGCTCGCCAGATTGCGTCGCGCACGACGGACGAAACCAGCCAATCGTGGCGTGCTGACTACGGTAGCAACTTGCGAGACGCAGCTGGCCTGTTAACTCTGGCCGTTGGCGCAGGCAGCGAAGTCGTGAACCGCAATGCTCTGGCGCAGCGTATTTCCAGCACGTCGCGCGCCATGTCCACGCAAGAAAGCGCATGGGCGTTGATGGCGGCGCATGCTTTGGTTCAGGATCCGGCGACGTCTGGATTGCTGGTCAACGGAGCCCCCATAGATGGGCCATTCCTGCTCACCGAGGCGGGGACGTTCTTCGATCCAATCGACATCACCAACACCAGCGCGCAGCCCACAGACGTGACCGTCACCACCGTCGGCGTGCCGACCTTCGATGTTCCGGCGGGTGGCTATGGCTATGCGATCACACGCGACTATTTCACGATGGAGGGCGCGCCGATTGATCCAAGTCTGGTGCGGGTGGGCGACCGCTTTGTCACCGTCCTGCGCGTGAAGCCCTTTGAAACGGGAGGCGCGCGGCTGATGGTCAACGATCCTCTGCCCGCAGGATTTGAGATCGACAACCCGAACCTACTGCGCAGCGGAGACCTGCGGGACCTGTCTTGGCTGGAACTGAATGGGGCCACCCATACTGAATTCCGCAGCGACCGGTTCTTGGCCGCCGTTGATTGGCGCTCTGATCAGGCGTTCCAATTGGCCTATGTGGTGCGTGCGGTGTCGCCCGGTGATTTCCACCATCCCGCAGCCAGTGTCGAAGACATGTACAACCCGCGCTACCGCGCCCGCACTGAGACGGGTCGTCTTTTGGTCGCCCAGTGAAACTGAGGCTCCTTCTTGCAATATGGCTCTGCGTCCTTGCGGGCGCGGGGGTACGGGATGGGTTTGATCGCTGGATCGAGACAACGGACATTCCGCCGCTGACTGTCGATACCTCGGTTGAAATCCGCGATCGCAACGGCGTGTTGATGAGAGCTTTTCCGGTGGAACAGGGTCTGTTTCGTTTGGGTGCACGTGTCGATCAGGTCGATCCAAAGTTTCTGGAGATGTTGATCGCCTATGAAGACAAACGTTTCTATTCCCACGCCGGCGTCGACCTTTTGGCGGGCGCGCGTGCGACTTGGCAGGCGATCTGGAATCTAGAGGTGGTCTCTGGCGGATCCACGCTGACAATGCAGGCAGCGCGTTTGCTGGAAAACTCGGGCACGGGCGATTTGGGCGGCAAGCTGCGTCAGATGCGTCTGGCTTGGGCCTTGGAGCGGTGGCTTGGTAAGGACGAGATCCTATCGCTCTATCTGACAAACGCGCCCTATGGTGGGAATATCGAAGGGATACGCGCGGCGACTTTGACGTGGTTCGGTAAGGAGCCCCGACGGCTGACACCCGCAGAAGCCGCCTTTCTGATCGCCCTACCGCAAGCCCCGGAACGGCGCAGGCCGGATCGCTTTCCAGAACACGCCAGCGGCGCGCGGCAACATGTTCTGGACAAGATGATCACGCGTGGTGTCTTAACCGCCGAAGCTTCAACACCAGAGCCAATGCCGACGCAGCGACGCGCCCTGCCCATGCTGGCGCCTCACCTCGCGGATCGGGTGATAGTGGCCGAGGATTGGGGCAAAGGTCAACGCCTGACCTTGGATGCGACGCTGCAAGACGCTGTACGCGAGTTGGCCGCAAAGGCTCTGCATGGACGCGACCCCAGCATGTCGATTGCGATCCTCGCGGCGGATCATCAGACCGGAGAGATCCTCGCGTCGCTTGGATCAGCAGACTACACCGCCGCGCAGAATAACGGTTTTGTCGACATGACACAGGCGGTGCGCTCTCCGGGCTCGACGCTGAAGCCGCTGGTCTATGGGATGGGTTTTGATCAGGGTCTGATTCACCCGAAAACGCTGATTGATGATCGTCCGGTGGCCTTTGGAACCTATGCGCCTCAGAACTTTGATGGGCGGTTTCGCGGACAGATTTCTGTCGAAGACGCACTGAAACAATCGCTGAACATCCCCGTCGTCCTGCTGACCGACGACATCGGCCCTGCGCGACTGCTTGCAAAAATGAACGCAGCGGGGGTCCGAGCGCGTTTACCTTCGGGTCAGGCCGGTTTGGCCATGGCGCTTGGCGGTGTGGGTGTGACGGTACACGATCTGGTCGGCCTCTACGCAAGTCTCGCCAACAAGGGGCAGCGCGTGACTTTGCATCACAATGCACAAGACAAACAAGAAAACGCGCAGGTGATCAGCCGGTCCGCCGCATGGCACGTCAGCCATATTCTTTCCAACATCCCAGCGCCCGCTGGGGCTGGTCGAGGCAAACTCGCCTATAAAACCGGCACCAGCTATGGGCATCGGGACGCCTGGGCCATCGGCTATGACGCGCGTCATGTTGTCGGAGTCTGGATGGGGCGTCCGGACGGCACGCCCGTCCCCGGCGCTTTCGGAGGAGATCTTGCCGCGCCGGTCTTGTTTGACGTATTCGGCCTGATCAAACCTGAGATTGAGGCCTTTCCTCCGCCTCCGCCAGAGACACTTTTGCTAAGTCACGCAGCCTTGCCAAAGCCTCTAAAAGTCTTTCGCGGACGACGGGATGTGTTTGAAGACACCGAAGGCCCGGAGCTGACCTTCCCCCCAAATGGCGCGCGGCTTACGGCCACTGAAGAGGGCGTCACCCTGAAGATCCGACAAGGGGTGCCACCGTTTTCGGTGTTGGCCAATGACCGCCTTATCTTGTCTGGCCAATACGCGCGCGAGCTGCATGTGCCGGATCTTGGGGTAGGCGCTTCAACCCTGTCGGTGCTTGACTCGCAAGGTCAGTCCGACCGCGTAGAGATCTGGGTCGGCGGGGCGCAACTCCATTGACAGAACCCGCTTTGACGTGCAGGTCAGACAGATGAACACCGATACGGAAATTCTCGATCTTTTGCCTGCGCGGCTTAAGGATGCACGACGGGCGCAAGGGCTGTCATTGGACGCAGTAGCGAAACTCTCAGGCGTATCGCGCTCGATGGTCAGTCAGATTGAACGGGGCGAAAGCAGCCCGACGATTGCGACGCTCTGGAACCTGACGCGTGCGTTGCAAGTGGATTTTGCGGGCCTTTTGGATCGGCAGGAATTGACCGACCGGGTCGAAGTTCTACGCGCCGCCAATGTGCCTACCATCGAGAACCGAGGCGAGGGTTGTAATATCCGCATCCTCAGCGCGCCCGAAGATGCTGGTAAACACGAGCTTTATGACTTGGTGTTTTCCAGCGGTGGTAAGTTGGTCAGTGGTCCCCACGGACGGGGAACGCGCGAACATCTGACGGTGATTGAAGGTCGTGTCCGGGTCACATCTGGATCCGCGACCGAAGAGGTCGGCGCGGGCGACACCGCGCGCTATCAGGCCGATGTGGATCACACCATCGAAGCCATTGGCGTCGCCCGCGCGCTTCTGGTCGTTCAAACCACCTGAACCAAACAATTTTAATCGTTTCAGGCCCTCATTGACGTGAGCAGGCCCCGAAATGTCGTGCGCGCTTTGGAGTTTTCCTTCTGGCAGCGACAGGCTGAGTGCGTCCGCGATCTCGGATTTTTCTTGGCATTTTCCTGTATTTTGGATATTTATCCATTATGGCAGATTTTCTTGCCGCGATTCCGCTATTGGAGAGATCAAATGACGACCGACTTCCTGACCCATGTGTCCGCAACCTTGGACCAGATCGAAGCCGAGGGACTGATGAAGATGGAACGCATGATCACTTCGCCACAGGGCGGAGAAATCTCGGTCGGCGGGCGCTCGGTGATCAACCTCTGTGCCAACAATTATCTGGGGCTGGCGGATCATCCGGATCTGATCAAAGCCGCGCAGGACGCAATGGACCCGAAGGGGTTCGGTATGGCGTCCGTCCGCTTTATCTGCGGTACGCAGGATATTCACCGAGAGTTGGAACAGCGCCTCGCAAGTTTTCTGAACAAAGACGACGCGATCCTCTTTGCCGCCTGTTTTGATGCGAACGGCGGCCTTTTCGAGCCGCTTTTGGGGTCTGAGGATGCAATTGTTTCGGACAGTCTGAACCATGCCTCGATCATCGACGGCATCCGCCTGTGCAAGGCCCAGCGCTATCGCTATGCCAATAACGATATGGCGGATCTTGAGGCCAAGTTAAAAGAGGCGCGGGCCGCTGGCGCGCGTCACATCATGGTCGCCACGGACGGGGTGTTCTCGATGGACGGCTACCTCGCCAACCTGCCCGAAATCACGCGGATCGCGAAAGCCTATGACGCTGTGGTGATGGTGGATGATTGCCACGCAACGGGGTTCATGGGGCCGAATGGGGCTGGGACGCCCGATCATTTTGGCGTCGACGTGGATATCCTGACCGGCACTCTGGGCAAAGCTCTGGGGGGCGCGATTGGCGGCTATATCGCGGGGCCTCAGCCGGTGATTGACCTCTTGCGCCAACGCGCGCGGCCTTATCTGTTTTCCAATTCTTTGCCCCCGTCCATCGTGGCAGCGGGCCTTGAAGCGATCCGTTTGGTCGAAGACGGCGCGGACCTCCGCGCGCAATTGTTCAAAAACGCGGACTACTGGCGTGAGGGTCTGACCGAGCTTGGCTTTACCCTGCTACCCGGCGCGCATCCGATCATTCCGGTTATGCTAGGTGACGCCCCTCTGGCGCAAGAGATGGCGCGACGGTTGTTTGACGAGGGCGTCTATGTATCTGGGTTCTTCTTCCCAGTCGTCCCTCACGGACAAGCTCGGATCCGCACACAGATGAATGCGCGCCTAACCCGCAACGAGCTAGACCGTGCATTGACGGCCTTCGGCAAAGTCGGCCGGGATTTGGGGGTGATCTCATGACTCTCCCCAACACAATGAAAGCACTTGAGAAGTCCCGCCCCGAAATGGGCCTCTGGATGGTGCAGGCCCCAGTGCCGGAAATCGGTCCGGATGAGGTGCTGATCAAGGTCAAGAAAACCGGGATCTGTGGCACGGATATTCACATCTGGAATTGGGACGACTGGGCGTCTGCCACCGTACCAACACCCATGATCACAGGACATGAGTTCGCAGGCGAGATCGTAGAGATCGGGCGCGATGTGACGGGCCTTTCGATTGGTCAGCGGTGCTCAGGCGAAGGTCACCTGATCGGCACAGACAGCCGTCAGAGCCGAGCTGGTAAATTCCACCTAGACCCCGGCACGCGTGGGATCGGTGTGAATGAACAGGGGGCTTTTGCACAATATCTGCGCCTACCGGCCTTTAACGTTGTGCCCCTGCCTGACAGCATTCCTGACGAGATCGGCGCGATCCTCGACCCGCTTGGCAACGCAGTTCACACAGCCCTCAGTTTCGATCTTTTGGGGGAAGATGTTCTGATCACCGGCGCAGGCCCCATCGGCATCATGGCAGCAGCGGTCGCGCGTCACGCAGGTGCGCGAAATGTGGTGATCACAGACATCAACCCAGACCGTCTGAAACTGGCCGAACATGTGGTGCCGACAGTGCGCGCTGTCGACGTGCGCAACGAGGCGCTTGAGGACGTGATCCACGAGCTGGGCATGAAAGAAGGCTTTGACGTGGGTCTTGAGATGTCCGGCAATCAGGTCGCTCTGGATCAGATGGTCGAGAGCCTCGTGATGGGCGGCAAGATCGCTTTGCTCGGCATCCCGCCCGGCAAGTCTCCGGTGGATTGGAGCCGCATCGTGTTCAAAGCCATCACCATCAAAGGCGTCTATGGCCGCGAGATGTTTGAGACCTGGTACAAGATGATCGCCATGCTGGAAAACGGCTTGGACGTCAGCCGCGTGATCACCCATGAGTTCGCGGTGGATCAGTTCAAGGACGGCTTTGAGGCGATGCTTTCAGGCCGCTCGGGCAAGGTCGTCCTCAACTGGGCCTAAAAACGCAAACAGCGGCGAGGGATCCCGCCACTGTTTTGCTTTTGTGCGTTCAATCAATACTGGAAAGATTTGAACAGAGTGGAGTCACCCATTCCGTTGATCAAACGAACAACGCTTGGAGTTTCCGCTTTCTGCGCGGCAATGAACTTCTGGAATGCGCCAGCTGGTTCATAGGCCTGACGTGTATGTGCTTTCTGCATCTTGTCACCTTTGGTTAGCATATATCACGCCCCCACAAGCCGAGGTTTGCCCAAAGCAGCGGCGGAAAATTGCGCCGAATGTGACGGATTTATGAAACGAGGTTAAAGCTGGGTTAACGTTTTTTGTGGCTCAAGCGCTTGGCGGCCTGTTTCGGTCAGCACCCAAACCTGCCCGCCTTCACAAACGCCGGGGTAGAGCGGCCGCCCAAAACCTGTGCCTCCGTCCAAGTTCACACGGTTGCCAGCATGTTCGGGAAAGCTCACAGCCGTATGGCCATGCACGACCAATTTTCCATGGTCACGGGTGTCGTTCAGGAATTCACCGCGGATCCATGTGAGGTCAAGCTCGACTTGGTCTGAGAAAGCGACGCCAGGACGGATACCTGCATGCGCAAAGAAGTGTGTCTCGGTCTCATGCGAGCAGGGCAACGCGGCCATGAACGCTTTGTGCGTTTCAGGAATCGCGGCGCGCGCCTCTTCGACGACCTCAGAGATCAATTTGCCTTCGACATCTACCCCATAACTTTTCAACGTGGCCGCACCGCCCAGAGGTTTGTCAAACCAATGCAGGTCGGGACGCAGGAGGCTCTCGGCGCGACCATGTTCGAGGAAATCGATCAGATAACCGTCGTGATTGCCTTTCAGACAGACCCAATTGCGGCCCTCTGCGAGGCCAAGTGACAAGAGATCGATCACGGCGCGGCTATCAGGCCCCCGGTCGATATAATCCCCAAGGAAAACAATCTGCGCATCGGGGCCGCCGTCTTCTTCGATCCGCGCAAGTGCGGTTTCCAGCTGGGCAAAGTGGCCGTGGATGTCGCCGATGGCGTAAATAGCGGGCATAGGGGTCTCCAATTAAAAACGCCGCCCCAATTGGGGCGACGCCGGTCTCATAGATGAGTTTTTTGACGATTAAGCGACGTCAAATTGAAGCGGTTTGATCTGGGTGAAGAGATCCGTTTCCGCGAGTGCTGCGCGGGCTTCGGCAGGGACTGCTTCGTCCACATAAAGCAGCGCAATCGCTTCGCCGCCAACATCCGCACGGCCCAGAGTAAAGTTCGCGATGTTCACGCCATTTGCACCCATGGTCTGACCCAGAGCACCAATGATGCCCGGCTCGTCGCGGTTGGTGGTATAGAGCATATGCGCGCCGATCTCGGCGTCGATGTTGATGCCTTTGATCTGGATGAAACGTGGCTTGCCATCGCTGAACACGGTACCTGCAACAGAACGCTCGCGTTTCTCGGTGACGACGGTCACTTTGATATAGCCCTGGAAGGTGCCGGACTTGTCCTGATTGGTGGTCGAGATCTTGATGCCGCGTTCTTTGGCGACAACAGGGGCCGAGACCATGTTCACGTCAGGGTTGGCTTTCTTCATGATGCCCGCAACGACGGCGCAGTTCAGCGCGGCGAGGTTCATTTCAGCCGCCACACCATCATAAAGGATGTTGATCGCCTGGATCGGCTCGTCGGTCATTTGACCCGCAAAGGACCCAAGGTGATCCGCCAGTTTGATCCATGGGCCCATGACTTTGGCTTCTTCGGCAGTCACAGACGGCATGTTCAGCGCGTTTTCAACGGCACCGGTCAACAGATAGTTAGACATCTGCTCTGCCACTTGCAGCGCCACGTTTTCCTGCGCCTCGGTGGTTGCTGCGCCCAGGTGCGGGGTACAGACCACGTTTGGCAGGTTGAACAGAGCGTTCTCTTTCGCAGGCTCTTCGGCGAAAACGTCAAAGGCTGCGCCAGCGACATGGCCAGATTTCAAGAGCTCGGCCAGCGCCTCTTCGTCCACCAGACCACCACGCGCACAGTTGATGATACGCACGCCTTTCTTGGTTTTAGCGAGGTTTTCCTTGGACAGGATATTGCGGGTGCCATCGGTCAGAGGCACGTGCAGCGTGATGAAGTCAGCGCGGGCCAGCAGATCATCGAGTTCAACCTTCTCAACACCCATCTTGTCGGCCTTTTCCTCAGAAAGGAACGGGTCGAACGCGATGACTTTCATCTTGAGGCCACGGGCACGGTCGCAGACGATGCCACCGATGTTGCCTGCGCCGATAACGCCGAGGGTTTTGTTGGTCAGCTCAACACCCATGAATTTGGACTTTTCCCATTTGCCCGCGTGTGTGGACTCGGACGCCTCTGGGATCTGACGTGCAACCGCGAACATCATCGCGATGGCGTGCTCGGCGGTTGTGATCATGTTGCCAAAGGGCGTGTTCATCACGATCACGCCTTTCTTGGAGGCGGCTTCTTTGTCGACGTTGTCGGTGCCGATGCCCGCGCGACCCACGACTTTCAGGTTGGTCGCAGCTTCTAGGATGGTCGGCGTGACTTTGGTCGCAGAGCGGATCGCAAGGCCGTCATATTGGCCAATCACTTCGGCCAATTTCTCTTTGTCTTTGCCAAGCTCTGGCATGAAGTCCACGTCGATGCCACGATCGCGGAAGATCTGAACAGCGGTTTCGCTGAGTTTGTCGGAAACAAGTACTTTAGGCGCCATGGGTTTGGTCCTCTTGATTGATTTTCGGGAGGGGGCGGAAACTTTGAAAGTTTCCGCTGTCGATTTCTTTCTAAGAAATCGTGTCCCCGTTTGTTATTGCGCGCTGATTTCGGCCTCAAAGGCCCATCCGAGCCAAGGCAGCATCGCCTCGATATCTGCGGTCTCGACTGTGCCACCACACCAGATCCGAAGACCCGCTGGCGCGTCACGATAAGCGCCGATGTCCAGTGCGATGTTTTCCGCTTCCAGACGTTTTGCAACGGCCTTCGCAAAAGCCGCGCCGTCCTGGATGCGGTCATCGGTGAACTTCAGGCAAACAGACGTGTTGGACTGCGTCGCCGCATCCTCCGCAAGGTTCGCGATCCAGTCATTGGCGTCACAGAAATCAAACACGGCGTTCGCATTCGCATCCGCGCGTTCGATCAGACCCTTT
Source organism: Cognatishimia activa (assembly GCF_017798205.1). NCBI lineage: Bacteria > Pseudomonadati > Pseudomonadota > Alphaproteobacteria > Rhodobacterales > Paracoccaceae > Cognatishimia > Cognatishimia activa. The sequence continues at coordinate 1,459,143 of NZ_CP060010.1, read as the reverse complement.
AGGCCGCCCACAGAGCGCGCCCATTCCAGTGCAAAAAGATAGTCCTCAACCGCCAGCATCGACGGCGTGTTGATGGTCGCACCGGTAAAGATGCCTTCAATCAGCTTGCCGCCTTTGGTCATGCGGAAGATCTTTGGCAACGGCCATGCAGGAGTGTAAGTCTCCAGGCGCTCAACGGCACGAGGGGACAGAACGATGATCCCGTGTGCCGCTTCACCGCCCAGAACCTTCTGCCAAGAGAAGGTGGTCACATCCAGCTTGTCCCAAGACAGATCCATCGCGAAGGCTGCAGAGGTCGCGTCGCAAATCGTAATGCCTTCGCGGTCATCGGCAATCCAATCGCCGTTCGGAACCCGCACACCTGCGGTGGTGCCGTTCCAAGTGAAAACAACATCATTGGCGAAATCAACGGAGGCAAGATCCACGATCTGACCGTAGTCAGCAGTCTTAACCTCTGCGTCGATCTTCAGCTGCTTGACCACATCCGTGACCCAGCCCGCGCCAAAGCTTTCCCAGGCCAGCATCTCGACCTTGCGCGCGCCCAGCATGGACCACAAAGCCATCTCAACTGCGCCGGTGTCGGACGCAGGAACGATGCCGATTTTATAGTCGGCAGGAATGCCCAGGATCTCGCGGGTGCCTTCGATGGCATCTTTCAGCTTGGTCTTGCCAACGGCAGCCCGGTGGCTGCGGCCCAAGGCTGCATCCGCGAGTTTATTCAATTCAAAGGTGGGGGGTTTGGCACATGGGCCAGAAGAAAAACGCGGGTTCGCCGGCCGCGTTGCCGGTTGTTCAATAGCCATTACTGCTACCCTTCCAGATAAGCGCCTCTCGTTGGGGAGAGGTGTCCCACCGCCGGAGCTAAAGCGCGAGGGCCCGACTCGCAACCGCAATTCGGGGACAAAAACGGCACATCAAACAGAAAGACCGACAGAAATGTCGCCTATCGGAAACTTTGCCTCACTGGGCAGCGGTAAAGGCCGCCTGCAAATCCTTCACAGCGGTCTCTGTAGCTGAGCCCGATGTCGACCACAGAACGTCACCATTTTGCGAGACAATCAAAACTCGAATTTCGTCCCGACCGGCAAAACCCAGAGGGCGATTTACGACAGACGCGTTCTCGTAAATCGTGATCGTACGCGCCCGCAACGCCGGGTCCACGATGCCAGATCTCATCCCGTTGTCGATGAATGATTTCATAAACTTGGCATTCGCTCCAACCACAGGCAGCTCGACAAATTCAGCGCCGCGGTTGGGATCAAGGCCTAAGGCATTAATCCATGTGTTTACCGCCGGTTGTTGATTGCGCTTATAGGCAATGAAGACGATCGTTGGGTCTCCGGGAAGACCTTTCGGCAACACATGCATGTCGCCATTCAGGTCCTCAAATGACAGAGTCGGAAAAACAGCATTGGCTTGCACAGGCATTGTCCAAAACAGCGCAATCACCAGCGCGGCGCGAAAAATTCCGGTCATTCTAACCTCCATTGCATGTGTTCAGGATACGAAACGGGTCCTCCAGTGGATCACCGCTGCTGGTAAATCCACAATTGCTGGGCTATGGGCTGAGTGATCCCGCCATCACGAGGCCCAATATGTTCATCGCGACCCTACTGACCAACCCTGCAAAACCCTGTCTAGACCGCGCTACGGTCGAAAACCTGCGCAACGCTTGGGGAGGTGGAGAAGCACAGTGGCTGGCAACTGGCGAGGCCGCGGAATTCTCGCTTTCCGAAAAACCGGACAATCTCTGGTCGGTCTGGGAAGACCTGCAAGCCCTCAAAATCGATTTGATCGTACAACCCGCTGAAAACCGCCGCAAAAAGATGCTGCTGGCGGATATGGACAGCACCATGATCCAACAGGAATGCATCGACGAGCTGGCCGATGTCGCTGGCGTCGGCGATCATGTCAAAGCCATCACCGCGCGCGCCATGAATGGCGAACTCGATTTCGAAGGCGCTCTGATCGAGCGCGTTGGCCTCCTTAAGGATCTCGATGAAAGCGTCATCCAAACCGTGATCGACACACGCATCACCTTTATGCCCGGCGGCCAAACGCTCTTGGCGACGATGAAAGCCAATGGCGGCTATACGGCGCTGGTCTCTGGCGGGTTCACGGCCTTTACCGCCTATGTGGCGGCCTCGCATGGGTTTGACGAAAACCGCGCCAACACTCTGCTGATCGAAGGAGGCAAACTCACCGGAGACGTGGGCCGCCCGATCCTCGGCCGCGAAGCCAAGGTCGAAGCATTAAACGAGATCACTGCGCGACTTGCCCTCACCGCCGAAGAGGTGATCGCGGTTGGCGATGGCGCGAACGACCTCGGCATGCTCGGCCTTGCCGGTGCGGGCGTTGCTCTGCACGCGAAACCTTCGGTTGCTGCAGAATGCGACATCCGCATCAACCACGGAGACCTCACCGCCCTGCTCTACCTGCAAGGCTACGCAAAGTCTGAGTTCGCCTAAATGTTTGAGGTCTCAACCGAGATCCTCCTCCTTCTGCTTGGCGCAGCCTTTGCCGCCGGATTTGTCGATGCAATTGCGGGCGGTGGCGGGCTGATCACCGTGCCGGTACTTCTTTTAAGCGGCGCGAACCCTGTCACGGCCCTTGCAACCAACAAAATCCAAGGCTTGTTCGGCGCAGGCACCGCCGCGCTGACATATGCCAAAGGCGGCCATGTCGACCTCAAGGCCCAGATCCTGCCCGCCACAATCGCCTTTGCGGCATCCATCGCTGGCGCATTTCTGATCTCTGTCTTGCCCACCGATTTCATCCGCCTTCTCTTGCCGATCCTTCTGATTGCTGTCGCACTCTATTTTGGCCTTTCCCGAGGATTGAACGACCAAGACCGCGCCCGGCGCATGTCTCCAATGGTCCTCATGGCCACCATGGTCCCGCTTGTCGGCTTCTACGACGGCCTTCTTGGTCCCGGGGCAGGCAGTTTCTATATGCTCGCCTTTGTGGGACTAGCTGGCTATGGCGTCCTCAAAGCCACCGCCCATACGAAACTTTTGAACTTTGCGTCAAACGTAGGCGGAATGCTCGCCTTTGCCTTCGTCGCCTCGCCCTGGTGGATCACAGGGATTGCCATGGGTCTGGCGCAGATTCTCGGCGCGCGTCTTGGAGCGTCCCTGGCTCAAAAAATCGGATCACGCCTGATCAAGCCGCTCCTCATCACGACCTCACTCGCATTGGCATTGAAGCTGCTCTGGGACATGCTTTAGACGGCATTCATCTTGCTAAAGCGTTTTACGCCAAATTTGACTCAATGTTTGGCGCAAAACGCTCGGAACCCAATGATGGAGTGGGCGTTTCGAAATCAACCAGTGCCACTGGTTAATCTCGAAACGCTTTAAAAATACTCAAATCCCACATCCGCGCCCGATTTTAGACGCCAGTGTTACGCGACTCGGTCTAGTCTGACCGCATGATGTTTGATCTGCCTGACCACGCCACGCTCTACGAAGCCCTCTGCAACCGAGACACGTCCTACGAAGGCCGCGCTTGGGTGGGTGTCACCTCGACGGGGATTTTCTGTCGCCTCGACTGTCCAGCTCGCAATCCAAAACCCGAGAACTGCCAGTTCTATGCCAGCATCGGCGAGTGCATCGACGCAGGCTTCCGCGCCTGCAAAAGATGTAAACCCATGGCGCCTTATGCCGAAGGGGATCCGGTTATCGCCAAATTGCTTTCAGAACTTGAAGCGCGTCCCTCTTACCGGTTCAGCGAAGGAAATGTGGCCAAACTCGGGATCGATCCCTCAACCGCACGACGCGCTTTTAAACGCCAGTTCGGGATGACCTTTCTGGAAATGGCCCGCCAACGCCGTCTGCGCGAGGGCTTTACCACGCTTGCCAAAGGCGGTCCGGTGATCGAGGCGCAGCTTGATGCCGGGTTTGACAGTCCCAGCGCCTTTCGAACTGCTTTTGCGAAACTCATGGGCCAAAGTCCCCAAAGCTTTGCTAGAGACGCTCTTTTGAGGGCCGATTGGATCGACACGCCTTTGGGGCCAATGGTGGCAGTCAGTGACAAGAGCTCATTGCATTTGCTTGAGTTCATCGACCGCAAAGCCCTGCCCGGGTCGCTGAAGAAGCTCAACGCCTATGCCAAGGGATCGCTTGGGATCGGAACATTTCCTATTCACGAGACCCTGCGCGCGCAGCTCGGGGCGTTCTTCGCGGGCCGCTCATCCCTCTTTGACATCCCGCTCACCTTGCATGGGTCTGAGTTCACGCAATTGGTCTGGCGCAGATTGCTCACCATTGGTGCTGGACAGACCGAGACCTATGGGGCACTTGCGAAAGACCTTGGTCGACCCAGCGCCACGCGCGCCGTCGCCCGTGCCAATGGGGCCAATCAGATCGCGCTGATCATTCCCTGCCACAGGGTCATCGGCGCAGATGGGAGCCTCACGGGCTATGGCGGTGGTCTTTGGCGCAAACAGCGGTTGATCGAGCTGGAACGGGATTATCAAAAGGACAGCGCCGCATGACACAAGCCGAGAAAGCAACCCAATTTGCCCAGATGCATCAGCCGGGCAATCCGCTTGTGCTCTATAATATCTGGGACGCGGGCAGTGCGAAGGCGCTGGTTGACGCAGGCGCCCCGGCCATTGCCACAGGCAGCTGGTCGGTGGCCGATGCGCAGGGTTTTGTGGATGGTGAAAAGCTCCCGCTCGAAATCGCCATGATGAACATCAGCCGGATCTGCAAGACCGTTGATGTGCCGGTCACTCTGGATTTCGAGGGCTGCTATGCGGTCGGACCAACGGGTGTTGCGCGCAATGTCACGCAGGCCATGAAGATGGGCGCGGTGGGTATCAACTTTGAGGACCAAATGATCGGCGGCAAGGGTCTCCATTCCGAGGTCGATCAGGTCAAACGCATCCAAGCGGCCCGCGAAGCTGCAACAGAGTTCGGCGTTGATCTCTTCATCAATGCCCGTACCGATCTTTTCCTCAAGGAAGCCAACCGCGACTGGCACGCAGGCCTCATGTCGCAAGCGCTGGAAAGGCTGGCCGCCTATACCGAGGCGGGCGCAAGCGGGTATTTCATCCCGGCGCTTGTAGATCCCGAGCTGATCGGCCGCATCTGCGAAGCAGCCACCATCCCCGTGAATGTGCTGATGATGCCCGGCTGCCCCTCTGCCCAAGAGCTGGCGGAATTAGGCGTTGCGCGCGTCAGCCATGGACCTTGGCCCTATCGCCGGATGCTCGAAGATCTGGTTGTTCGCTTCAAAGAAGACACCGGCGCGTAGCGCGTCGCTTTTGCCCATGGAAATTGCCACTGTGCCCCCCTAAATAAGGGGCACACAGCAAGGACGCGGCCAATGAAAATCGCATTCACCATGACGGAAGGCAAAGGGGATCTGGATCAGGTTCTGCACGCTTTTGCCACGGCGCAAGAGGCCAAAGGCACCAAGGTGTGCGGTGTCGTGCAGGTGAACACAGATCGCGAAGACTGTGCCATGTGCGACATGGACGTCATGGTGATGCCCCAGGGGCCCACCATCCGCATTTCCCAAAATCTGGGCAAGGACTCTCGCGGATGTCGCTTGGACGTGGATGCTTTGGAAAAGGCAGTGGTCGAGGTCGAAGCGCAAATTTCCGAGGATGCGGACCTTTTGGTGATCAACAAATTCGGCAAGCACGAGGCAGGCGGACGCGGTTTTCGCAATGTGATCGGTCAGGCCATCGAGCTTGGTGTACCTGTGGTTTGCGGCGTGAACGGCATGAACCGTCAGGCCTTTGAAGAGTTCTGTGGCGGCGAGGCTCAGTTTATTGAGGCTGACCCACAGGCGCTCGAGAAGTGGTTCACCGCCTAGGCGACGCGAAAGCGTCCCAGAATATTGCTGACCAGAAATAGGCCCGCAGCCACGCAGACAATGCTTGGCCCAGCAGGCGTGTCATAAAGATAGCTCGCGCGAAGGCCCAGCACGGCTGACAGGGCTCCGATAACGCCCGCGATCAATGCCATGCTCTCGGGATTGCGCGCCACGGGCCGTGCGGCAGCGGCTGGGATGATCAGCATAGCTACGATCAGCAGGACTCCGACGACTTTGATCGCGACCGCCACGACAATGGCAAGGCTGATCGTCAGGATCATCTGCTCACGTTGCGGATTGATGCCGCTGGCGCTGGCGAGACCATGGTTCAGCGTGGCCGTCAAAAGTGCGGACCAGCGCCAGATCATCAGCAAAAGCACCAAGGCCGCACCGACCCAGATGACGGCCAGATCAGAGGTCCCGACCGCCAGAATATCGCCGAAGAGATAGGCCATGAGGTCCAAGCGCACACCGGACAGAAAGGACACGGCGACCAGCCCAACGGCCAAGGCCGAATGCGCTGCAACTCCCAGCAGCGTGTCCATCGCAAATCCGCGCCCCGATAGCGATGTGACCGTGAAGGCCATTACCAAAGCGATCACAAGGGCTCCGGTGAATACGGAAATATTCAACGCCAAAGCCAGGGCGATACCGAGGATGGCCGCGTGGCTGGTAGCGTCTCCGAAATAGGCCATGCGCCGCCAGACCACGAAACAGCCCAAAGGAGCCGCGGCAATCGCAACGCCGATGCCTGCCAGAGTCGCTCGCACGAGGAAATCGTCAAACATGGGCGTGATCCTCGGCGTGGTCGTGATCATGGTCGTGATGGTGGTGATGGTGATCGTGATCATGGCGATAGAGCGCCAGCGCCCCTTGCGTGCCAGACCCAAACAACGCCCGATATTCTGGCGCCGAGGCCACCACGTCAGGAGACCCGTGGCAGCACACATGCCCATTCAAACAGATCACACGGTCAGAGGCGCTCATCACAACGTGCAGTTCATGCGAGACCATCAGGACGGCGGTTCCCGACTCTTGCCGGATGTCTTCGATCAGCCGATAAAACGCCGCCGAACCAGGCTGGTCCAGGCCAGTTGTCGGCTCATCCAGAATCAAAAGATCGGGCTTTTCGAGCAAGGCACGCGCCAAAAGGGTGCGCTGGAACTGCCCGCCCGACAGAGTGAACATCTGTTTGTCCAGAAGGTTCTCTGCTGCAACCCGCGCCATAGCTGCTTCGATCTCGGCTTTAGGTTTGCGATTGGGCAGGGATAGGAACCGTCGGACAGTAATGGGTAATGTCGGGTCGATATGCAGGCTTTGCGGCACATAGCCAATGCGCAAACCCGGCGCGCGTGTCAGAGAGCCCTCTGTGGGCTCAATCGCGCCAATGATCGCGCGCATCAGCGTCGACTTGCCCGATCCATTCGGGCCGACAACAGTCACGATCTCGCCTTTGGAAATGGAAAAATCGACCCGACGCAGGGCGGTGGTACCGCCCATCTGGATGGTCATCCCATCGGTCTTCACAAGTGTCATGAAGGGTCCTGACAGGTCGGGCACAGGCCCTCGGCCTCGACCACAACGGCCTCGACCTCAAACCCCAGATCCTGCGCCGCGCTCGATATCTCGGAGCTTGGGCTGCCGTCCATTTCGACGACTTTGGTGCAACTCCGGCAGATCATGAAGGCCGGATCGTGAACCGAGCCGGGATGGTCGCAGGCCACAAAGGCATTCAGCTTTTCGATCTTATGCACGAAGCCGTGTGTGCCAAGGAAATCCAACGCGCGATAAACCACGGGCGGCTGACTGCCCATACCTTCTTTGGCGAGGATTTCGAGGATGTCATACGCCCCCATCGCCTTGTGCTCGGACAATAGAATTTCAAACACGCGCTGGCGCACCGGCGTGAATTTCAGCCCATTCTTTTCGCAATAAGAAAGCGCCGCCTCCATACCATCAGAGACGCAACGGGCATGGTCATGTGCTTGAAAACCAGGACTAGTCATAGGGACTCCGACTGAATCTAAGGCTTGATATACTATAACAATTTAGATAGGCAACCCCTCAACGTTATACCATAACATGAGAAACCTATGAAGATTCGTGCATTTTCCGCTCTGATGCTCACAACAACGGCCGCCTATGCTGACGTGCCAAATGTTGTCACCGATATTCCCGCCGTTCATTCTCTTGTATCGCAAGTGATGGGTGATCTGGGATCTCCTAAGATTTTGATGAAACAGGGCAGTTCCCCACACGGTTATTCCATGCGTCCTTCCGAGGCCCGCGCGCTGCAAGAGGCAGACATGGTGGTTTGGATCGGTGAAGATCTGACGCCATGGCTTGAGTCTTCGATCGAAAATCTGGCGCCAGAGGCTGAGTCGCTCGAGCTACTTCATGCGCATGGCACCAAGGTTCTGAACTTCCGCGAAACACCGATTTTCGCTGGGGAGGACCACCATGATGATCACGACGATCATGATGAGCACAAAGACGAGCATCATGACGACCACGATGATCATGAAGAGCATGCCGATGAGGGACATGGCCACGATGATCACAAAGATGAACATCACGACGACCATGATGACCATGACGATCACAAGGACGAGCATGGGCATGATGATCACGACGAAGAGGGTCATGACGAGCACGCCGAAGAAGGTCATCACGACGAACACGGCCACGACCACGATGGCGCAGACCCTCATGCGTGGCTTAGCCCGCACAACGCGGCCTCTTGGGTTGGCGAAATCGCGGAACACCTGTCGGAACTAGATCCAGAAAACGCGGCCACCTACGAAGCAAACGCAGCTGCAGCTGCCGAAGGGCTTGAAGCGCTGGAAGGCGCTCTGGCTGCGCAACTTGCGCCATACAGTGGCGCGAAGTTCATCGTGTTCCACGACGCCTATCAATATTTCGAAGAGGCCACTGGCCTGAAGGCAACCGGCGCATTGCAGGTCTCTGACGCCACGCCTCCAAGCGCGGCGCGTCTGACCGAGATCCAAGCCGAGATCCAAGAACACAACATCACTTGTGTCTTCTCTGAGCCTCAATTCAGCGATGCGCTGGTGAAGTCTGTGACCAACGGTCAAGTTTCTGCGACCGTTATCGACCCGCTGGGCGTTGGCCTTGATCTGGGAGCAGGCCTTTACACCGAGCTTTTGCAAAACATCGCGGACTCGATCGAAGGCTGCATCAAATAAGAGTGCGTCAGGCGGCCTCCTCTCCCACATCGGGAGGTCGCCTAACAAAAAAGGGTCGCCCAAAGGCGACCCTTTCTTTTTGTCTTTCCGACAGTTTTAGGTCCAGTGAACCTGAGCTGGGCGGAATTCGAAGGTGATGTGGTGGCCAGCGCCTTCCAGACCTTCTTTCGCGTGGTTGTAGAGCGAACGCCAGTATGGCTGGATGGTGACGCCTTCCTCGCGGATGATCTCTTCACCTTTCGCCATCAGAGCACGACGCGCTTCCACGTCAGCAGTTGCCAGCGCTTCTGCCAGGATGCCGTCAAACTCTGCATTGGACCAGCCGAACTCGTTCCATGCTTCGCCAGAACGATAGGCCAGACCCCAGATCTGAACACCGAGAGGACGGTGGTTCCAGTTGGTGGAGGAGAATGGATACTTCGCCCAGTCGTTCCAGAAGGTGGAACCAGGCAGAACGGTCCGCTTGACCTTGATGCCTGCGTCGCGCAGCTGAGCCGCAACGGCGTCGGTGGTGTTTTTCCGCCATGCATCGTCGATCGAGAGCAGTTCGTGCTCATAGTCGCCCATGCCCGCTTCTTTCATCAGAGCAAGCGCGCCCGCTGGGTCGTGCTTTGGTGCGCCAATGTCAGCAAATTCTGGGTGCGCTGGACCAACGTGGTGGTTTTGCGCTGGAATACCGCGGCTGCCGTAACCCAGTTCCAGAAGAACGTTGTTGTCAACCGCCATCGCCAGAGCCTGACGTACACGCTTGTCAGCGTAAGGCTGCTTGCCATCAACTTCTGCAAGCTGGTTTGGACGGATAACGATGGTCGCCATGGTCACAACTTCGTTGGTGTTCCAGCCGTCCAGAGACGAGATCAGGTCGATGAAGTCGCCATCAACAGAGTAGTTAACGTCGTATTCATCTGCTTCTGCTGCTGCAACCCAAGCTGCTGGGTCGGTGCCGTAGTCGACATACTCGAAACGATCGATCCATGCGCCGTTGCCAGCGTTCCACCAGGTGTGGTTCTCGTTGCGCACCAGAACCGCTTTAACGCCGACTTCCAGAGACTCTGGCAGGTAAGGGCCAGTGCCGATTGGGTTGGTCAGCATGTCCGCGTCGTTGTGGCTGCTGTGAACGATCGCCGCTGGATAGTCTGCCATGCCCGGGATGATCGAGATGTCAGAGTTTGGCAGGTTCAGCTGAACAGTGTGGCTGTCTACAACAACAATTGCGCCCTCGATGGCTTTGCCAGAGTCAGCGTCGATCAGAGACGCCATACGGCCCGCCATGGAGTTACCTTCAACGGATTTGTCACACCAGCCAGTGATGTTGCGCGCTACGTCTTCTGCGGTGAAGTCGTCGCCGTTGTTCCACTTAACGCCCTTACGTACGTTCAGAGTGTAGGTCTTCGCGTCTGAAGAAACTTCCCAGCTTTCCAGCAGGGTTGGGGTGAAGGTACCGTCGTTCTCATAAGACACGAGATACTCGAGCCAACCGCGAGAGAAGTTTGCGATCTGGGACCAGTCGTATGTGCGTGGGTCTTTCAGCGCGCGCACTTCAGTCTGGAGGCGAACGGTGCCGCCCATTTTCGCGTGGCCAGCCGCTTGGGCAGGAGCCGCCATGCCAAGCATGGAGTATGCGGTCGCCGCGGTCGCGCCGAATGCAGAAGCAATCGCGAGGAACTCGCGACGAGATACTTCGTCGTTACCCACTTTCTTGGCAGAATCGACAATCTCTTTAGGCAGAGGCTTGCCGGTACGTGTCAGAAATTCCATTTATAGTCTCCCTGTGTGCGGGGCGTTTTTGCCCCTATGGTTCTAGTTTTGACCAAAAACCGCCTTGTGGCGATTCAAGTTCTTTTGATCACTAAGAGGTCGCCTTTTGACCTCTACTGACCACGACCGGACCCGAAACACGTTGGTTTCAACCGGCCAAATTCGTAGGTCACCGCAGTGGGCGAGGCCCACAGCTAAAACGCCCTACTCGCTGTCTAAAGACCTGAGCGTTGCGTTCATTTTTCAGTCGATTTCCCCCCACAGACGCCGACTTGTGATGACGTGCGCCTTCACCTTCACGCGCAACTGCATGAATTGCAACATTAAAATGAGTCAGCGCAAACACGGAAAGGGAGAGTCGACAGAAGGACTTAAAGTCAGCCGCCAGAGTCAGCACAGGATCAAAGAGGTCCGTTGACCAATTTGAACGCGTGGCTTGATGGTGCGGCGCGGCGTTAAAATCCATACGAAAATGTCTGCCGGAGACGGGTGTTTCCTCTGGTCGAAAAACGACATTTTGATTTCATTTACCGCCAAGGACGCCTGCAAAAGCAAAAATACCGGGAAAATTTCAGCACGTGACCTAAGAAAAGTGGTGTTTTTAGAGAATCTCTAGGACGTGGAAATCGGTCTCATATGGCTTTTTGCGTCAAGGCTGTTAGACTCGTGAAAAAGCAAATCAGAGCAGCAGAAATTGCGAATTCTATGTGTCACTACGGTACGGGACGAAGGACCTTACCTGCTTGAATGGATCGCCCATCACAGGGCGGCCGGGGTCACCGACTTCCTTATCTACGCCAATGATTGCAGCGACGGGACCATCGAGCTTTTAAAGGCTCTGCAACAGGCCGGCATTGTGCGCCTAGTTGAGCACAAACTCGAGAAGGGGAACTCGATCCAGTGGCAAGCGCTCAAGGCAGCCTGGGCGCATCCTTTGACCAGAAAGGCCAATTGGGTTCTGGTCAGCGACGTCGACGAGTTCCTGAACATCAAAACAGGCAACCGTACCATACCCGCCCTGATCAACGCGATTTCACCGGAGGCCGATGGGATTGTGATGCAATGGCGCTTGTTTGGGCACAATGGCCACGTGGGAATACGAGATCGCTTGGTGACGGAGGCCTATACCCGCGCCATTCCAGAAACCGCGACCTACCCGATCTCGGCCAGTCTGTGTAAGACCCTGTTTAAACCGAATGGCCCGTTTCGCAGCTTTGGCGTGCATCGCCCACAGCAGAAACCTCTGGCGAAAGCCCGCCGCCCGATTTTTGTGGACGGGTCCGGCACATTCATCGATCAGGACTTTGCGATGGACGAAAAACGGATTTCGTTTTTCGGTCACAAACCCGCGCGCGACTTGGTCGAGGTCAACCACTATGCGGTCAAATCGGTGGCGGCCTTTCTTTTGAAACGCGAGCGTGGTTTGCCTAACAGAAAGAAGCCAATCGACCTTGCCTATTGGGTAGATCGCAACTTCAACACGGTCGAAGACACTTCGATCTCGGCGATGTCGGGCGCCACGAAGAAAGTTCTCGAAGAGCTCTTGTTCATGCCCGGGGTCAAAAAACTGCATGATGATTGTGTGGAATGCCATCAAGAACGGTTCAATCAGCTTGTGCTTCAACCAGAGACGCACAGTCTTATGACCAAACTGATCACAGCAGGAAGCAGCGAGGTGCCTCCGCCTCGCCTGCAACGGCGATTGGTGGCCTGGTACCATCTGGCTCAGCGCACCCAAAAGGACTCTGTCGAGAGCACCTGACCTATGGCAGACGTCCCCTCAACCCTTCGGTTTGAACACCACGTGATCACGCATCAGCGCATCGGGGACGAGGTGATCCTGGACGCTGTGCAAACGGGCGAAGAGGCGCAGGTCTTTGGCGTTGGCAGCCTGACGCCAGCGCGTTTTAGTGCCGTCCAACCCGAAGTCAGAGCCATAGGCGCACATCAGATCCTCAGCTTTGCAGCGTCCGAGGCCCGACCAGACGTCACCCTTTCGCACCATCAGCGTGACCTGTTCGAAAACCTGCATGCTGTGCTGGCCTTTCGCAACGGGCAGTCGGTCGACGTTACTCTGGACTGGCTGCGCTGGAATTTGGACCGTCACGGCCTGAACGCAGCCTTGATTGTGGATCGTGCTAACCCGAGCGACGGAAGCGATTTCGCACAGGCTTTGCGATCGGCCGCGCGCGCCCTGCCCGGCCTTAAGGCGCTCGCCGTCATACAGTTTGATATTCCCCTCGGAGATCCGGATTTGCCCGCGGAATCTCACCCTTTCTGCGCGCCAGATGCTCCGGGCAAAGATCGCATGGTGGTACCAGACCCAGATCCGTGGCGCTCCCCGCTTGGGCAGCTGAACGTCGTCGAACATCTCCGTTGGCGGTTTTTGAATGACGCCAAATCGGTTTCGTTGCTGGACCCCAGCGACCTGCTTGAACCCACCGAAGGCGACAGCCTTATTGACCTGCTAGAGCGAACCACCGGCGGCACGCTCCTTCTAAGCGGCACACCGGCATACCCTTGGCGCGTGCGCAACGGGCGCGAAGCGCAATTCTCGGATCATATCTGCACGCAATTTGACAGCAGCCAGAAAATCACACGTTGGAGCCTGACCCCTTCCAAAACCCCAAAAACACGCCTTTGGCGTCCGTTCTTCATGCCGGGCGCGGCTTTGGGCACGACCGCGCCATTGCCCTTCTATCGCTATATGGCGCTGAGGCACGATGCGGGCTCGATCTCAAAGATTGTTCCTAAGACGTCGCTGGTGGAAGCCCCTGATCTTATGCTGCGCGCGACATCGTATTGGGGCGGAAAGCCTGTGCCTATTCCGGCACAACACGCGAAAACTACGGCCAAGATCCCGAACTCCGTCGCCATCGTGACTTGTATGAAAAACGAAGGTCCATTTATCCTGGAATGGCTGGCTTATCATCGTGCCATCGGGGTCGAGAACTTCCTCGTTTACACCAACGACTGCACCGACGGCACCGATACCTTCCTTGATCTGTTGCAAGACAAAGGCCTGGTCCAACACCGCGACAATCCCTTTCGCGAAAGCGGCCTCAAGCCGCAACACGCAGCGCTTCATGCCGCCGACGATGAGCCGATGATGCAAAGGTCGGACTGGCTGGTCTGTATGGATGTGGACGAATTCATCAATGTGAAAGTGGGTGACGGCCGCCTGTCAGACCTCTTCGCGGCTGTGCCCGACGCCAATATGATCGCGATGACATGGCGGCTGTTTGGCAACTCGGATCAACATGCATTTCGTGACGCCCCGCTGATTGGCGATTTCACCCGTTGCGCTGCAGAAATGACGCGAAAGCCCCATCAGGCTTGGGGATTTAAGACGCTTTACCGAAACCTTGGGATCTTTAAGAAACTTGGTGTGCACCGACCCAAGGGGCTAAAACCCCAGCTTTGGGAGCAGATCAATTGGGTCAACGGGTCTGGCAAACCCATGCCGAAATCCAACTTCCGCAACGCCTGGAGATCGACCAAAGCCACGGTCGGCTATGATCTGGTCAGCTTGAACCACTATGCCGTACGCTCGGCCGAGAGTTTTCTGGTGAAACGAGATCGAGGCCGTGTGAACCACGTCGACCGCGATCAGGGCCTCGCCTATTGGTTCCGCATGAACCACAACATTGTCGAGGACACCTCGATCACGCGCATGTTGCCAGCGCTACAGTCAGAGATGAACAGGCTTTTGGCCGACCCGGATATCGCCAAGATGCACAGCGCCTGCGTAGACGCACACCGCGCCAAAATCGACGAACTCAAGGCAACCCCCAACTACGCCGCGTTCTATGAAACTCTGACCAGCGAGCGCATGCAGCGCTTGTCGCGCAAGCTTCAACACTTTGGGGCAAATGTCTTTCTGGCCGGGCCCGATGTGGTGCCTGATGACATCGCCTTTAACGACCACCCAGATGGGTTCTTTTTCACGGTCGAGAAACAAGAGACCCAACATTGAGGCAATTCCCCTTGGACACGCGCGCAGATTACTGTTTCCATAGAAGAAACAAACGGAGAGCAGATGGCTGACCTGCCAAAAATCGCGAGCCTTTGGATCGGAGGGGATCTGTCGTGGCTGGAACAACTGTGCCTGAAGTCCTTTGCAGACGCCGGTCATCAGATCACGCTTTACAGCTATGCGCCGATCGGCAATCTGCCAGAGGGGGTTTTGGCAGGGGACGCAAACGAGATCTATCCCGGCGAACCGATGCTGCGCCACGCGATAACCGGCAGCCCCGCGATCCACGCCGATCTCTGGCGGCTGAATATGCTGCAAAAGACGGATCAAATCTGGGTGGATTGCGATGTCTATTGCCGTCGCCCGTTTGATTTTGACGGCGATCATGTCTTTGGATGGGAAAAGCCGGGGCTCGTGTGCAACGCGGTGCTGGGCCTGCCGCAAGACAGCAAAACGCTCTCGGGTCTTTTGAAGTTCTTTGAGGATCCCTACGCCATAGGCCCTTGGCTGAAACCGCATCAGATTGAAGAGTTGGAGTACGAACAAAACGCGGGCCGCCCTGTTCACATGACCGAACAGGAATGGGGCTTCACCGGCCCCGGCGCGGTGTCCTGGTTTTTGAAAGACACGGGCGAAATTGAACACGCGCAGGACAAGGACGTCTTCTTCCCTGTTTCGTTCAAAGACCGAAACCACCTCATCCTGAGCCGTTTCAACATAGAAGACGAAATAACCGAGAACACCCGGGCCATTCACCTTTGGGCACGGCGGCTCAAGCCAAGATTGCGGGACAATGAAGACAACAAACCCCGACGCGGCAGTTTTCTGGATCAGATGCTGAAACATCACGGGATCGACCACAAAGAGGCGCCTATTCCGGCCAAAGTCTCTAAGTTCTCGGGCGGTTCGGCCGATCCGCGGTTCCGCGCGATGATCGCAATCGAAGCCCTACGCGGCGATGAATCCATCGCTCAACTCGCGAAAAACAACAATGTGGAACCCGCCGAGGTGCGCGCTTGGCGCACGTTCCTTGTCCAAAAAGCCGTGAAGCTCTTTCAATGACGGAAACCCTGTCCCCTCGCAAAGCCCGCGCCGATTGGCGGCAAAACCTCGCGAAGATGGGCGAGGAAAAAGGGTTCTTTCGCGCCTTGGGGCATGAACATAGCGCGCTCTTTGTCGAAGGCGGCGACACGCTGATAGTGACGTTTGAAAACCTCGACCACGTCTATGAACGCACCGAGGATCGCCTGCCTTGGGGCTATGGGTTTGTTACCAAACGTGGCTGGTCCATGCTGGGCCTGATGGCGCATGACTGGACATGGTATCGCGACGAAGCGGTCTATGATTTCTTTGACGAGCTGCGGGACACCGGGTTCTTCAACCGCTTTAAGAAAGTGGTGTTCTATGGGGCCTCAATGGGGGCCTACGCAGCGGCAGCCTTCAGCGCTGCTGCGCCGGGTTCGACAGTCATATTGATCTCGCCTCAGGCCACGCTGGACCGCGAGAAGGCCAGTTGGGAATACCGTTACCTCAAGGCGTGGCGGCGCAATTTCAAAGATCGCTACGGCTATGCGCCGGACTATGTGGCGGCTGCCGAGAACGCCTATGTGTTCTATGACCCGCGCATGCCGCAGGACGCGATGCACGCAACCCTGTTTGACAGTCCAAACATCACGAAATTTCCATGCCGCTTCCTAGGGCACCGCATGGCTTCGCTCTGGGTGCAGATGGGTATCCTGACCCCGATCATCGAGGGCTGTGTGGCTGGAACCCTGACCCGACCCGAGTTCTATAAGATGATGCGCGCGCGTCATCACTCCACGCGCTATCAACGTGAATTGCTGGATGCCGTTCTGGAAAAGAACCGCCCGCGTCTGACGGTGAGATTATGCGAATATGTCCTGTCAAAACGCGGCGGGCCTAAGTTCCGCGCGGCCTTAAAAGACGCGCAAAAGCAGCTACCATCGCCCAAACGCATTCGCGTGGTGAAGGGCATGAATTTTGACGCTTTTGACGCGCAGGATCACCTCAACATCATCCTGCAGCGCAGTGAAATCTTGCATGACGTCAAATCGGCTGGTCGCAAGGTTAAGGCTTGGACAGAGGGCGATGCGACCGCATTGGAAGAGGTTGTGCGGGAGAAAAACACCCAACTTCCTGCACGCGCCTATGGGCAGATCAACGACGAATTCACCGAGTTGCTGAAATCCCTCGACGGCTTTCATCCAGACCGGTTGGCTGACATCGGCTGCGGCTATGGCTTCTTTAGTTTTGCGGCGGCAAAGCATTTTGACTGCGACGTCGAATTGATCGACGTCGAAACGTCCGAGAACCGCCATTTCGGGTTCGAAGAGGTCGGCGCGGCCTATTCTAACCTGCAAAAGGCCGCACGGTTCCTAAATGACAACGGGATCGCGAAACAAAAAATCCGGACAACCAATCCAATGAAGGATGACCTAAAAGCCATTCAGCCAGTGGATATGATCGTCAGCCTCTTGGCCTGCGGCTTCCACTTCCCAATCGATGGCTACATGCCGTTTTTCACGGAAAAACTCGTAGATGGCGGCCGTTTGATCCTGGATCTACGCAACAGTCAGGCGTCTGACCAAATCGAACGGCTCTCCAACCTAGGAGCGGTTGAAATCCTGTCCAAACAGAACAACCGCCAGAGGATCATGCTAACGCGCTGCGTTTAACGGCGCTTCAACGTGTCTCCGAAGGCAATTTTTGGGGTGAGTTCCACGACACTTTCGATGTCTTCGCCAGCCACGCGTGCCGCGATGATCTGCGCCGCATGTCGTCCGGATTCCCGGCGGCAGGCATCCATACTTGCCAGCTTGCGCGGCAGGCCTTGCAGCAATTCAACCCCATTAAAGCCCGCCAGCCCGATCTGACCCGGAATATCGATGCCTTGCTCAAGCAAATACAGCATCCCGCCCGCGCCAATCATATCGTTGGAAAAATACAAGAAATCGAGCTCTGGTGTGCGCTCCAGCATCGCTTGAGTCATCTCGCGGCCCTTCAGCAGGGCAGAACCGCCGGAGTAAAACTCCTGATCCATGATCTCGACGCCGCTTTTGGCGAGCGCTTCGGTAAAGCCCTCAAACCGTTTCCGCGCGCGGTGATCCAGCGGCATTTTGGTACCCAGAAAGCCGATATTCGTATAGCCTGCTTTCAGGATCGCCTTAGCCATTTCACGCCCAGCGCGGCGGTGAGAGATCCCGACCATGGCATCCACAGGCTTGCCATCCACGTCCATGATCTCAACCACAGGAATGCCGGCGTTCCGCAGCATCGCTTTAGCCGCATCCGTATGTTCCAGCCCCGCGATGATGACCCCCGATGGCCGCCACGAGAGCATTTCATAGAGAACTTTCTCTTCCTTTTCAGGAAGGTAGTCCGTCACACCCACAACCGGCTGTAGGTCCGTGGTTTCCAAAACTTCGCTGATGCCGCTCAAAACCTCAGGGAATACCATGTTGGACAACGACGGAATAATCACCGCCACAAGGTTCACGCGTTGGCTGGCCAGAGCGCCGGCGATCTTGTTGGGCACATAGCCCAGTTCCTTCGCAGCTTTCAGCACCCGTTCCCGCGTCGCTGCCGAGACATCGCCTCGGTTGCGCAATACGCGGCTTACGGTCATTTCAGAAACACCCGACGCCTCAGATACGTCTCGCAGGGTCAAAGAGCGGTTTTCATCATTCGCCACGGGGCACCACCTTGTAGTTTTGCCTCATGTTAGCGGTCACCGTGCCCAGCGCAAGCGCTCTTGGTACAAAAATAACGGGGCTTATGGTCGCTAGATCAGGAAATCAGAGCCATCCATGTCCGAAAGCGAGGTATCTGTCAGCCAGATCTCTCCCAATCCCGTGTTGATAAGCACATCCGCACCTTGCTGAGACATCTCAAGGTTCGCGACCCGTTTGATGCCGCCTTCACCGAGGTATCGCAGGTCAATCACATCCTCTCCTTGGGTGAAATCATTGATCCGGTCGCTGCCGTGGTGGCGTTTGAACATAAAGCGATCCGCACCAGCATCGCCTTGATAGATGTCATTACCGGTCCCGCCATCCAGCCGATCATTTCCGGCCCCGCCATAAAGCCGATCCGCCCCCGCCCCGCCTTTCAACTTGTCGTTGCCGTCGCCGCCATAGAGCGTGTCATTGCCGATCTTCCCCTTCAGCTTGTCATCCAAGTCCCCTCCATCCAAGGAATCGTCTCCGATGCCGCCTTTCAGCGTATCAACCCCGTCATTGCCAAAAAGCGTGTCATTGCCGTCATTACCCTTCAGCAAATCCGCGCCCGCGCCGCCGTACATCAGGTCCATTCCCGCACCGCCGCGCAACTCGTCATGCCCCGCCCCGCCAGAGATCTCATCCGCGCCGGTGCCGCCGGCCACAAAGTCATTGCCATCCGCGCCCCATATCTGGTCGTCCTCGTCCCCGCCCAGAATACGGTCATCGCCTTGTTCCCCATAAAGCCGGTCCGCACCCGCGCCGCCGCTCAGCAGATCATCGGCAAAGCCTCCGAATAATGTGTCGGCCCCAAGCCCGCCGTCCAGACTGTCCAGGCCATCTCCACCCAGGATCCGGTCGTCTCCGTCTTGACCGTTGATCGTGTCATCGCCCGACTGTCCCTGAATCTCGTCGGCGGCCGCCGTTCCCGACAAAACATCCGCATCACCGCTGCCATAGACCACGTCGTCTGGTGTCACATCGCCCAGATCTACGCGATCCACACTGTGAAACCCGTCCCAGAACACATCCTCATTCTCGAGCCTTTGCCCATCGGCCGAGGACAACCGAAGGACTGTATGGGGTGTTCCTTCTGTTTCAAACCACCGCAGCGACGCTTGGTAACGGGTTTCTGCATCTAAAACGAAAGGGGCGGCGTCATTGGCCCGAGGCGATCTTGGCGCGCATGGCGATCGGCACCACCCTGGCCTTGAGCGTCGCTCTTAGTCTTGGGGGTGGGGTCGCTTGGTACACGGGCGTTCCGGGACTTGTTGATCTGTGGGGGATCGTCGAAGCCCTAGCGCTTGCACTAGGGGCGGGAATTGCGGTTGGGTTCGTGAACTGCGCGCTCTTTGCGATCCTGCCAGTCTGGCGGCCGCTTTGGGCGGTGACGTCAAGATTGCTGTTCTTGGTCTCGGGCGTGCTTTTCTTGCCGAGTGACTTACCATCCACGGTGCAGTGGATATTGGAATGGAACCCTTTGATCCATATCCTCAGCCTGCTGCGCGAGAGCCTGTACCATGGTTATGCACCGCTCTATCAAAGCTCATTTTTCGTGGCGCTTAGGCGTCGTCATCCATCAGCAACACCCAATCCGCATTAAAGCGCTCGACGGCTTTTGAAAGGCCTTCAGCAAACCCGCCAGCACCGCCGACATTCTGCGGGAGACGCAGGACAGATAGCCGGCTGTCCTCTAGGTTCGAAAGCCAAACCTCGGTTCCATCGGAACTGGCATTGTCGACAACCACGATCCCGGAAAGTTGGTGTTCAGGCGCGGCAAGCAAGCAGCGAACACTATGCTGCATCTGTGCACAGCGATTGAAGGTCACGACAACAGCAACCACGCGCCCTACGGAAAAGAGCGCCTCATTTACGCGAATTCGAGCCGTATTTTGCATCGCAAAACACGCTACGGCCCAACCGTTAATCAAGACTTAGGATGAGGCTATCGCCGAGGAGAAAACCGCAAAGACAGGCAAGACATACCGCCATCCACTTTAGCTGCCTCGGTATTGCCGATCAGCCGAATGTCATAGCCTTCTTTGGTCAACATCTCCGTGGTCTTTGGGAACCCGTCGGGCATAACGACGATTTCGTTGAACCGAATAGAATTGGCGCAAGCCTCTTCGCCGTCGGCGACATGCAACAACCGATATCCATCAAAACAGCCGGAATCCGACAGACGTTTGGTCGACAAAATGGTCTCTTCGTCCAAAAGCGAGCAATCGGTTTTGAAGTGCAGAACACCTTCGGGCGTCTGCAACTCACGAACCTTGTATCCCCACTTCGATACGATTTTATCCAATGCGGCAACTCCGGCATGGTCCGTCCGCGAGGACAGCCCTACGAGAATCTCGCTGTCCGTCACCAGAATATCGCCACCTTCGATAAAGCCACCCGGCTCCAGCTCATGAATGTCGCCATAGATATCAGCCAGGGTCCCCGCGATCTCGGCAGCCTCGCCCAAACGGGATGGCGCACCCGGGCGCATCTGAATCACACCCTCTTGTAAACAAAGTGCTGCGTCCTCGACAAAGACAGAATCCGGATAGGCCTCGAGCGGCTCGAGCACCGTCACCTCAGCCCCAGTAGAGCGCAGCACGTCTACATATGCGGCATGATGCTCTAGAAACTTTTGGTGATCCGGCGTGCCAGAGTCTTCAAACCGCAAACCTCGGATAATTGACGCAGCGGGCTTGCGAGACACCGCGTGCGAGAATGTGTAGGATTTTGGGCTCATTTTTTCCTAGTTTCCAGGTTTCAGGGGGCTTTTATGGGTCAAATGATGCGGCAAACTTTTAAGAGCGTTGCCGTTTATAGCCTTCTGTATATAGTTAAGTGCATGGACGCCAGCCGCTCTAGCGCGAAACCAATGGTTACGCACGAAGGCAGCAAGCTAAGTTAATATTGCTGTACTCATGAATACCGTTTCAAAAAATTTTCAAAAGAGAAAGAGTGACGCGCGTCGTCAGTCTTTGATCGATGCGACCCTCAAAGTCATCGCAACCGACGGGGTGGCCGCTGCAACGGTGCGCACGATCGCGCGCGAAGCGAATGTCACGCAGGGCCTTATTCGGTACTACTTTCAATCGAAAGACGAACTGATTGTAGCCGCATATGAGGCGCATATGAGCGACATGCTCGCGTCGGCCGGAAGCGCGATGACGGGTGCTGGAACTGCAAAATGCCGGTTGATCAGATATATTGAGGCGACACTGAAGGCTCCGGTCACCACAAGGCAGAAAGTTGGGACATGGGCGGGGTTTTTCCAGATCCTTCTACATGACGACGATATGATCCGGCAGCACACCAAATCCTACCATGAGCTGCGTTTGCAAACCAAAACGCTGATCGCCGATGTCTATGCCGAGGAAGGCATATCCAAATCAGATTCTGAACTGCGCCGCCTCAGTATTGCGGGAAGCGCTTTGTTGGACGGGCTTTGGATCGAAGGCGGCGCGATTGGCGAAACCTTCCACCCCGGCGAATTGTTTCGTGTTGGTCTCGAGAGCTTTGGCGCGTTGATCAATGTTGACCTGAAGGGGTTTCGTGACGCCAAACAGGGCTGCGGGGATACTTAAAGGTTCATTGCTCAGCGATACCTCTGCTAAAGTCGTGATCAACTTTCGACATAGAGTGTCGCAAAAGCGCAAGCATACAGGTTTACGGCGGTCATTCTTGTCGCGTGAAGCACTCAGCAAAACGCAGTGGGGAGACGCATGCGATATAATGCTCTGCGCATCTTTAAAGAGGCGCTGACCGGTCACAAAGGATGGACCCCTGCGTGGCGCGATGCCGAGCCGCAGAAAAACTATGATTTCATCGTTGTTGGCGGTGGCGGGCATGGTTTGGCGACCGCCTACTATCTGGCCAAAGTCTACAAGAAATCCCGCATTGCCTTGCTGGAACGTAGGTGGATTGGCGGCGGCAATGTGGGCCGAAACACGACGATTGTGCGCTCCAACTACATGATGCATGGGAACCAGCCGTTCTATGAGCTTTCCCTGAAGCTGTGGGAAAACCTTGAGCAGGATCTGAACTTCAACGCGATGATGTCGCAACGTGGCATCATCAACCTGTTTCACAATGACGCCCAGCGTGATGCGGCGATCCGGCGGGGGAATTCGATCCTATTGCATGGGTCAGACGCGGTGATCTTGGATAAAGCGGGCGTGAAAGAGCTCTATCCTTTCCTGAACACCGAAAGCGCGCGTTTCCCCATCATGGGCGGCCTGCTGCAACCCCGCGCGGGCACGGCGCGGCACGATGCGGTGGCTTGGGGCTACGCGCGTGGGGCCGATCAACACGGCGTCGACATCATCCAAAACTGCGAAGTGACTGGCTTCAAGATCGAAAACGGCGAGGTCAAAGGCGTCGAGACCACGCGCGGCGACATCATGGCCCCAAAGATCGGCGTGGCTGTGGCGGGGCGGTCCAGTGAGGTCATGGCGAAAGCCGGGCTGCGCTTGCCCATTGAAAGCCATGTCTTGCAGGCGTTTGTCACTGAAGGGCTGAAACCCATCCTGCCAGGCGTGATCACGTACGGCGCGGGTCACTTCTATATCAGCCAGTCTGACAAGGGCGGTTTGGTCTTTGGCGGCAACCTTGATTACTACAATTCCTACGCTTGGCGCGGGAACCTGCCGACCGTCGAAGAGGTCGTCGAAGAGGGCATCTCGATCTTCCCCAATATCGCCCGCGCGCGGGTTCTGAGGTCTTGGGGCGGCATCATGGATATGTCGATGGATGGCTCGCCCTTCATTGACCAGACCCCGATAAAAGGCCTCTATTTCAATGGCGGCTGGTGCTATGGCGGCTTCAAGGCGACGCCTGCCTCGGGCTATTGCTTTGCCCATCTGATGGCGACAGACACGCCGCACAAGGTCGCGACCGCTCTGCGGCTGGATCGCTACAAAACCGGTCACATGATCGACGAACTCGGCGCCGGTGCGCAGCCGAACTTGCACTAGGAGGCGACGCGATGTTGATCCCCCACCCGCTTCTTGGCCCCCGCGACGCCGGAGAATTCACCTACCTTGGCGACGCCACCCTCTTGGATCGCCCCGACTGGCAGTCCGAAACCGCGCCACAAGAGTTCTATGACTATGTCTACACCCGCGAAAACCCGCCCGGCGTGCATCGCGAGCTTTGGTACCACGAATATGGCGACCGCAACTGGATCGTCGTGACCCGCAATGTCTCAACCCATGAAATCCTTGGCGCTGAACTGGCGCAGGATGTGGCAAAGAACAAGGGGACCGCGTGATGAGTGGCTATCGTTTAAGCGGCGGTCTGGTGGACCATGGCACCGCCCTTGGGTTCAAGTTCGACGGCCAATCCTACAACGGGTTGCAGGGCGACACGCTTGCCTCAGCATTGCTTGCCAATGGCGTTCAGCTCATGGGCCGCTCGTTCAAATACCACCGCCCTCGCGGCGTCGTGACTGCGGGATCTGAGGAACCCAACGCGCTCGTTGAATTGCGCGAAGGCGCACGGCAGGAGCCCAACACGCGGGCAACCACCATAGAGCTTTACGACGGCCTTGTCGCAAATTCTCAAAACCGCTTCCCAAGCCTTAAGCGTGACTTTCTGGCGATCAACGATCTCTTCTCGGATTTCCTGAGCGCGGGGTTCTACTACAAAACTTTCATGTGGCCGAAAGCCTTTTGGGAAAAGCTCTACGAACCTGCGATCCGCCGCGCCGCGGGTCTGGGCAGCGTCACAGAGGAAAACGACCCCGACGCCTATGACAAAGGCTTCCTGCATTGCGATGTGCTGGTGATTGGCTCGGGCCCAGCTGGTCTAATGGCAGCTTTGACGGCGGGCCGCGCAGGCGCACGTGTGATCCTTGCCGAAGAAGACAAACTGCTCGGCGGTCGCCTCTTGGCCGAAACCATGTCCATTGCCGATCAATCCGGCAGCGACTGGGCCGCAGCCACTCAGGCCGAACTTGCGTCCCTGCCGAACGTGCGGATCATGCCGCGCACCACGGTGTTTGGCGCTTATGACCACGGCATTTATGGCGCGCTTGAACGCAACGCAGACCACCTGATCACCCCCGGCGCGGGCAAGCCGCGTCAGACCATGTGGCGCATTTATTCCAAACGCGCGATTGTCGCGGCAGGTGCCCATGAGCGCCACATCGGTTTCGCCAATAACGACCGTCCGGGGATCATGATGGCAAGTGCCGTGCGCGCCTATGCCAACCGCTGGGCGACGGCGACGGCAAAGTCTGTTCTGGTCTTCACCAACAACGACGACGGCTACAAAACCGCGCGCGATCTTATGGCGAAGGGCGTCAACGTACCGGCCGTGGTCGACACTCGCAACGAAGGCCCAGAGATCGACGGCACAGAGGTCCATCGCGGCGGGGTGATCCTTGACACCAAGGGCCGCCACGGCGTCACCGAAGCCATCGTTCAAACTGCCAAGGGATACACAACCAACATCCTTTGCGGCTCGATCGCGGTCTCTGGCGGCTATTCCCCGAACCTCGGTATGACCTGCCACCAACGCGGCCGCCCCGAGTGGCGCGAAGATATCGCAGCCTTTGTCCCGGCTGGCGACCTACCCCCCGGGCAAATCGTCGCCGGAGCCGCCCGTGGCGTCTATGACATGGGCAACGTGATGGCCGACGGAGTGTCTCAGGCGAAACAGGCGCTGAATGATCTGGGCATCAAATCCAAGGTCATGACCCTGCCCGAAGTCGAAGGCGAAGCGACCGGCATCTCTGCCTATTGGTACGTCCCCAGTAAGAAACGCGCTTGGGTCGACTTCCAAAACGATGTGACCGTCAAAGACGTCAAGCTTGCCCATCAAGAGGGCTATGTCAGCGTTGAGCACCTCAAACGCTACACCACGCTCGGCATGGCCACAGACCAAGGCAAAACCGCCAATGTTCTGGGTTTGGCCGTCATGGCCGAAAAGACCGGCAAGTCGATCCCAGAAACAGGCACCACGATCTATCGTCCACCTTACGTGCCCGTTGCCATGGGCGCGCTCGCGGGCCGCTCGACGCTCGAAAACTTCCGCCCCAAACGCCTCACACCCAGCCATAAATGGGCCGAAGAACAGGGCGCCGTTTTCCAAGAAGTCGGCCTCTGGATGCGGGCGATGTGGTTCCCTCAAAAGGGCGAAACCACCTGGCGTCAGTCTGTCGACCGCGAAGTCATCGCCACACGCACCAACGTGGGCATCTGCGATGTGACGACGCTTGGCAAAATCGACGTACAGGGCAAAGACGCGGGCGAATTCCTGTCCAAGCTTTACGTGAACGGTTTCGCGAAATTGCCTGTCGGCAAGGTGCGCTATGGCCTCATGATGCGCGAAGACGGGATGCTTTATGACGACGGCACCGCAGCGCGCTTTGCCGAGGATCATTACGTTGTGACGACCACGACAGCGAACGCAGTACTCGTCTATCGCAACATGGATTTCGCGCGCCAATGTCTGTTCCCTGAGATGGATGTTCAGATCATCTCGACCACCGACGCATGGGCACAGTTTGCGGTCGCCGGGCCAAAATCTCGTGAATTGCTCGCACGTATCGTCGACAAAGATCACGATATCAGCAACGAGGCCTTCCCCTTCATGGGATGCGCCGAGATCACCGTCTGTGGTGGTCTAAAAGCACGCCTCTTTAGGATCTCATTCTCGGGTGAGCTGGCCTATGAGATCGCAGTCCCTACCCGCTATGGCGACGCGCTTGTGCGCCGCATGATGGAGGTTGGCGCGGATCTGGGCGTGACACCTTACGGTCTTGAGGCGCTCAACGTCATGCGGATCGAAAAGGGCCACGTCACAGGGGCCGAGATCGACGGCCGTATGACCGCGCTCAATATGGGTCTGGACCGGATGGTCTCGCGCAAGAAAGACTGCATCGGCTTCCACAACAGCCAACGCGAAGCGCAGCTTGATCCGAACGGGCCACGGCTTGTCGGCCTGCGGTCGCTGAATGGCCAGGGCATCCATGCCGGCTCACATCTGATGAACGAAACCGGAGAGGTCTCGGCCTGGGTGGATCAGGGGCACGTGACCTCTGTGTGCTACTCACCGATGCTGAAGGAATACATCGGCCTTGGCTATGTGAATGGCGGGGATCAGCGCATGGGCGAGAAGCTGCGCGCCGTAAACCCGATCAAGAATTACGAAACCCCTGTCGAGATCGTCTCGGCGCATTTCTTTGATCCAGAAGGAGGGCGTCTGCGTGACTGATCTCACTCCTCTTACCCCGCTGGGAGGGGCCTCGCCCCGCGTTGACACTCTGGGCTCGGTGACAATCACCGAGGTCACCGATCGCGCGCTTGCCTCTGTCGCAACGCGCAAGGGCATGGACGCGAATGATGGGTTTAAAGCGCTTGGTTTTGCAGGCACGCCTGACGTCTGCACGATGGCCGAGGCCAACGGATCACGCGCTTGGTGGATGGGGCCTGACCAATACCTGGTCGATGCGCCATTTGATCAATCCGGGACTTGGGCGGCAAACGTCAAGGACGCCATGGGCGACACCGCCTCGGTCACCGACCAATCAGAGGGCTTCTGCCGCTTTGATCTGGCGGGTGAGGGCTGCGTCGACCTTTTGCAACGCCTCTGCGGATTGGACAGCGAAACCATGCAACCGGGCAGCGCTCAGCGCACGCAGTTGCATCACATGGGCTGCGTTGTCATTCGCTCTGAGGCGGGATGGTCCGTCCTCGGCGCGCATTCCTCAGCGGGATCCCTGCACCACGCGCTATTGGAAGTCGCGGTCGGGCTTCAATAAGGCAGCCCGACGTAGTTTTCGGCCATGGCCTTCTGCGCAGAGCGATTGCTGCGCAGGAATTCCAGTTCTGCGATCTGCATCTTGTGATCAAAGACCGTCTGGTCCGGATATTGATGCATCAGGGAAGAGAACCACCAGCTGAACCGCTCCGCCTTCCAGACCCGTGCGAGGGCTTTGGCAGAATACCCTTCGATGCCATCTGACGAGCCGGATTTATAAAAGGCGGTCAGAGCGTGATACAAATAATAGACGTCTGAGGCCGCCGTATTCAGCCCCTTGGCTCCGGTGGGTGGCACGATATGCGCGGCGTCTCCGCAAAGGAACAGCCGCCCGTATTGCATCGGTTCGCAGACAAAGGACCTCAGCGGCGCGATGGATTTTTCAATCGACGGACCCGTGACAAGTTTGGCCGCCACATCTGAAGGGATACGGCGCTTCAGCTCCTCCCAAAAGGCGTCATCGCTCCAACTGTTTGGATCATCACTGATCGGGCATTGGATGTAGTAGCGGCTGAGGTTCTCATTCCGCATCGAACAGAGCGCGAAACCGCGGTCCGAATTGGCATAAA
The DNA here is from genome assembly GCF_017798205.1 of Cognatishimia activa. NCBI lineage: Bacteria > Pseudomonadati > Pseudomonadota > Alphaproteobacteria > Rhodobacterales > Paracoccaceae > Cognatishimia > Cognatishimia activa. Next base: position 1,431,311 of record NZ_CP060010.1, on the reverse strand, counting down.
TCAACTCATGGTTCACCGGAGGTGTTTCCGACAGCACCCCGAGCCAGCCAAAAGGGTAAACCTTTTCATATTCCTTGCGCACCGTATCCGGGATGGTTTTGCGCGACACGCCGTGGAACCCATCACAGCCCGCGATATAGTCGCAGTCGATCCGGCGTTCTTTCCCATCCTGTGTAAAGGTCACAAAGGGCGCGTCCGATTTCGCATCATGGATCACGACATCTTCGACATTGTATTCGATCTGCCCACCTGCCTTCTCGCGCGCCTCATAGAGGTCGCGGGTGACCTCGGTTTGCCCATAGACCATGACCGGCGTGCCGGTGAGGTCAGCGAAATCGATGCGGAAAATCTCGTCCCCATAAGAGATCTCGGTTCCATCATGTGGAAATCCCTCGGCCTTCATGCGATCCGCGCATCCGGCCTCTTTCATCATTTGCACGAGACCCTGTTCCAGCACCCCCGCGCGGATGCGGCCAAGGACGTAGTCTTTGGTCTTTCGCTCCAACACGATGCTGTCGATGCCCTGCGTGTACAGAAGCTGTGACAGCAACAGCCCAGACGGACCTCCGCCAATGATCGCGACCTGGGTTTTCATAGGCTCCTCCACACAGGAACGAATCCTCGTTCACCATTTATGTATCCATTTTTAGGATTTTTCCTAGTTTTTTCGACTCTATTCTGATATTTACATATTCATTGGATACATTATGAGAAATCCTTTAAATGCCTCAAACCCTTGTGACCGCTGATGAAAACACCACATCCGACCAGAAAGTCGTCACGATCCTGCGGCAGCGGATTATGGATGGTTCGCTGAAAGCGGATACAAAAATCAGCGAAGTGTTGGTGTCAGAAATGCTGGACGTCTCGCGCACGCCAGCCCGCATGGCGTTGCAGGCTTTGGAATCCGAAGGGCTCATCCGCAAACGTGACGGACGCGGCTATACGGTCCTGTCCTTTAACTCACACGAGTTGGCGCAGGCCTATGAGGTGCGTGGCGTACTCGAAGGTCTGGCTGCGGGCACTTTGGCCCGTGAAGGCATTGATGTGGCCCTCGCAACAGACCTCGGTCAAATCATTGAGGACATCGACACCGTGCTGGCGAGCGATCAGGATCCCGCCCAGCGCGTCACCGGATTTCAATCGCTGAACCGCGACTTTCATCAGGCCATCATGACGGCCGCCGACAACCGCTTTATTGGCCATGCCTATCAACGGCTGGCGCATCTGCCTTTGGTCAGCCTCGGCTCTGTCGTTTTCAATGCCGACAAAGCTGACGAAGAGATCACGCGCCTCAAGTTCGCCAATATGCAGCATCGTTTGATCTTGGACGCGATCCTCAGACGCGATGCGATGCGGGCGGAAAGCCTGATGCGAGAGCATGCAAATCAGATCCCGATTTACACGGATCTTTTGGTTTAAATCCGCCCCTTAGAATGATCCGCCACAGGCTTTCCCGCGTAACAGTCCCAAACCACGGCGAGGGACGCAGGTGCGATTTGGTTCGGTTTTCAGTCAGAGTGCCCCAAAAGCAGCCTCTGTAGCGGCTTGTCTTCTGACAGGTGGCATGAGCGTTGCGGATGACATCGCTCCTCTACCTCTGACCCAGATTGAGGATGCCCAAATCTCGGCACAGGACACGGTGACATGGCTGGGCTTTCGCGTGTTTGACATCGCGGTCTTTACCCCAAACGGTGCGCGCTATGATCCGACTGAACCCGCCGCAATAGAGCTGAAATACGCGCGCCGGTTCTCCAAGAAGAGCCTGACCACCGCGACGATGGAAGAATTTGACCGCCTTGAGGGCACGCAAACGGATCACCCTCAGATCGCGCGCAAACTGCAAACCTGCTTTGCCGACGTCGGACCCGGAGACAGATTCCTCGCGATTGGTTCCGCAAGAGACCGCGTCTCGCTTTTTCGCAACAACCGGCAGACCTGCCGCCTGACCCATCCAAATATTCGCGCACGGTTTCTGGATATCTGGTTGTCGCTGGACAGCCGTTTTCCCGCCGTATCCCGTCGACTGCGAGGCCTATGATGCGCGCTCCGGCGATTGGGCTCTTTGCAATGGGGCTGGCTGCGGCTGGCCTGCCTTTGTACATTCATCTGCCGCGCTATGCCGGAGTCGACCTTGGGCTGAGCCTTGCAACCGTCGGAGCCATCTTGCTGGGCCTCCGCGTCTTGGACTTTGTGCAGGATCCGGTTTTGGGATGGATGGTAGACCGCTACCCTAACCGAAAGCGCAGCTTTGTCGCGCTGGCCGTCACCGGCCTCGCCCTCGGGTTTCTGTGCCTGTTTTCTGTCGCGCCACCCTTCGACCCAATCCTTTGGTTGGTCTTGGTGCTGGCTCTGGTTTTCACCAGCTTCAGCCTGGCCTCGATCCTGTTTTACGGCCAGACCCGCGCGCTCAGTGAGGGCGATGCACCTCAGGAGATGATCTCTGTCGCCAAATGGCGCGAAGGGGGGAGCCTGCTTGGCATCATCCTTGCCGCATCCTTGCCGATCTGGCTGGGGTATGTGGGATTTGGCATCGCCCTCATGGGTCTTATTTTTTTCGCGGGACTGTTCAGCAGACCGCTTTGGACGACCTCTGTTCAGGTTGAGGAAAAGCTGAACTTCAAAGCGCTGATTGCGTCTGGCGGAGGCAACCTCCTACTGCTGACCTGCGTAAATACTTTGCCAGTCGCGATCACTTCGACGCTCTTCGTGTTCTTTGTCGAAGACCGCCTCATGCTGCCAGACGCCGCAGGTCCTTTTCTGATCGTCTTTTTCGTCGCAGCCGCCCTATCCATCCCGGTCTGGACCAAAGCCGCAGCCCACATCGGCCCGCGCCTGACCTTGGTCGCCGCCATGAGCCTCGCCATCGCAAGTTTCGGATGGGCCGCGACGCTTACCGGCGGAGAAGCCACCGCATTTGCCATCATCTGCATCGGGTCAGGTTTTGCCCTAGGCGCGGATATGTTGATCTTGCCAGCTTTGTTTTCCTCAGTCCTGGCCCGCGCCGGTTTACAGGCGGGTCAAGCCTTTGGGTTCTGGTCCTTTGCCAATAAAATGACGCTGGCGCTGGCCGCCGGCCTCGTGCTGCCCATTCTGGATCGGCAAGGGTTTCAATCCGCCACCGAAAACTCGGCCGAAGCGCTCGCCAGCCTCACGCTGCTCTATGCGTTGATCCCCTGCGGGTTAAAGATCCTTGCGATTTTGATCACCCTCACCCTGCCAAAAAAGACCTTCCAACCATGACCAAGCTTGCAAAAACCTATTGGATTATCGGTGCCTCAGAAGGGTTGGGCCGCAGCCTTGCGGAAAAGCTGTCTGCTGAGGGCTGCGCCTTGGTTTTGTCGGCGCGCTCGGAAAGTCGCTTGCGGGATATCGACGTTGAGGATGCCCAGATCCTTCCGATGGACCTCACCGATCAGACCTCGGTCGACGCGGCGCTTTCGGCGCTGCCAGACATCGATGGCGTGATCTACTGCGCTGGTGCCTATGACCCGATGACAGCGCAAGATTGGGACCGCGATAAGGGTCTCTTTATGATGGATGTCAACGTGCTTGGCGCGATGCGTGTGTTACCTGACATCGTGTCCCGCTTTGTTGCCAAGGATGAGGGCCACATCGTCCTGATCGGTTCTCTTGCCGCCTACCACGGCTTGCCCGGAGCGGTCGGATATAGCACCAGCAAAGCTGCTCTGATGCATCTGGCCGAGAACCTTTACCTCGATCTGAAATCCACGAAGGTGCGGGTACAAGTCACCAATCCGGGCTTTATCGAGACCCGCCTCACGCAGAAAAACAGCTTTCAGATGACGCAACTGATGATGCCAGACGTCGCCGCCGATCATGTAATCCGCAACATGAAACGCCGCAAATTCCGCACGGCCTTTCCCTATCCATTCGCAGGCGTCTTTCGCCTGTTGCGCCTCTTACCTGACAGCTGGGTGCGCCGGTTCTTCTAACCCAGTTGCGCGACCGCTTTCCCCGCCTGTGAAATCGCGTCAGAGGTCATCTCCATGTCCGCATCCGTGAGGGCCAAGGACGGATATGTCTTGCCAGGGGACTTAAAGATCCCATGCGCGCGCAAGGTGTCATTCCAGACTTTGCCAGCCGCCGCATCACCCCCAAGCACATCGCGATAGGTGCGTGGCTTGGCATCGGTGAACACGATCTCGAACAGGGTGGGATCGCCGACGATACGGTATCCGATGCCCACCGGATCCAGCGCTTTGCGGATCATGTCCTGTACCTTATGACCGAACCCGCGCAGCTTTTCGTACTGGCCCTCGCGTCGCAGTATCTCGAGACTCTTGATCCCCGCAATCGTCGCCACTGGATTTCCCGAAAGCGTGCCAAGTTGCATGAGCCAGCCATCCGCACCGACCACGGCCTTATCAAAATGCGCCATGATATCTGTGCGCCCAATAATGGCCGCCAGCGGAAAGCCTCCGCCAATGACTTTGCCCAAGGTGCAGAGATCCGGCGTCACGCCATAGAGTTCCTGCGCGCCGCCATAGGCAAAGCGAAAACCTGTAACCACCTCGTCAAAGATCAGGACGATGCCGTATTTGTCGGCTTCCTCTCGCAAAAGCTGCAGGAAACCCGGTTCCGGCGGAATGATCCTTTGAAGAGGCTCAACGATGATGCCAGCCACCTGCCCCTCATATTCAGCCAGAAGAGAGCGAATGTAGTCAGGATCATTAAACGGTGCGATCAGCATTTCGTCTGCGACACTCTGAGGAATGCCCGCGCTGTCAGGAATCGCTTGCGGAAAGTTCACCTGCTTCACGGGGGCAAGGCTCATCTGTGCCTCAGCACTCATACCGTGATAGCCGCCTTCGAACTTTACGATCTTGTCGCGCCCGGTGAACGCCCGCGCGAGGCGCATGGCGTACATATCCGCCTCTCCGCCCGAGGACACATAGCGCAACTGTTCGCCACACGGCATCGCGTTGACGATATCCTCCGCCAGTTCCACGCCCAGTGCGTTGTTCGCAAAAAAGGTCTGACCCTTCGGGAGCTGCTCTAGAACAGCCTCCAGAACTTCGGGGTGACCATGGCCCAAAAGCATCGGGCCAGAGCCGATCAGATAGTCGACATATTCATTGCCATCCTCATCCCAGACCCGCGATCCGCGGCCCTCTTTGATGAACATAGACGGGTCGAAATTTCCGAAGCCGCCAGCGGGCAAAACCGCTTTCGCACGCGCGGCCCATTCCGCTTGGGTAGTTAATTTCTGCATGGCTTACTCCACAGTCAGATCAGCAGCGCCCAGCGCCTGTGCGTCCACGTTGATCCCAAGGCCTGCGCCTTCAGGCGGGGCAATACGGCCATTCGCGCGTTCCGGCGCTGTTGGCGCGAGGCGGGGTGACACATAAGACGACAGATCGCAGGTGTTCAGCACCCGAGACGGATCGGTCGAGGCCGCCAGATGCAAGAGCGCCGCCGTCGTGATGTCACTGCCCCAGGTGTCCTCAACACACATCTTTGCGCCGAGATAGAGACACATATCGCGCGCGCGACGGGTGGCAGAGAGGCCTCCGTATTTTGAAAGCTTCAGGGCGACGGCATCCATACACCCACGCTCATGCGCCTCGAGCATCGAGGGGATGTCATGGGCGTTTTCGTCCAGCTTCATCGGCAGGCCAGTGGCCTCACGCACCCGCGCGCAATCTGCTATTGTCGGGCAGGGCTGTTCGAGCATGATATCCATACGCGCCACCGCACGCCCGACCCGCGTTGCGTCCAAAGAGGTCGCTCCGCAGTTCCAATCGCCATAGACCAGCGGCCCCTCGCCGACAGCCTCGCGCACTTTGGTCAGACGCTCGACGTCGGTGGTCCAATCGCCTGATGCGCCGAGCTTCACTTGGAACTGCCGGATACCGGTCGCGTAGGCCTCACGTGCAATCCGCGCCATTTCGTCCGGCGCGATGCAGGTGATCGAATGATAGAGCGGCATATCCGCAGCCCTGCGCCCGCCAAGCAACGCGTAGGCCGGAAGCCCTGCGACCTGACCCGTGATGTCCCACAGGGCGATATCCAACGCCGATTTCGCATAGCGGTGGTCTTGCAGATAGGCGTCCGCATTGGCGATGACGGCCTCAGGCCCAACCGGATCCGCGCCAATGAGGACCGGCGCGAGCTCTGTGATGGCAGAGGCGACACCCCGCGCATAGGCGGGCAGATAATGCGGGATCGGGCATACTTCGCCCCAGCCAATGAGGCCGGTGTCGGTCTCAACCGCCAGAACGACTGTCTCGACCGTGTCACAGGTTTTGCCCTCGGCCATGTAATAGGCCTCATGGCTGGTCAGCGGCACATGCCAGAGACTAATCCGCCTGATTTTATGTCCCGAGCCGCTCATGCCGCATCCGTCCTTGGCAATTTGCTGGCCGGATCATAGGCTGGTTCTCCCAAGACTTTGGCGGCACGTGGTGCGCCATGCACGATCACCGTCAAGTCTGTGCCAGGTGCTGCGGCCTCTGGTTTGATATAGGCAAAGGCCAGGATCTTGCCGACCGTTGGCCCATAGACCACCGACGCCGTCGAGCCGACCACTCGATCACCCAGCATCACGGCTTCGCCGCCATGGCCGTCGGTTTCTCCATCTTCGTCGATGGCAAGATAGGCACAGACCCAAGGCATATCTCCCGCCTCGGCCTGCGCGGCGCTGGCGCGGGTCGCTTCGACACCCAAGTAATCCTTATCGAGCTTGGCAAACCGCATGACGTCTGCTTCTGGCAGGGTCACTTCGTTGGTCAATTCACCCGCACCCTTAAAGCCTTTCTCCATGCGCAGAGCATTCATGGCAAAGCTGCCATAGTCCTTGATGCCATGGGCCTCACCAGCGGCCCAAAGCGCGTCATAGACCTGAAGCGCACCGTCGCGCGGGATGTGGAATTCCCAACCAAGCTCGCCGGCATAAGACATGCGGAACGCCCAGAGCATCACGCCCGCCACCGTGATTTCCCGCGCCTTAAGCCATGGGAAGCCCGCATTGCTGAGATCCGCATCAGTGCAGGCCGCCAGCACATCGCGCGCCTTGGGGCCGTTCAGTGTAAGCGCCGCCCAGTCATTGGACCGCAGGATGATCTCGGCATCCTCGCCATCCTGATGGGTCCGCAGATGATCCATCAAGCGCTGTTCAAAGAAGGCCGCGCAAACGAGGTAATATCGACCCTCTTCCAGCTTAACGACGGTGGTTTCCAACTCGATCCGGCCGCGTTTGTTCAGCATATGGGTGAGTGTGATACCCCCCGCTTTCTGCGGCAACTTGTTGGCGACCAGACGGTCGAGCAGGGCCTCTGCCCCCGGCCCCGCGACCTCGACCTTGGTAAAGGCCGAGATATCCATGATCCCGACCGCCTCACGCACGGCTTTGCATTCATCGGCGATGATGTCGTGCAGAGGAGATCGTTTGAACGAATAGATATCTTCGGCAGGCGTGCCATCGGGCGCGAACCAGCGGGGGCGTTCGTGTCCAAAGACCTCCTCAAAGACCGCGCCCTTTTCCTTGAGCCGATCATACATCGGCGAGGGTTTGACCGGCCGCCCTGCGAGGCGATTGAAATGCGGGAACGGGATTTCGTGGCGCAGGCAATAATCCTCTTTGGCTTTGATGACCTGCCATTCCTTGGTGGCATATTCCCCAAAGCGACGCGGATCATAGTCGCGCATGGAAATATCCGCCGCCCCGTGCACCATCCAGCGCGCCAGTTCCCGTGTGAGACCCGGGCCCCAGCCGATGCCGATCTGAGTGCCACAACAACACCAGTAGTTCTCGACACCCGGCGCAGGACCGATCAGAGGGTTGCCGTCCGGTGGATGCGAAATCGCGCCATGCACATCGCGGCTGATGCCAAGTTCGGCAAAGATCGGCATGCGATTGAGGCTTTCTTCGAGGTAAGGCATCACGCGGTCATAGTCTGCGTCAAACAGCCAGTTCTCGTAGTCCCAAGGGCAGTGATCGTGCCAGACGGAATTCGGATTTTCCTTCTCGTAAATCCCGATGAGGCCCTTCTTCTGCTCCATCCGGATATAGCCCGAGACCTTGCGGTCGTCGCGGATGACCGGCAATTCCGTTTCTAGATCCTGAAACTCGGGCACCTCTTCAGTGACGAAATAGTGGTGGGTCATCGAGGTCATCGGCAATTGCAGCCCCGACCACTCGCCCATCTGCCGCGCATAGGTGCCGCCTGCGTTTACCACATGCTCACAACGGATGGTGCCTTGGTTAGTCTCGACGACCCATTCGTGACCCTGCTTGGTGATGTTGGTCGCCTGACAGCGGCGGATGATCTTGACACCCTTGGCCCGCGCGCCCGCCGCCATCGCCATGGTGACATTGGTCGGATCCACATGGCCATAATCTGGCGTGTGGAGCGCGCCAAGCACGCCGTCGAGGTTGTAGAAAGGATGCAGCTCGGCGATGCGATCCGTACCGACAAGCTCGATATTGAAACCCAAAGAGCGGCCAACTGACAGCGTGTGCTTGAGCCAATCCATCTCGTCTTCGGTATAGGCCAGCCGGAAAGAGCCGCAGCCATGCCATGTCACCGCCTGACCCGCTTCAGTCTCTAATCCACCGGAATAGAGCCCGATGTTGTAGTCCACGCATTTGCCCAGCGAGAAACTAGACGTCGAATGGGTGATCTGCCCAGCCGCATGCCAGGTCGATCCCGACGTCAGCTCTGCCTTTTCCAAAAGGACCGTATCCGCCCCCCATCCTTCATGCGCCAAGTGATAGGCGAGACCCACGCCCATGACGCCGCCGCCGACGATAACCACCCGCGCGTGGCTGGGTATTTTTGCGCTCTCGGACATTTGCAAGATTCCTCTGTTGAGAGTCGTGTTTTCTCTCGACAGGCTAAGCAAACATTTATACCATCGTCAATCATGAATGGCACAAATGTATCTTTATCTATTCTCGACCGCCTGTCTGATGACTGGGACGAGCTGACGCCCGAGGCGCAGAAAGCAGCGCGCTATGTGCTGGAGAACCCACAGGATGTGGGCGTGTCCACCGTGCGCGAAATCGCTGAAGCGGCGCAGGTGAAGCCTAACACTTTCGTGCGCATGGCGCGGCAGATGGGCTATGACGGTTATGAGGATTTCCGCGCACCGTTTCGTGATGCCATTAGGCGTGGCGGGATGAGCTTTCCAGACCGTGCGCGCTGGTTGCAGGACATTCGCAAGTCGGGCGGGCTTGGCGGGCTTTATGCCGACATGATGGAAGCGACGCTCAGAAATATCGAAGAGAGCTTTGCAACGATCTCGGCCGAACAACTGCAAACCGCCGCCGAGGCGATCTGGAACAGCAAGCAGGTCTTCACCCTTGGCGTCGGCGTCAACAACGCCATTGCGCGCAACTTCACCTATCTTGCCTCAACCGGCATGAGCGATTTCCACGCGATCCCGCGCCCGGGGTCCACCGCCGTTGACGATCTGGCATGGGCGAGCGACACCGATGTTCTGATCGCCATCACCTGCCGCCCCTATCGCAGCGAAGTGGTCGAGGCCGTCGAGATCGCGAAATCCCAAGGCATGACCATCGTCGCCATCTCTGACAGCCCAGCAAGCCCGATCATACGAGCCGCGGATCACGGCTTCGTCGTCGGCGCGGAAAGCCCGCAGTTCTTTCCCTCGACCGTCGCCATTGTCGCCTTTCTCGAGACGCTGCTCAGCTTTGTTATCTCGGTCGCCTCTGACGAAATCGTCGACAGGGTCGACCGCTTTCACGCCCGCCGCCACGCGCTTGGGCTTTATGTGGAGGAGCCAACGTGAGTGAGCCATTAAAATCGCTTGAGGCGCGCTATTACACGGACCCCAAGGTCTATGAGATGGAGATGGACGGGCTCTTTGCCCGAACATGGCAATTCGCGGGCCATGCAAGCCAGCTTGAGAAGGCCGGCGATTATTTTGCCTTTGAAATGGCGGGCGAGAGCCTGTTTTGCATCAAGGGCCGCGATGATGTGATCCGCACGTTCTATAACGTCTGCCAACACCGCGCGCATCAGTTGGTCAGCGGCTCGGGCTCAACGCGCGTCGTGGTCTGCCCCTATCACGCCTGGACCTACGAGTTGACCGGAGGCCTGCGTGCAGGGCCGAATATCAATTCGGTCGAAGGCTTTGACAAGTCCAAGATCTGCCTCACCGAGGTGCGCACAGAGCTGTTTCTGGGGTTCATCTTTGTGAACCTCGATCCAGATGCCAAGCCGATGGAAGATTGGTTCCCGAATGCCCGCGCTGAACTTGAAAGCTGGGTGCCGCATTTTGCGGACCTCAAGCCCGTGGAATGGGTCGAGATCCCGGAAAATTGCAACTGGAAGGTTTCAGTCGAGAATTATTCCGAGTGCTATCACTGCTCTCTGAACCATCCGACCTTTGCCACAGGCGTTGTGAAACCCGAGACCTACGACATCCAGCCGCAAGGCTATTGTTTGCGCCACACAACGGAATGTCAGGCGCTGGATCAGATGACCTATCCCATCGACCGCAGCCGCAAGCATGCCGAAGAATATTCAAGCTGGTTCCTCTGGCCGATGTTCAGCTTTCAGGTCTATCCGGGCAATGTGCTGAACACCTACCATTGGCGCGCGATTGATGCCGATCACGTGGTGGTCTGGCGCGGGTGGTATGCCGCCGAAGGGTTTGACCCGCAGATCATTCACGACCTCGCAAAACAGGATCGGGAAACGACTGTCGAAGAGGATATTCACCTCGTGGAATCTGTGCATCGCGGTCTGAAATCTCGCGGTTATGTGCCAGGGCCCTTGGTGGTAGATCCGACCTGTGGCGTGAACTCTGAACATTCCATCATGCACCTTCAGCGCTGGATGCGCGAAGCGGTCGATGGGCCGACACAATAAAGGACTGACCAATGAGCGTATTTGACGAAGATCTCTTTCTAAAAGGCCTGGAACAACGCAAGGCCACGTTGGGTGCCGAGTATGTTCAGAAAAGTCTCGACGCAGCCGACGACCTTACTCGTCCGTTCCAAGAGGCCATGACGGCCTGGTGCTGGGGTTTCGGCTGGGGAGACGATGTGATCGACGCCAAAACCCGATCCATGATGAACCTGTCGATGATCGGCGCCCTGGGCAAGATGCACGAATGGGAGTTGCATTGCCGCGGCGCGATCAACAATGGCGTCACGCCCGAAGAGATCCGCGCAATCATCCATGTGATTGCGATCTATTGCGGTGTGCCACAGGCGTTGGAGTGCTTCCGGGCTGCGCGGAACGTTCTGGACAATGCGAAAGATTAATTTCTCTACACGAAACCCATAAACTCGTGGTAAACTTTGGTTGTGGATAATCCCCACCAAGTTCAAGCATCGCAAATGATGCGTTCGAGTACGGGCAGTAGTGTGTAATGCCGACATATACAGTGGAAGCGTTCCGGTGGACTGGGACGTATTACAACTCTCAGTATAACACGTCCTATCAGGCGACGTTTTCTGATAATGATGGCGCCTATCAAGGTGGCGGAGACTCTGACGAACAGGTTCAGATCGACGGCGGTTCGTTCAACTCGACAGCCAGTCAGCCTTACAAGATCGCGGTATCTTTCACGGATACCAACGGAAATTCTCACGTCGAGGATTTCAACTTTTTCTACACAAGTGACGGCGGGTGGTATTTCGTACCCGAACCGGACTCTGAATTCACGGTTGGCGCAACACTTGGCTCTTATCAAAGCCATACCGTTGGGTGGGACTACAGCGATGTTGTCTGTTTTGTCTCCGGCACCATGATTGAGACGCCCGAGGGCGCAAAGCCGGTCGAGACTCTGTGTGCCGGAGATCTGGTCACCTGCGGCGAAGGGCAAACAAAGCCCCTTGCTTATGTTCTGAAACGCGCATTCTCGGAACGTCAGCTTGAACGCAACGAAAAACTACGTCCGGTTCGGATCACTGCGGGTGCCATTGGGCTGGGTGTTCCGAAACGCGACCTTCTTGTCTCGCGTCAGCACCGCATGTTGGTAAAATCCAAGATCTCGAAAAACAAGTTCGGGCAAGAAGATGCGCTGGTAGCTGCGATCAAACTAACGATCTTGCCCGGCATCTTTCTGGAACCAAACATTCAGGACACGACCTATTATCACCTCGGGTTTGAAGATCACGAGATCGTCTTTGCCGAAGGTGCGCCCGCTGAGAGCCTGTTGCACGGTGATGACGCGGACCTCATCACAAGTCCTGAGGCTCAGGCCGAGTTGGAATGGCTTTTACCCTATTCCAACGGCACGCCGACGACGCCAAAGGCTAAGACCAACATCCCGTCGCCTTCGCTGCAGAAAACCATCGTGCAAGCGCATCTGCGCAAAGGGCGCAATCTGCGCAAATAACGCCTAAAGCGCGTCGAGGTCGAAGTCCGGCAGCCGGCCGAAAGCCTCGCGCAAGGCCCCGCCCCAGCCTTCGGAGATCTCGAGGTAGTAGGGATCATTGGCTTCAATGCGGAAGGCGTGGTCACATTGGAAGGCATCCTTTGCGTAGACGCGCACATCCAAGGGCAAATCTACGCTGAGGTTGGCTTTGATGGTTGAGTCAAAGGACACCAGCAAAAGCTTGATCGCCTCATCAAAGGACATCTCAGGATCATAGGCGCGCACCAGGATTGGACGCCCGTATTTGGTTTCTCCGATCTGGAAAAACGGCGTGTCCTCGCTGGCCTCGATGAAATTGCCTTCGGGATAGATCATGAACAGCCGGTGCTTGCCGCCTTTGATCTGACCGCCCACAAGGATCGTCGCATTGAACCCGCTATCGGCCTGTTGGCCTTCGTCGGCGTGATCCGAAATCACTTCTTTCAGGGTGTCGCCCACCAAGGTCGCAACCTGAAACATGCTCTCGCATTTCAAAATCGAGGGGCTGCGATCCTCGACCGCCTTGCTGCGTTCCTCCAAGAGGCTGATCACAGCCTGCGTCGTCGCCAGATTGCCCGCGGTCATCACCGTGATCGAGCGCTCCCCCGGTTCATCCCAAGCAAACATCTTGCGAAAGGTCGAGATATTGTCGACGCCCGCGTTGGTGCGCGTGTCAGACATAAAGACCAGGCCTTTGTTCAGCATCAGCCCGACGCAGTAGGTCATAGTGCCCTCAATTTAAGTTCTTGCACAGCAAATAGGCTATTGCTGCACTTGCAGCGCAACATCAAGCCTTTCTTCGCCTTCGCCCTGACGAATACCCAGAATTGGGGCCGCATCACGATAGTCTCGGCCAATGGCGACGGTGATGTATCGGGAGTCCGGCGAAATGCCGTTGGAGACATCAAATCCGACCCATCCCAGACCGGTCACATGGATTTCGCACCACGCATGGGTCGCGTCCTGATCCACACGGTCATCCATCAAGAGGTAGCCCGACACATAACGCGCCGGAAAGCCCAGCGCCCGTGCAACCGAGATCATGATATGGGCATGGTCCTGACAGACGCCTTTGCCTTCCGCCATCGCGTCTTCGGCCGTAAAGGCGCTGTCGGTTGCGCCGATGCTGTAGGACACGGTCTTTAAAATCTCGGCAGACAGCGCATGGAGCAGAGGGATATCGTCCATCTCTTTACGCTGCTTCAGCATGTCACTGATCAGCGCGCGAATTGCGGGGCCAGGTTTGGTCGTTGGCGTTTGCTGTTCATAGAGCCACAGAGGCGCGTAGCCGCGATGTTTACCTGAGGCACCGGCCAGATCTTCGACCTCGATCACCCCTTCGCAGAGGAACTCGACCGTCGTGGCACCGGCATCGACTTTTACCAGTTCCGTACGGTTCTGGAATTGATCGTCAAAGCCGCATTGCACCACCCCTCCGGTGACCTTGGTGCTCCACTCCAGAACCTTCTGCCCCGGCCCATCCTTGGGCGTCAGGCGGAGGCGTTGCAGCGCGTAGTGTACCGGTACGTCGTAAGAATATGTGGTCACATGGCGCACGGTCAGGCGGCGGGTCTTATCCATAGAACCTAAAGTCCTCTTCGATATGAGCCGCGAGTTTCGCGTTGTCGGCGATGAAGCTGCTGAGGAACTCGTGCAGACCTTCTTCGAAAATCGTATCAACCGAATGCGCGTTGATCCGGTGGCACAAAGCATCGGCTTGAACGTGGCTTTCCTCGCGCGCTTCGTATTCCATTTCTAGATGTTTCAAATTCTCCCCAATCCTCTTGGCACAGAAGGCCAGAGACCGCGGCATGCGTCCGTCCAGGATCAGGAAATTTGAAATCGTAGCCGGTGTACTTTCGCCGCCATGGAGCCAGCGAAAACTTCGCTCCGCCGAGACAGACCGCAAAATGACCTCCCATTGCGCGTTGTCGATGGAGGACCCAACGAAAGCAGCCGAGGGCAACAACACGTAATATTTCACGTCCAAAATCCGCGCTGTGTTGTCGGCGCGTTCGATAAACGTCCCGAGGCGCGAAAACGCAAAGATATCGTTGCGCAGCATCGTGCCGTGCAGGGCCCCCCGCACGACCGAGGTTCTGAACCGGATTTGGGTCAGAATGTCATGCATCGCGCGTTCCGTGACCGGCCGCGAGAGCAGATCCTTAAGCACCATCCAACATTCGTTGGTGGCTTCCCAGACCTCGGAACTCAGCGCCGTGCGCACCAGACGCCCGTTGTTGCGCGCTGCCGTGATCGCCGTCATGACCGAGGACGGGTTGTCCTTGTCACGCAGCATGAAATTGATCACCTGCCCGGCTTCATAGCTGTCGTATTTCTCGAGATAAGCCGCGTTCATGCCGGCGGTCGAAACAATGGACTGCCATTCATTGGACGCCCCATCCGCGCGGGTCAGGGCGATGTGCCAGCCTGCCTCAAGCAGGCGCGCAGTATTCTCAGCGCGTTCAAGGTAGCGGAACATCCAAAACAGACCGCCAGCGGTTTTGCCTAGCATCATGTCTTAGTCCCCCAATACCCAAGTGTCCTTGGTGCCGCCCCCTTGCGAGGAATTGACCACCAAAGAGCCCTTCTTCAACGCCACGCGGGTCAGCCCACCCGGCGTGATATCAACGCGATTGGGCGACACGAGAACAAAGGGGCGCAGGTCCACATGGCGCGGCGCAAGCCCCGCCTTGGTCAGGATCGGAACAGTCGACAAAGAGAGCGTCGGCTGGGCGATATAATTTGCAGGCCGCGCGCGGAGTTTGCGTTCAAAGGCCGCAATCTCTTTCTTTGAAGCCGCGGGTCCCACGAGCATGCCATAGCCGCCCGACCCATGCACTTCTTTGACCACCAGATCGGCGAGGTTGTCCAAGACGTATTTCAGGCTGTCTTCCTCGGAACAACGCCAGGTCGGCACGTTCTTTAGGATCGCCTGCTCGCCGGTATAGAACTCGACGATATCGGGCATGTAGGAATAGAGCGCTTTGTCATCCGCAATCCCTGTACCTGGCGCGTTCGCGATGGTGATATTGCCCGCGCGATAGACATCCATGATCCCCGGCACACCCAGCATACTGTCTGGATTGAAGGTCAGCGGATCCAGATAATCATCATCCACACGCCGATAAAGCACATCAATCGGCTGATAGCCCCGCGTCGTTCGCATCGAGACAAAGCCGTCTTCGACACGCAGGTCGGTGGATTCAACCAGCTCGACCCCCATTTGATCCGCAAGGAAAGCATGTTCGAAATAGGCCGAGTTATGGATCCCCGGCGTCAGCACCGCCACAACCGGCTTCGCATTGGGTGAATTTTGAGGGCAGCTATCAGCCAGAGAACGGCGCAAGAGCTGCGGGTAAGCCGAGACCGGACGCACCTTGAGCTGGGTGAAAAGCTCTGGGAACATCTGCAACATGGTCTCGCGGTTCTCGAGCATATAGCTCACGCCTGACGGGGTGCGGGCGTTGTCCTCGAGGACATAGAACTCGTTTTCGCCCGTGCGCACGAGGTCAGTTCCGACGATATGGGTATAGACGCCTCCGGGCGGTTTCATCCCGACCATCTCAGAGAGAAACGCTTCATTTCCCGCGATGATCTCCTTGGGGATACGCCCAGCGCGCAGGATTTCCTGACGATGGTAGATGTCATGCAGAAAGGCGTTGATCGCACGGACACGCTGTTCGATCCCGCGCTCGAGCGTGCGCCATTCTTTGGCGGAAATCACGCGCGGGACGATGTCAAAGGGGATCAAGCGCTCGTCAGCCTCGTCCTGACCATAGACGTTGAACGTGATGCCAATCCGGCGAAAGAAACTCTCGGCTTCTGCAGATTTGCGCCTCAGCGTTTTGAGGTCTTCGTTCTTAAACCAATTGAAGTAGGCTTCATAAGGTTGCCGAGGCAAACCCGCCTCTCGCAACATTTCGTCGAAATACTGATTACTCTCGGTCATAAAATTACGTTCGCATAAAGAAACCTGAGCGCAAGCAGATAATTTTAGGGGCTGAAATAGGTTCGTGTTTTAGGGGTTTACGCGTAAACATGCTGAAAATTTAGGCGAATCCACAGGGTGTCTGATCGGGTGATTTAGCCGTCAAAAGTCCAACGATAGCTTGGTGGGGTTGGACCCTTGTTGCGACCGCCTTGTTGGGTTTGCTCCCAAGCATGGGCGAGGATCCCCACCGAGCGGGACAAGCAAAACAAGCCACGCGCCAGAGGCGGCGCAAAGCCGAGTTCCGCATAGATCACCGCTGTGGCGCCGTCGATGTTCATCGGAATGGGTTTGCCGGCGCGCTTCAACAACTCCTGTTCCACCTGGATCGCAATTTCAGCGAAAGCACCGTCGCAAACACCTGCCTCAACGCTGTCCTGCACCAACTTCAAAAGCCGAGGCGCGCGAGGGTCTGTTGGCGTGTGGAAGCGGTGTCCAAATCCCGGGACGATCTTACCGCGTGCGGCGCACCAGTCATCCAAGGCATCGCGCAATGGCGCGCCAGACCTCGCCAGAAAATGATAGAGCTCAACCGTCTGCTCTCCAGCCCCGCCGTGCACATCGCCCAACATATTCACGGCACTTGCCATAGCGTTGTTGAGAGGCAGACCACAGGTGACGGCCATACGCGCGGCGGCGATCGACGGCGCTTGGGGGCCGTGATCCACCGCCGAAACCAAAGCCGCTTCAAAGAGCTTTGCTTGCCCTTCGGACGGACGATCGCCGCGCACCATAAGCCAGATCATCTCGGGGAAACTGACGTTCCCAATCAGCTCCTCAATCGGATGGCCACGCAGCTCGATGCGCCCGGGTTCCATGTCGATGATTGAGGTGCGCCACCAGTCTGCAACGTCGCTCACAAGATGCCCTCCGCCGTTAACGCGTCTATCTCGGCCGCCGAAAGACCAAGCTCTGCCCATATCTCCGCATTATGCGCTCCGAGTTCTGGCGGCGCGTCTATTGGCGATGGCCGCGTGCCATCCATAACCACGGGGCTCGCCGTCACTTGGATCGTGTCGTCGCCTTGAGACAAAGATGCGATTATGCCTCTATCCACCAGTTGCGGGTCGTCTAGAACCTGCGGAACCGTCATCACAGGACCGGTCGGGACGCCCAGCCGGTTGAGCTCTGCTACCCAATCCCCCGACGGACGTGTCGTCAGAACAGCCTCAATCTCTGCCCGCAACGCATGCCGATTGCGCTTACGATCCTCGCGGGTTTGATAGTCCGGATGGCTCAGCAAATCCGCCTTGCCGATATGGCGGGCCAAGGCCTCCCATTGCTCATCGCGATTGGCGGCGATGTTGATCGGCTGGTCCTTGGTCGCGAATGTGCCCGACGGTGCAGAGGTGGTATTTTCATTTCCATGGGCGGCGGGCGTCACGCCTCCGATCAGGTAATTGGACACGACCCAGCCCATCGAAGAAATCACCGAGTCCGTCATGGAAACATCCAGAAACGTGCCCCTCGGACGCGCGTTGAGGGCGGCGCAGATGGACATCGCGGCGGCCATGCCTCCGTTGGTGTCAGCCAGTGGATAACCCACACGATACGGAGCCGTATCGGGCGCGCCGGTGATCGACATCACGCCTGACACGCCCTGCACGATCTGGTCATAAGCGGGATCATTCTGACGCGGACCGGTCTGCCCAAAGCCCGATATGGCGCAATATATCAGGTGCGGGTTCACGTGCTTGAGCACCTCATAGTCCAATCCAAGCCGCGCCATCACTCCGGGACGGAAATTCTCAACCAGCACATCTGCGGTTTTCACGAGCTCTTTCAAAAGCTCTTTGCCCCGCGCGGTTTTCATATCCAAGGTGACAGACCTTTTCCCCGCGTTCTGCGCGAGGAAACTGATGCCCATGCCGGCTTTGTTGCGGTCAGGATCGGCCCCAAGCACACGGGCCAGATCGCCAGATCCAGGCCGTTCCACCTTGATGACATCGGCCCCCATCATTGCCAATTGATAGCAACAATAGGGGCCAGCCAAGACGTTGGTCAGGTCTAGAACGCGAACACCGTTCAGAGGTTTAGTCGCCATCAGCGATCCCAGCCGCCCGCGCTTTGGCACGCCGTGCGCGATAGCTTGGGAAGACCACCAGCAGAACCGAAATCACTAAGAGGCCCAGCGTCATCGGACGATCCCAGACAAAGCTCGCACCATCATAAAGGTTCATCGAGCGCGCGAAGTTGTCCTCGAGCATGGTGCCCAGAATGAAGCCAATGAGCAGCGGTGCCAGCGGGTAATCCGCGAACTTGAAGATCGTCGCGCAGATGCCGAAGGCCACAAGGATCAACAGCTCGGTCGCGTTGTTCTGCCCGATATAGGCCCCCATCAAAGTAAAGAAGAGGATAAACGGGATCAGGAAGTTCCGCGGCACGGCCAGGATTTTGGCGATGTAAGGGATCAGCGGCAGGTTCAGGATCAACAGAACCACGTTGCCGATATACATCGAGATGATGACAGACCAGAAGATCTGAGGATCATCGACCATCAGGCGCGGGCCCGGTGTGACGTTCAGCGCAATCAAAGCGCCCAGCAAAATCGCCGTCGTCCCCGAACCCGGAATGCCGAGTGTCAGCAAGGGCACAAACGACCCTGTACAAGCCGCGTTGTTGGCAGTTTCCGGCGCGGCAAGACCTTTGACAGAACCGTCGCCGAACTCTTTCTGTTCCTCTGCAGGCGCGATGTTGCGTTCCACCGCATAGCCGAGGAAAGACGCAATCGTCGCCCCCGCACCGGGCAGAACCCCAATGAAGAAACCTTGGATCGACTGGCGGCCAATGACCGGCGTGATCTTTTTCGCCTCATCGCGCGTGATCCGCAGGTCTTTGATCTCGCCACTGCTGCCCTGCTCGGATCGCGAGGGTTTCAGCACCAGATAAAGCGCCTCGGGCAAAGCAAACATCGCCATGGCCAGCGTGATAAAACCAAAGCCTGATTGCAGGTCCATCAACCCCATTGTGAAGCGCGGCGCGTTGAACTGCGCGGTTTCGCCCACGGTGGCCATGATCAGACCCAGTACGGTCATCAACAGAGCCTTTGACACCTGCCCCGTGCCCGCAAAGGCTGCGATGGCTGAAAGGCCGACGATCATCAGGGCAAAATACTCTGCCGAGTGGAACAAGAGCGCGACCGTCGAGAGCATCGGCGCGAAAACCATCAAGAGGATCGCGCCAATGGTACCGCCCGCGAAAGACGCAATCGCCGCAATCGTCAGCGCTTTGCCCGCTTTGCCTTTGCGCGCCATGGGATAGCCATCGAAACTGGTCGCCACGGTGCCAGCAACGCCCGGCGCGTTCAGCAGGATCGACGAAGTCGAGCCCCCAAAGATCGCGCCATAGTAGACACCCGCCAAAAGGATCAGTGCGGTAGATGGGTCTCCGATTGTGATCGCCACAGGGATCATGATCGCGATGATCGACATGGGGCCAAGCCCCGGCAACATGCCGATGAATGTGCCGATCAGACAGCCACCAATCACCATCAGAATGTTTTGCATCGACAGGGCCGTCGACAAGCCTAAGAGAATACCTTCAAGCATTGATCAAGTCCCCAAAAAGAACGGCAGAGGACGCAAGAAAATGCCGAGCACTTCCTGAACCAGATACCAAATGCCAAGAGTTGCAATCGAGGCCACGACGATCATCGTGATCCAGCGGCGCTCGCCCAACAGAACCGATCCACCGATCAGGAACCCGCTGGTTGCCAGTAAAAATCCGGCCGGACGCAGCAGAAGCGCATAGGCCACCATCAGCGCCAGAAGCGCGATAGCCTGGCCGAGGTTATATTCATGCAATCTGCGATAATCGATGTCGCCGATCTTCTCCTCGCCTTTTTCAATCCCGCTCAGGACGATGAGGCACAGGACAATCCCCGCAATCGACAAAACTTTTGGAAAAGAGGACGGCCAAACCGCCAGCCGCTTCATAATCGGCGGCAATGTCGCATCCATCGTAAACCAAGCCGTATAGCCGTAGGCCATACAAATCCCTAACAAAACAAGCGCAACCCAACGATCAAGTGCCATGTTTCCCCCCTTATAGGTCGATAGGCCGAGCCTCGGCCCGGCCTATCCTGCGGCGCGCACTCACGCGCCAATCACGTCAGACTTACAGGAAGCCCAGCTTCTTCATGAGATCGCCGATCACCTGTTCTTGGTTCTCAAGGAAGGCTTGGAAATCAGCGCCAGAGTTATGGATGTTGACCCAGCCATTGCGCGCACGCACGGCTTCCCATTCGGGTGTGTCATACATTTTGCTTAGCGCGTCCTGATACATTGCCAGCTTGTCTGCAGGCAGACCCGGAGCCGCGAAGAAACCACGCCAGTTGACGAAGGATGTATCGATGCCCTGCTCTTTCATGGTCATCGCGCTGTCCATCGCTGCAACACGCTCGTCCGAGGTCACGCCGATGATCTTGACTTCGCCAGCCTGTGCCAGAGCCACCGCTTCAGAGAAACCGGTAGAGAGCGCTTTGATCTCGCCAGACAGCAGCGCCGCCATGGCTTTACCGCCTGCGTCATAAGGAATGTATTTCACGTTCAGCGCGTCTTTGCCCGCGGCTTCCATCACCATAGCTGCAACAAGGTGGTCCATGCCGCCCGGAACAGAGCCGCCGCCAATCGCAGTGCCCGCTGGGTCCGCGTCATAGGCCGCAACCAGATCCGCCATGTTGTTCATGGAGCTGTTTGCATCCACAACAATCGCCGCATAATCGCCGATGGTGCCAGCCACCAAAGTCAGATCGCGGAAGTTATGCGGGAACACGCCGGTCAGCGAGCGGATCACGATTGGAGTGGAGTTCACCATCAACGTGCCATGCTGGCTGTCTGCATTTTCGATCATATAGCCGATGGCTTTACCACCACCGCCACCAGACATGTTTTCATAAGACGCAGAGCCCACGATCCCCGCGCCGGTCAGCGCTTCGCCGGTGCCACGCGCCGTGCCGTCCCAGCCGCCACCCGCGCCGCCAGGGATCAGAAAGTGGATGCTGTCCACGACCTGATGGCCACCTGCAGATGCCGGACCCGCAATACCAAGAGCCGCAACAGCGGCGATAAAGGCGCGACGGCCCAATCCAAAGTTACTCATAATTTCCTCCCATTTGACATTTGCGACATCCGCCGCCCATGTTCGCGAAAGGTGAGAGGTCAAACTGACACAAGCCTGACAAGGCGTCAGAATGAGAAGAGTTCGGGTATGCGGTTCCTGTTGATTGAGGACAATGAGGCCTTGGCAAAGGCGGTGCTGGATCGTCTGGGCATGGACGGCCATGTGGTCGATCACGCGGGCGATCTTGAGACGGCGATGGAGTTCACCGCGACCACCGATTACGACCTGATTTTATTGGATATTATGCTGCCAGACGGCGACGGGCGTAGTTTTCTGACGCATCATCGTGCGGGCAAATCTTTGACACCAGTGATCGTTTTGACAGCGCGTTCCGAGGTCTCGGATCGCGTCGGGATGCTCGATCTGGGCGCAGATGATTACATGGTCAAACCCATCGATTTTTCCGAGCTCGAAGCACGCGTTCGGGCAGTTCTCAGACGGCGCGGGGGCGAGGCGCGCAATGTGATTGCGATGGGAAATCTGGAATTTGATTCTCTGGCCGGCACCCTGAAAATCGCGGGCAAAGAGACGCAACTCAGGACGCGAGAGCTGCGCCTGTTTGAGATTTTCATTAACGCTCCGAACCAGATTTTCTCGAAATCCAAACTGGTGGACCGGCTGTTTTCTTATGACGAAGAGGCCTCCGAGAACGCCATCGAAGTCTATGTCGGCCGCCTTCGCAGACACCTCACAGGATCGCAGGTGATGATCACCACCGTCCGCGGTCTCGGCTATAAGCTGGAAACTGAATGAAACGGCCTAACATCAAAGGCTCTATACGCCAGCGTCTGGTTGCTATGCTCTTGCTGAGCGCTGGCGCGATTGGGGTATTGCTATATCTGGTCGTGCAATCCGTCGCCTCGCAGATCGCGCAGGAAAGCCAGGACAATATCCTCGCGGCCTCGGCGATTTCCATTTTAGACAGTGCGCGGGTGCAGCAAGGCGAGATTTCAATCGACCTGCCTTACTCTGCCCTGTCCATGCTGGACAGCGTGACCGACGAGCGTGCATTCTATGCGATCCGGTTGAATGACGACTTCCTGTCTGGCTATGAAAAACTGCCACGATCCAAGGATTTCGCGGGCGGCGACACGACCTTTCAGTCGGCCAGCTATCTGGGTCAGGACATCCGTATCGCCTCGACCCGGCGCAGCTATTCCATCGAAGGCGAGCAGGCCTTCTTGGAGGTCTCGGTGGCGCAAACTCTGACAGGCCTCAACCAGACTCTCGCGCGGGTATCGCAGATCGCTTTAACGGTGGGCGTTGGGTTTTTTCTGTTTTCCGCCGTTGTCGCACTGCTGATCGCGCTCAGCACCATCCGCCCGCTGCACCGCCTCACGGAATCCGTATCCCGACGCGGCCCGGCCGACTTGCGCCCTGTCGCGGCCCCTGTCCCGACCGAGATGGCGCCGCTGGTGCTGTCGCTGAATTCGCTGATGGGTCGGCTGCAAAAATCCCTGTCGCAGTCCGAGCATTTCATCGCCGAAGCAGCCCACCGTGTGCGCACTCCATTGGCCATCGTGCGCACGCAGGCCGAAATCACCCTGCGCCGGGTTGAGAAAGAAGAGAACCGAAAGTCCGTCCGCGAAATGATCCGCGCGATTGACGAGAGCTCGCGCACGGCTGGGCAGCTTTTGGATCATGCGATGGTGACGTTCCGAACCGACAATCTGGCGGATGAAACGGTCGATCTGAGCGAGCTGGTGACCGACGTGGTTGAGCGGCTCAGCCCGTTGTCCGATCTGAAGGATATCGAAATCGCCATTTTGAAACTGGAGCCCGTCGCGATCAAAGGCGATGCAATCCTGCTGCAAAGCGCGCTCCACAACATACTGGACAATGCGATCAAGTATTCCAGCGGCCAAACCCAAGTCGCGCTGTCCTTGACGAAACAAGACGGGTTTGCCGACATTGTCATTTCGGATTCAGGCCCCGGTTTTCAGGACGGCGACACCGAGGCGCTGTTGAAACGCTACGCGCGGGGCCAGAACGCCGAGGGGGTCGTCGGCTCTGGGCTTGGTCTAACGATCGTAGACGAGGTCATGCGCGCGCATGGCGGGTCAATCACGCTGTCTAACAACGCAGGAGGCGGAGCATGCGTCACCTTATCCTTTCCCTTGGACTGACCCTTTGGGGCAGCACCGGCACGGCCTTTGACGTCGAAGACCAAGCGGTCTTTGGCGACCCTGACGCGTCCAGCACTCTGCGCATCCTGTCGACGGCGGACATCAGCTTTTTTACGCCAATGATCCTGTCCTATCTTGAGGCCAATCCAAACGTCGCCGTAGATTATACCGTGGCCAGTTCCACCGATGTCATGGCAGCATTGTACGAAGAGCAGCACTCGTTTGACCTCGCGATCTCGAGCGCAATGGACCTGCAGACAAAACTCGCCAATGACGGGCTTGCGCGGGTGCACTCTACCAACCAGACCGCGCGGCTTCCGGACTGGGCCGTCTGGAATGATATGGTCTTTGCCTTCACCCAAGAACCCGCAGCTTTCGTGATTTCCAATAAGGCCTTCGAAGGGTTGGACCTGCCAGAAGACCGGCAAGATCTGATCACCACCCTGCGGCAAAACCCCGAAATATTTGAAAGCCGTGTCGGCACCTATGACATCCGTCAATCCGGCGCGGGATATCTGTTTGCGACCCAAGACGCGCGCGCCTCGGATACCTATTGGCGGCTGACCGAAGTGATGGGGGCTTTGGACCCCAAACTCTATTGCTGCACCTCGAATATGATCGACGCTGTGGTCAGCGGAGAGCTCGCCATCGCCTACAACGTCCTTGCCAGCTATGCAGAAAAACGCGCGGATTCCGATGCTTTCACGATCATCCTGCCGTCGGATTTTTCCATCGTGATGCTGCGCACCATGTTGATACCGACCACCTCGGCGAACCCCGATCTGGCCGGGACCTTTTTGGATTTCGTTTTGGGGCAGACCTTTCCCAAAGGCACATCACCACTGCTGCAATCTGAAATGCTCGCAGAGGCGAACGAGAACTCCCTTCACCGGATCGCTTTGGGACCGGGCCTTTTGGTCTATCTCGACCAGTTCAAGAACAAGAGTTTCATCCGCGAATGGGAAAGCGCGATCCTGCAGGAATAGGTTAAGCTGCGATCTGGTCCGCCTGCACAGGGCGCATGGTGGCGACGAGCTCGGCCACCTTCACGCCGAACTTCCGCATTTGCGAGCGGTTAAGGATGGTTCCGTTGTCCACCAGATACATCCAGTCCACAACGCTTAGGACATGGCCGCCGGCGTCTTGGGGCAAACGGATTTTATATTTCATCTGAAACGCACAACCCTCGGCGCGCCCATAGCCTTGGCCCACCAGATCATCGGCATCCGCGATAATGCTGCCATCGTTGCTTTCTGTCAGACGCCACTCGCGATCCTGCCGCAAGCCGCTTGCATAGACAAAATTCTCTTGCAAACGGCCGGTCGCGCCGGACCAACTCCCGTGCATGTCGGCCACGAACCGGGACACGACCTTGCCCGTTGGACCATAGATCATCCCTTCCGAGATCAGCGGTCCGTTCAGATGTGTACGAATGTCAAACACCGGCGTAGTGCCGATGTAATCCGTGATGGATTGGGACTTGAAACCAGGCAGTCTAAGCATGCTCAATCTCCACTTGCACGACGTCCGTTTGGCCAACGGCAAAGGACGCGGCGCAGATTTCTAGGTAAAACATCCAGTTACGAATGAACGCATCATTGTGCCCCAAACCGATGATGCGGTCGGTCTGTGCACGTAGCCTTTGGGCCCATTGCCGGCAGGTCTCTGCGTAGCTTTGACCAAAGGCGAAGTTGTCAGTGACCTTCAACCCAGCCTGGCGCGCCTGATCCGAGATCACGGCATCCGACAGCAACATGCCGCCAGGAAAGGTGTATTGGCGAATAAAGTCGCTGCCGCTGCGATAGAGGTCAAAGTAGTGGTCCGGCACCGTGATCGCCTGAACGACGGCCTTGCCCGACTCCGACAGGCTGCGTTTGAGCGTCGCGAAATAGCTCGGCCAATAGCGCTCGCCCACGGCCTCGATCATCTCGATGGACACGATGTTGTCGAAGGTGCCTTGCGTCTCACGATAGTCCTGCAGATTGATCTGCGCCCGCCCGTCGAGACGTGCGTCGGCAAAGCCGTGCTGGCTGGGCGAAATGGTCAGACCCGTCACAAAGCGGCCCTGATCGGCGGCGCGTTCGGCAAAGCCTCCCCAGCCGCACCCGATTTCCAGCACGCTCTCACCAGAGCTGAGTTTGGACAATACGCGGTCGTATTTTTTCTTCTGCCCGGTTTCCAGATCGTTATCGCCTCCGTCAAAAATGGCTGACGAATAGGTCATGCTGGGATCGAGCCAAAGCTGATAGAACTCGTTGCCAACATCGTAGTGGGCCTTGATGTTACGCGCCGCGCCGATGCGGGAATTGGCGCGCAGGATGCGGTCGACGATCAGGAATTTGATGCGGTTGAAGGACGTCGGATAGGCAAAGTTGCGAAACAGTTCCATGTTCTTGATCGCAACCGACACCAGCGTCTCAATCGACGGCGTGTCCCAAAGCCCCGCGATATAGGTCTCGCCCATGCCCACATCTCCGCGCGCGGCAAGTGAGGTCACCACAGACCAGTCGTGGATGTGCATCTCTGCCTCAGGCCCACTGTCCCCGAAGTTGAAAAACGCACCTTCTGGCGTCTTCAGGCGCAACCGGCCGTATTCCAGTTTCTCACAGGTCGCTAAGAACTCTTTCTGAATCGCCGCTTTCAAAATTGGCATTACGAGATCTCCTCTTGGGGCGGCGCAGGGCGCGGTCGGTAGGTTTCGCCTTGGAGCTTAAGCTTCAAAGCCTGCCAATAGATAAGCACAATTGTGCGCAAAGCCCCAAATGGACGCTTGAACAGCAAGCCAAGAATTGTACGCGACCGCAGTGGCGCACGATGTCCTGCGAGGTTTGCAAAGAACCCGGCCCCGTCCTCAGACAAGTTGATCTTGATCGAGAGCTTTTCGGCCAAGATGTTGAAATTGAAGAGATACTCTCCGGACACCTCTTGAAACGGTGAAACATGCATTTGCTTCTTGGCCGACAAAGTAGCGTCGGGCGAGATCACTGAACCCTCTGGCACGCAAAGATAGTTGTGCCGGTCTCCGAACGTGTTGTTGACCTCTGCAATCGCGCCGACAAGCGCGCCATTTCGCATCGCGAGCCAGAAACTGACTGGATTAAAACCCACCCACAAGAACCGCGGTTGCGTGAGCAACAGGATCTGCTCAGACCGCACGCAATGGTCATCAAAGACCTGCTCGGCCCAAGCAAGCCCGCTGCCGGACCCTCGTTGACCGCCGTGGTCGCGATCCCACACAGACAACAGATTGAACCGGTTGCGCGAGAACAACGCTGGCCCCTTCGTCGCCTTCGGATCGATCATCACGAAGTCCACGTTGTAGCTGAACGTGCGAGCGCCAGATCCCTTGCGCCGATGCACCGTGCGGGCCGCGATATGTTCGGGCCAGTGACTCATGCGGCCATCGCCATTTTCTGCGAAGTCATCGCCCGCGCCACACGCATGGCGCTGGCGAAACCGTCCTCGTGGAAGCCATGCCGCAGATAGGCACCCGCAAACCATGTGTTGCGCATACCCTGTATGTCAGCAATGGCGCGCTGAGCTTTCAGGGCGGCACCATCAAACACCGGATGTCTGAACATTTTCTGATCATAGATCAGTTCTTCGCGGACGGGAGTAGCTGGGTTAAGGGACACAAACATCGGATCGTCTTCGCGGATATTCTGCAGTTTGTTCATCCAATAGGTCACGCCGATCTCGGCACGTTCATCCACCAGATCGGCCTTATACACCCAGGACGACCAACACGCCCGCCGCATTGGCATCTGAGCTTCGTCACAATGCAGGATCATGTGGTTATCCTGATAACGCAGGTTCCCCAAGGCCGTGCGCTCATCCATGCTCGCATCTGTCAGCAACCGAAGCGCATCGTCGCTGTGGCAGGCCATGACCACCTGATCGAAGCTTTCCGCTTCCGATCCCTTGGACGAGACAATCACACTGCCCTGAACACGGCGCACGGCCTCAACCGAGCTGCCTTCACGAATATCGACGCCCCGCGCAACGAGGTTTGCGCGCAGGCGGGTCACATAGGATGTCGAGCCGCCCGAGACTGTCCACCATTGATGCTGACCCTTGTGGCTGAGCAAGGCATGGTTGCGGAAGAACTGCACCAAGGATTTTGCCGGGAAGGCGTCGATCTCGGTTGCAGGCGTAGACCAGATCGCACCGCAAATCGGCATCAGGTAATACCGGCGGAACCACTCGCCCAAATTCATCTCGCGGATCAGATCGCCAATGGTGACGTCATCCGTTTTGGCCAAGGCTTCGGCCTGCGCGTTGAACCTAAAGATGTCGCGCACCATGCGGTAATAGGACGGGCGGGCCAGATTTTGCTTCTGAGCCGTCAATGCGTTCAGGCTGCGCAGGCCATATTCGATGCGACCGCCGTCAATCGTGGCGCCAAAGCTCATGTCGGATTTCTCGACCGGCACATCCAGATCCTGAAACATGCGTGTCAGATGCGGGTAGTTTACATAGTTGAACACGATGAAGCCCGTATCCACCGGCTGATCCCCGTTGCGCCCCGCAACAACCGTGCGCGCATGACCGCCGAGCGATGTCTCGCCCTCATACAGAGTGACGTGAAACTGATCGGCCAATTCATACGCCGCAGCCATGCCCGAGATCCCGCCCCCTACAATAGCGATACGTTGGCGAAGTGATGAAGGAAGGTCAAAAGACATGTAAGCTCCGGTTCTGCTTTCGGAATTTACGTGCGCCGCCGTAGGCTGGATCACATTTGGCCAGAGATTTTAAAGTTTTTTGATCCGAGACTTCACCCATTGCGTAATCTCGATATGCTGACCTTGGACCAAATAAAGACCAAAGACCTTGAGGGCGCCCAGATTGCGCCAGCGGGCGTCGAGTCTTCAAAGGACAAAAGGGCAGTCGTGGCGAAAGGCTACTCGGATCAAACTGGCTGGATGATTGCCGTGCGCGATGCGCGCGACAAAGCGGCCTTTGGTCTGTTGTTCGATTATTATGCGCCGCGACTGAAGGGCTTTGTGATGCGATCCGGCACGGGCAACGCTCAGGCCGAAGAGATCGTGCAGGACGTCATGCTGACGGTCTGGCGCAAGGCGCATCTTTTTGATCCGCAACGGGCTCAAGTCAGCAGCTGGATCTATCAAGTGGCACGCAACCGGCAGATCGACATTATCCGCCGCGAAAGCCGCCCGGTCCCCGAAGAACTGAAACCGCCGGACTCCACGGATGAAGACGCAAGTCAGATCATCGCCTTGGATCAAGAAGCGCAACAGTTGCGCCAGGCTCTGGCGCGCCTCAAACCTGGCCAACGGGAAATGGTCGAGAAAGCCTATCTGGGCGATCTGACCCACGCAGAAATCAAGGCCGAGACTGGTCTGCCATTAGGAACAATCAAATCGCGCATCCGACTGGGGCTGGAGAAGCTGCGACATGAACTCAAGGACTTGAGAAGCCCATGACCTCATTCTCTCAGGACATCACACATCACATTTCCGAACCGCTCTTGGCCGCCTATGCCGCCGGTTCGCTGGACTGGCATTATTCGCTGGTTGTCGCGGCACATGTGTCCATGTGCGACGAATGCCGTGCGCGTCTTACTGCGCATGAAGCAGCTGGTGGGGCCGTTATGGAGTGCTCTATGGCGCAGGACATTTCCGCGGATTGTAAATCTGACGTAATGTCGATGCTTGATAGCCCGGCAAAACCAGACGCACCCGTCTATTCGAAATCGGGCGTGTTTCCGGCCCCTGTAATGGCGGCGCTGAAAGGAAAACCGCCCAAGTGGAAGGCTGTCGGATTTGGAGTGCGTCAATCGATTCTGCATTCCGATGCATCAGGATCGGTGCGCCTGCTATATATCCCGGCGGGCGAAGCTGTGCCCGAGCACGGACATCGCGGCATCGAACTGACGCTGGTTCTGCAGGGATCGTTTAGCGATGAAACGGGCCGCTTTGGCGTCGGTGACGTCGAGATCGCCGGAGACGATCTGGATCATGCTCCGATCGCGGACAAAGGCGAGGCCTGTATTTGTCTGGCAGCCACCGGAGCACCCTTGCGGTTCCATTCGCTGATACCGCGGATTTTCCAGCCGATTTTCCGGATTTAAGTTGAGGAGAGGGGGCGTTGCCCCCTCGGCCTGATCGGCCTCACCCCCAGAGTATTTTGTGCAAGATGAATGCGCTGTTTACAGCAGCGCACCCATGGCTTTGCCGGTGTCAACCATGCGGTTAGAGAAGCCCCATTCGTTGTCATACCAGCTGACAACACGCACGAGACCTTCGGATGTGACGCTGGTTTGTGGCGAGGCAAATGTGGAGGAATGGGCGTCGTGGTTGAAATCCATGGACACGAGCGGGCGATCTTCATAGGCCAGCACGCCTTTCAGCGCGCCCTCGCTTGCGGCTTTGACGGCCGCGTTGATGGCTTCGACGGTCGCGGCTTTTTCTGGAACGAAGGACAGATCGACCAAAGAGACATTCGCAGTTGGAACGCGGATGGCGGAGCCTTCGAGGCGACCTTTCAGATGCGGCAGAACCTCAGAGATCGCACGGGCTGCGCCGGTGGACGTCGGGATCATGCTCATCGCCGCCGCACGGGCGCGATAGAGGTCTTTATGCGCCGCGTCATGGGTTGGCTGGTCGCCGGTATAGGCGTGGATCGTTGTCATATAGCCGGTTTTAATGCCGAAGTTATCGTCCATCACCTTTGCCAAAGGCGCGAGGCAGTTGGTCGTACAGGACGCGTTGGACACGATCACATCATCCGCCGTCAGGTCGCCGTGGTTCACACCGTAGACTACGGTCCGATCTGCGTCTTTGCCGGGGGCAGAGATCAACACACGTTTGGAGCCATTCTTCAGGTGCAGCGCCGCTTTATCGCGCGCGGTGAAGATGCCGGTGCATTCATAGGCAATATCAACGCCATCCCAAGGCAGCTCTTCAGGGTTGCGGATCGCGGTCAGTTTGATCGACTGGTTGCCCACTTTGATCACGTCGCCCTCGACAGTGACCTCTGCATTCAGGCGACCATGGACCGAGTCAAACCGCAGCAGATGCGCCAAAGTCTCTGCCGGAGCCAGATCGTTGATGGCTACAACATTCACGTCACTCACATCATTTTCAATGATTGCTCTCAGTACATTTCGGCCAATCCGACCAAAGCCATTGATGGCGATATTCAGGGTCATCGTATCTTCTCCGGTTTTGTCGCAGCGCTCTCAATCGATGGTGAATATGCGCGGCGGTCCGTGTTAGCGGTAACAAATTTGCGCAACCGCTACCGCTAACAATAGGGAAAATCAAGTGGGATCGCGGTCAAATCCGCTTGTCCAAGGGGGGACCGCGTCAAAAAGCGCGCATTTGGTCGCATCTCAGAGATTGATCCTTGAAAGGGCTTCCTCTAAAAGCAGCCTCAAATGAGTCCCCTGCGCGCAAACCATGCCCTAGGGACTCGTGAGTGACACTGGACCATGCGGCGCGGGCTTTCCCTAAATGCTGCAAACCCCTTCTGAGACAGGTGAAAGGCTAAAATTCAATGACCGACACATCGAAGCCAGACGTATTGTATACAATTGTAGACGAAGCGCCGGAGCTGGCGTCTGCATCCCTTCTTCCCATCATCCGTTCCTTTGCTTCTGCAGCAGGTTTGAACGTTGGCACCAAGGATATTTCCCTGGCGGGCCGCATCATTTCCACCTTCCCAGAAAGCCTGCCCGCAGACCTGCAGCAGTCTGACGATCTGGCGGAACTGGGCACTCTGGTGAAAACACCGGAAGCCAATGTGATCAAACTGCCAAACATCTCGGCATCGGTCCCACAGTTGGTGGGCGCGATCACCGAGCTGCAGGAAAAAGGTTACACCCTGCCGGACTACCCGGAAGATCCTCAGTCAGACGAAGAAAAAGCGATCCGCGCGAAATATGACGCGATCAAAGGCTCCGCGGTGAACCCTGTTCTGCGCGAAGGCAACTCTGACCGCCGCGCGGCGAAGGCCGTTAAGAACTACGCGCAGAACAACCCGCATTCCATGGGTGCTTGGGTTGCTGAGAGCAAAACCAAAGTCTCTTCCATGCCGGGCAATGATTTCTACGCGAATGAGGTCTCTGCAACCATCACTGCAGCCCAAGCCGGTGACGCGAAGATCGAATTCGTCGGCAAAGACGGCAGTACAACCGTTCTAAAAGACGGCTGGCCGCTGGACGAAGGCACCATTGCAGATGCGACCTTCATGTCCGCCAAAGCTCTGGCGACCTTCCTTGCCGGTTCCATCGAGGACACCAAAGCCGACGGCACTATGTTCTCTTTCCACATGAAAGCCACCATGATGAAGGTCTCTGACCCGATCATCTTTGGTCACGCGGTCAAAGCTTGGCTCGGCCCTGTGTGGGATGCGCATGGTGAGGCTATTGCCGCGGCAGGCGGTTCCCCGAACTCTGGTCTGGGTGCGGTTCTGGATGCCATCGACACACTGGACAACGCCGATGCGATCAAAGCAGAGATCGCGGCGCTGGATCGTCCGTCCATGTATATGGTGGATTCCGACAAAGGCATCACCAACCTGCACGTGCCATCTGATGTGATCATCGACGCCTCTATGCCAGCGGTCATCCGCGCGGGCGGCAAAGGCTGGGATGAAGCAGGCAATAAGGGCGACACCAACTGCGTGATCCCGGATCGCTGCTACTCGACCGTTTATGACGAGACCATCAACTTCTTTAAGGCCAATGGCGCGCTGGACGTGACCAAAGCGGGTGCAGTCGCAAACGTCGGCCTGATGGCGCAGAAGGCTGAGGAATACGGCTCTCACCCAACCACATTTGAGGCCCCAGCGGACGGCACCATCCGCATCGTTCTGGCCAATGGCGAGACGCTGCACAGCCACGACGTGGAAGCAGGCGACATCTGGCGCTCTTGCACCGTTAAGAAAGCACCGATCGAGAACTGGATCCAACTGGCGATGGACCGTCAGCGTCTGACAGGCTCTGAGGCGATCTTCTGGCTGGATGCGAACCGCGCGCATGATGCGCAGCTGATCGAGTACGTTAAGCCTGCGCTGGAAGCCGCCGGTGTGGCCGACAAATTCCTGACCATGGCGCCACGTGAGGCGACCCGTCAGTCCTTGGAAACCATCACGGCTGGCAACGACAGCATTGCCATCACCGGCAACGTGCTGCGCGACTATCTGACCGACCTCTTCCCAATTCTGGAACTGGGCACCTCCGCCAAGATGCTGTCCATCGTCAAGCTGATGAACGGTGGCGGTCTGTTTGAAACTGGCGCGGGTGGCTCGGCTCCGAAACACGTGCAGCAGTTGGTTGAAGAAAACCACCTGCGTTGGGACTCCATGGGTGAGTTCTGCGCGCTGGGTGAAAGCCTGAACTTCATCGCAGATGCGCAAGGCAACGCGAAAGCGGGTGTTCTGGGCGCAGCAGCAGAGATCGCGACGCAAGGCATTCTGGACAACAACAAATCCCCATCCCGCAAGGTGGGCGAGCCAGACAACCGCGACAGCCACTACTGGTTTGCGCGTTACTGGGCCGAGGCTCTGGCGGCGCAGACAGGTGATGCCGATATGGCAGCGCATTTCGCGCCAATCGCGGAAAAGCTGGCGGCGAATGAAGATGCGATTGTGTCTGAACTGGCAGCCGCTCAAGGCAAGCCAGCGGATCTGGGCGGCTACTATAAAACCGATCCAGTAAAGACAGCAGCGGTGATGCGTCCAAGCGCGACTCTGAACGCGATCATCGACTAAGTCGACCGCAGAAAAAGCGAAACGCGCTGCCCTAACAGGCGGCGCGTTTTTTTTGGTGGAGATAGAATAGAGAAAGGCGCCCGGGGGACAACGGACGCCTTTCTAGTGCCAGCGTGGGGTTGGCACAGGGGAAATTGTTAGTTGCCTGCGACGAGCCGCAGATCTTTGCGCATGGTTTCCTTGAGGATCGCCTGATAGGCCGCGCGTTCTTCGCTTTGGTTCATAACGGGCTCAGAGACACCGCGCGCCTTCAAAGCACGAGTCGACATATGCAGGATCTGACAATAGGTCTCGGCCCGCTTTTCCGCGCGATGCACGGCGTTTTGCAAAGAGCGCAAGGCGCCAGCGCGGGTGAACGACAGCAGTGACACTGGCTCCCCCGCGCTGACTTGCACCGCCAGATCCGAGAAGCGACTCGTTACGCTTTCCTTCAGTTTGCAGTTCATCTTCCGCTCTAAACCAAACTGCGAGAAGGCGTTCTTGGCGGATGTGGCGCACACAAAGATCCCGTTGCCGCGATAGGTCACAAGATCGGCGTCTTCTCCGTAAAGGGTGGTGAGTTGGGTGGCGACTTCGCCCAGCATGCGGCGGAACCCAGCACCGGACATGCTGTCAAAAAGCTTTTCAACATTGAGCAGCTTGATCGCAAAGACGCTGGTGGTCAGCATTTTCATGCGCGACATCTGCAAGAGATAGTTCTCAAAGCTGACATAGCCGGTCACGCGTTCAACGCCGCTTATTTCGACGGGTTCGGATAAGCTGTGCTCAAAGCTGCGTGCGAGGTCTTTGCGCAGCGACAGCAGCTCTGTTTCGCTTTCTTCGATGCGCACGGCTTCAGCGATCAGGCGTTCTGCATTGCTTAAGCGGCTGAACAGCTCGAGAAATTCGAAGGGTTTGGTGATGTAATCCGTCGCACCCGCCTGAAACGCGCGGTCGACGAATTTCTTCTCGGACATCGCGGTCAGCATCAGCACAGG
Source organism: Cognatishimia activa (assembly GCF_017798205.1). Lineage (NCBI taxonomy): Bacteria > Pseudomonadati > Pseudomonadota > Alphaproteobacteria > Rhodobacterales > Paracoccaceae > Cognatishimia > Cognatishimia activa. The sequence continues at coordinate 1,397,001 of NZ_CP060010.1, read as the reverse complement.
TGTGCGTTCATACCCTTTGGTGGTGCGCAGTTCTGAACAGAGCTCGATCCCGTCCATACCCGGCATCTGAATATCAAGCATAAAGCAGTCAAACGGCTGCTCTGCGTCACGCACCATCTCCAAGGCCTCTGCCCCAGAGCTTGCCAGCTGGACCGAATGTTTGCTTTCCGTCGAGATAGCTGTCTTTAGCAGCTCACGGATATCTTCTTGGTCATCAACAGCAAGTATACGCATTGCCTACATCCTCGTCATTCAACCTAAAAGGGAATGTCGTGCGTGAATTCTTTCACTGACGCCAAGAGCAGAAAGCGCCATATCCCTGAAAAACCGTTTTATTGACGCAGTTTGACGGAAAAGTGGCGAAACGTGGCTAAACTGGGGCAAATAGCCCCCAGTTGAGCAACACTGTGGTGCCAAAAGTGAAACAAAGGTAAATAAATGGCAGATAATCCTTAAATTGCCATGAAGGATTAAACTGGCTTTAAACAACCTCAGGTACTCTATTCATGTGAGGCAGACCACATAACAAAAAAACTGGATAAACCTTTATGAGCATAACTGCATACAAGCGGACCATCACCGAAACTGAAAATCCGCGGCAGATCGAACGGCGTGTGTTCTCGAATGTCACCGCCGAAATGGAATTGCGCTCGCAAGAGTTCGACGGGGCAGAGAAGGCCGTAGACAAACTCAAGATCCTCTCTGAGGGATTGCGCGATACGCTCTCTTACAATCAACGCATTTGGCAAACGATCCGCAGCGATCTGATCAACCCCGGCAACGCATTGGCACCAGACCTGCGTGCGGGCTTGATTTCACTGTCGCTTTGGGTTGAGAATCACACCAACGAAGTCCTGAAAGGACAGAAAACGGTGAAACCGTTGCTGGACGTGAACCGCAGCATCATTCGCGGACTCGAAGGCAACCCGATGCACGTCATGGAGTGACCCTTGGCCCTACGTCTTACGCTAAAACCGAATGAGAAGATTGTTATCAACGGCTGCGTGATCCGCAATGCGGACCGCAGACAAATGCTGACGATCGAAAATCATGCGGACATCGTGCGGGGCGTAGACCTTTTGGACGAGGGTGAGGCCGGGTCTCCGGTTAAGAACGTGTACTTCTTTATTCAGACCGCTTTGCTTACGCCCGCAGTTCGGGACGAGCTGATCCCGGTCATTCACAAGGATCTGGCCAAGCTGGTCCCTGTGTTCCACGAAGAAATCGGTGGACATATTTTTGAAGCGGCGAACCATGTGTCGTGCCGTGACTTCTATAAGGCGATGCGCGCGCTGCGCCCATTGATCCAGTACGAAGCGCGGCTTTTGGATATGCTACAGGGCAAATCTGACGACGCGCAGGTCAGCGCTGCGGCAGAATAGGACAGACCCGAATGGTTATCAGCGTATCAGGATTGACCAGCCAGGCTGCGTTGAACCTTATCGACAGAACCCGCGATACGCAGATGAACACGCTTCGCAATGAGGCGCAGCACAATCGTGCTGCCAGCGTCTTTCGCGAACGGATTGCCTCCATCACCTCGCCCGAAGACCTGGTGAAGGACTTTGAAGTCTACAGCTTCGTCATGAATGCCTTTGACCTTGAAGACCAGATCTTCGGTCGCGGCATGATGCGCAAGATTTTGGAAAGCGATCCAAGTGACGATACCGCTTTGGTGAACCGGCTTTCGGACGCACGGTTTGGCGAAATCCACGATGCGCTTGGCTTTACTTTGCCCGGTGGGGGGCAGGTTGCGCCGTCTCGATTTGGCAGCACAGAGTGGCAGGATGAGATCGTTGATCGCTATTTCAACGTTCAATTCCAGAACCAATACAACGACCAGAATGAAACCGTCGGCACAGTGATGGAATTCCGCGATAAGGTGGATGGTTTCAGCTCTTGGTACAATATTCTCTCTGACCGCACGATGACAGAGTTCTTCCAGACCGCGCTGGGTATGCCGTCGCAGCTGTCGAGTCTGGACATCGACAAACAGGCCGAGATGCTTGAAAAGCGTTTCAGCCTGGAAAAGCTGCAGGACCCGCGTGAGGTCGAAGCCTTGATTTCGCGCTATATGATTATCCGGGATGTAAACAACCCGCCGGCGCAGGCCACGAGCGCGGCTATTCAGATCCTGAACAACTCGTCAGGACAGTTCGTACCGTTTACGCTCGACATTGATGCTGTGAATTTCTCAGGCAGCGCGACGCTTTTCCGCTAAGCGCGGCCTACTCCATCATCTCTTCGCCTTCATCTTCATCTGGCAGCTCGATGTCCCCGGCTTCGGCCAGTTGAACCGCGGCTTCAACCAGATCAGACTGGGCTTTCTTGACGTCTTTAGACTTTACAGGGCCCATGGCCTTCATCTCATCCTGCAACATATCGCGTGAGCGCGCTGGAAGCGCGTTGAGGAAGTGATCTCGGACTTCTTTCTCCGCCCCTCGAAGTGCCATTGGAAGAGTGTTGCCCGAAACCTCGCGCATGACTTTCGCAAGCGCGTTGGCTGGAACTTTTCCGAGGTCGTCGAAGACAAACATCTTTTGTTTGATGGAACGGATCTTCTCTGGAATGTTCTTTTCCAGTTGCTTGGCGATGCCCTCGAACATCTTGGTGTCGAGTTTGTTGAACACCTTCACCAATTGCTTCTCGGCTTCGGCTTCAGCGTTGTTCCCGGCCTTGGCCAGAACTTCGCGACGCAGGCTTTCTTCGATGGCTGCCATAGAATCCGGCGGTAGCACTTCGATCGAGACCATGCGTTCGATGATATCGATCGTGCGATCTTCTCCCATCAGGGGCAAAACGCGCGCAACCGCGTCAGGGGTCACCTTCGCGAGAATAACCGCAACGGTCTGGTTGTGTTCCTTGCGCAGGTAGTCGGCGAACATCTTCTCGTCGAGCTTGGAGAGTTCTTCCCACAAATTGTCGCCAACGCCGCTTTCGATTTCCTCAAGAATGGAATCCACGCGGTCTTCCGGCAAGAAACCCTTCAAGAGCCCACGTGCAGCTTCGACAGACCCGACAATGCCGCCGTAGTTCGAGAACTTCTGACCAAACTCGCGCATGACTTCTTCGACGATGTCAGATTGCACTTCGCCCATAGCGGTAATGGCACGCGTGATTTTGCTGATCTCAGAGCTCTTGAGTTCCTGCATGAGCTTGCTGCCGCGTTCTTCGCCCAGGCACAAAAACAGGATCGCAGTCTTTTCGGGACCGGTCAGGCGCTGTGCGCGGCGAATGGTGGCGAATTGGTTCATTGATGCTCTGATTTTACGGCCTTAGGGCCTCGTGAAACTCACCTTATCCATGGATAACCTATGCCATACTTACTCTGCAACCTTAAGTTATCCACAATATCTTGTGTTGCACGCTACCCTCCGCCCGCGACGACGGTGTAGGATTGCATTAACGATCCAGCCAGCATGTACCAGCCGTCAATCAACACGAAAAAGATGACCTTAAAGGGCAATGACACGATGACAGGCGGCAACATCATCATACCAGCAGACATGAGAACCGAGGCCACGATGAGGTCGATCGCGATAAACGGCAGGTAGAGCAGGAAACCGATGGTGAAGGCGCGACGCAACTCAGAGATCATGAAGCTTGGGATAAGAACGCGCCATTCAACGTCTTGGGCATTCTCAGGGATAACTTCGGGCTCTGGTTCGCCTGCGATATCGCGAAAGAGCGCCATGTCCTTTTCGCGCGTGTTCACGAACATGAACTGGCGGAAAGGTTCCGCGATCGCGACTGCGGCCTGTTCTTCAGTGATGGCATTGCGGATCAGAGGCTGGAGGCCGTCTTGATAGGCATCGTCGAACACGGGTTGCATAACGAAATAGGTCATGAACAGCGCCATCGCGTTCAGCACCATATTGGGCGGCGTCTGCTGCAGACCCAACGCCGAGCGCAGCATGGAAAAGACAATGACGAAGCGTGTGAAGCTGGTCATCACAACCAACAACCCCGGCGCAATCGACAGAACCGTGACAAGCGCGAAGAGCTGGATCAAGCGACCTGCCAGTGTGGTTGTACCCTCGCTGCCCGGTTCTTCGCCACTGATGGTGCTGGAAAGTTCGCGCAGCAGCCCACCAAAGTCCTCTTGTGCCACAGCCGTATCCGCCAGGAACATCCCAGCGGTCAGGGCAATGATCAGCCCAAAGAGGGATTGCAGGCTGCGCACCGGATCAGGTGCCGGAAATAAAGTCTTTGACGATCTCTCGCAGGGCGACACCGATAAATTCGCCGTTCACTTTGACCAAGTCACCGCGCGCGACCATGCGGTCGTTGATCATGATATCAATCGGGTCTCCGACTTTGCGGTCCAGCTCGATCACCGAGCCTTTGGTCAGTTCCAGAAGCTCGGAAATCGACATGCGCGAGCGGCCCAAGACCACGCGGACGTCGAGCTTGACGTTATAGAGCGCATCGATGTTGCGTCCGCCCAGTTCTTCGCCTTCGGCAATCGCCTCAAGCGCCTCTTCTGGCGTAACGGACCCCTCTGCTGGGGCTTCGGTTTCAGCGGCTTCAGGCGTGTCTTCTGACATGGCTTAGACTTTCTGAGGTTGAGGGTTCATTTTCGAGGAGGCCTCGCGCAGCCCGTCCAGCAATTCGGACACCACGCGATCGAGGTTGTATTTCAGGAAACCGTTTTCCCAGGTCACGCGCGCCTCGCCGTTCTTGAAATCAGGGTCGGTTGCGACCTCGAGCATCTCACCGGTTGGATCGATGACTTTGAGCGGCTCGGCAAGGGCGGCTTGGGTTTCTGGGGCCAGTTTGATCTGCAGCTTGGACTGCCCGACGCCTAGATGCGCGGCTTCGGTGATGCGGGCTTGCACAAGCTCTGCCGAATAGGCGTTGAGGAAGTCAGGCGCTATGCGTTCAGCGACGTCCAGAAACAGATCGATGATGTCTTGCTGCATGTCGGACCGACGACGGGCGTCTTCGGTCGCGAAATCCGCGATGCGGTTTTGGAGTTCTTGCAGGGCCTCAAGCGCCTCGGCTTCGATGGTCTGGCGTTCAGACTGACGACCGGCGGCCTCTCCTTCGTTGAGGCCATTCAAATGGCCTTCGGCACGCGCGTCCGCCAGCATTTTGCCCAGCTCCGCTTCGGTGAAGGTGAAAAGTGGCTCGGCGGCCTCTTCGGTGACCTCATCGGCGCCATCTACTTGCGCGGCAGAGGCTTGCTCAGCATCAAAGTCTCTGAGGAAGAGCGCGTTCATGCCTCAGCCTCCTGATGCAGCCAGCTGCGCAGGACGCGCAGGACGTCATCTGGCTTTTCCTCGGCCATGTTCTGAATGGCTTCGACACGCGCTTTGATCAAGCTGCCGCGCACCCCGAGGGTTTCGATGTACTCATGCGGGCCGTCGTCTTCGTTTATGTCAAAGATCGAGGTCGCGCCCGGGGCTTCGGGATCGGATCCATTGCGCACAGCGCGAGGCTCATATTCCGGCTGCTCTTGCGTCTGTATCGCGGCAAGCTCTGGCTCGGCCGTCGGGGACGGGAGCGGCTGTTGTACGGTAGGATCTGCGGCAAGGACATCGCCCTCAGCTGTTGCGGTCACCTCAAGAGGTTCACCATCAGGGCCTGTAAGGGCAACGGCGTCGTCATTCGACAGCTCTGCAGGTTTTTCAAGCAAGGTACGCAGGGCGGGACGAACACCGAGGATCATAATCATCGCGACGATGATCAGACCCAGCAGAGCTCGCAGGACAGACATGAAGTTGCGGGTGATCTGATCCATGATGGACATGGTGACCGGATCGCCGACCTCCATCGAATAATCCATGAAGCGCAGGCTGTCGACCGAGACCTCATCGCCGCGTGCGGCACTAAAGCCGACGGCGGTTTTCACGAGTTCCTGCAAGCGTGCGATTTCTTCGGGCGCGCGGTCTTCATAGATCACATCACCGTCTTCAACGTTGTAGATACCATTCACCAGAACCGCGACCGAGATGCGTTTGACCTCTCCGGCTTCGCGGATGATTTCGCGGCGGGTGTTGCCGATTTCGTATTGGACAACTTCACCGGATTTGGATTGCGTGTTGCTGGCACCTGCCCCATCACCCCTGCAGCGCCGCAGGATGTTGTTTTCAACGCCAACGTTGCCGTTGCCTTCGGTGCCTGATTTATCTTCGGTGGTGCTTTCGGTGGATCGCACAACCTGCTGCTCGGGGTTAAAGCTCTGCTCTACGACGACTTCTCGCGAGTTCGTCAGTTCCACATTGACCCGCACACGAGCGTTGCCAGCGCCGACGCGGGCGGTCAGCATGTTCTGGACTTCTTGCGCCAGTCGCTCTTCGATGGTGGACTTCGTGGTTTGCAGCGTCACCTGACCGCCGGCAGATCCGGTCTCGGCCAGAATGACTTCGCCGCTTGCCGACAGGACGGTGACACGGTTGAGGTCAAGCTCCGCGACGGATGACGCCACAAGGTTCCGCACAGCTGTCGCCTGTTTGCGGCTGATGGCGCGACCCGGCACCGGGCGCACAATCACAGACGCGCGCGGGTTGGGACGCTCGCGGCTAAAGGCTTCGCGCTCCGGCAAAACCAGATGAACGCGCGCACTTTGCACGCCTTCGAGCGTTTGGATAGACCGCGCCAGTTCGCCTTCCATCGCGCGCAAACGGTTCACGCGTTGCATGAAAGAGTTCATGGCAAGGCCGGTGGATTCGTCAAAGAGCTCCCAACCCGGATCGCCTTCAATTGGAATACCGGTCTCGGCCAGAACCATCCGCGCGCGCGCCATGTCCGACGCAGGGACAGACACAGACGTGCCGTCCTCACTCATGATCGCGTTAAAGCCGGAACTTGTTAGCGTGGCCTCGATCGAACTTGCCGTCGCCGTCGAAAGGTTCCGATACAGAGGCTGGTAGTTCGGCGCGGTGATCGCGGTGATGCCAAACAGCATGACACCCATAATCACAGCCGCGACCCCGCCCAGGATCATGAGCCGACGCTGACCCAGCGCCATCAGATTGTTCAGAAAGTTCTGCACGGGGCCTCCTGAGGCGTTACGGCTGTCTTTGATGTAAGGATAGACTATTTTTGAATAGCAAGTAAATATCCATGTCTATACTTGCATTCAATTGAAAAAACTAAGAATATACCAAGCAGAATTATTGGAAAATCCATGGCTAAGGCACCTAAGGAAAACGATGCGGAGCTGGCGGCCGAGGCAGAGGGCGAAGAAGACGCCCAGCCTAAGGGCAGTAAAAAGCTTCTGATTGCAGCGGTTGTGCTGTCTCTCGTCTCTTTGGGCGGAGGGTTTTTCCTTGCGCGGATGGCGTTTCAAGAAGACGCCGAGACCTATGCGCCTGACTATGTTGAAGAAGTCGTCGAAGAAGGTGTCGACGAGGAACTCGCCGCTAAAGAGTCTGACGAAAAGAACGCTGACGGCGGTGGTGAGGGCGAAGAAGAGATCAAAACCGCCGAAGACGGCATTATCGAGTTTGATGAGATCCTGACCAATATCACCAGTTTCAATCAACACGGTGTCCCGATCAACGCCTTCCTCAAGATGAATGTGGTCATGGTCTATCGCCCGGATCCCGGCTCCAAAGAGCTGATGGAAAGCCGAAAGCCGTTCATGCGGGATCTGTTTAACGGATATGCCCGTAGCCTGACGGAAGCAGATGTGCGGGGCATGGCAGGGATCCTGACCGTGAAATCCGAGTTGTTGAAACGGGCACGGGCAGCGGCAGGCAATGATTTGCCGCAAGAAATCCTGATCAGCGATCTGATCGTGCAATAGGCGGGGCGAGAATGAACAAGATCATGACGCCAGAGGAAATCGCCGAAAACGGCAAAGGGGTGATCGACGAGATCATCCGCATGTCCGATTTCAATTTCGACCGCCTTCCGATGCTGGACATTATCGGCGAGCGACTTGCGGATGCTTTGACGGCCGTTTTGCCTGACGTCACAGGTGTGATCGTCGAGGCCTCCTTGAACAGTCTGGACTATCTCCCGATGGCGCAGGCGATCGACGGGATCTCGATGCCTTCGTTTTTTGGCATCGTAGAGGCAAACCACCTGAATGGCGCTATCCTGCTGGCACTGGACTCGACCTTTGCCCTGACCACTATGGAGCTCATGCTGGGTGGGTCTCCGAAAGGCGAGTTGAAAAGGCAGTCCGAAGAGTTCACGGCAATCGAGCGCGGCTTTGCGCGCCGGATTGGCGATATTCTAACAGTTGAATTGCGTCGCTGTCTGGCAATGGTCGCCGATGTCGATATGGAACTGGACCGCATCGAGACAGATCCGGACTCGTCGATGGTAACCCAACCGACCAGCCTTGTGTGTCGTATGCGATTTGCCGTCGCGCTGGCCGGTCGCACGGGCATGTTTGACGCGATCATCCCTTACGACGCTTTGGAACCAATCCGTCCCAAGCTGGGCAAAATCCACTACGGAGAACCCAACGAGGATGGCAGCCCGTGGAAAGATCAGCTGACCGGCCAAATCGAACGGTCAGTGGTTGAGCTGGAAGCTGTGCTGACAGAGATCGAGCTGCCAATCCAGACATTGCTGAATTGGAAACCGGGCGAAACGGTGAACCTCTGGATCGAAGAGGATCACGAGGCCCGAGTGATCTGCGCAGAAACAGAGATGTTCAAGGCGCTGATGGGTAAACGCAACAATGGCAATACCGCCATTCGCATTACAGAACGTATCGAAGCAGAAGAGGAGACCGACCATGGCCGCGACATTGACTGATCTTGTGATCATAGCGCTGCTGACTGGCGCGATCGCTTATGGGTATTACGTATCGCGTAAAGTGCATGTTTTGATGGGGGCTTTGAAAGAGTTGGAGCCGCTGATCAACGAATATTCTCAGGCCGTCGACAAGTCCGAGGCCTCGGTTGCTGCGATGAAGCAGAACCTTGAGGAGCGTCCGATGTTTAAGGAGGCAGAGGATGAAGACGAGCCGATGTTTGCGACACGTCGCCAGTCCCGCGCCAAAATCCCGGGTGTTCAGGTGGTGCGCGACAAGCAGGATCTGGTGCGGCGCTTCTTTGACGCCTCTCGCGCCGAACGGGCCTGATCATGGCGCGGGTTCCGGTTGGTAAAATCCTGATTGGGGGGTTGGTGATGACCGTCGTGGCGAAGGCCGCGGTGTCTTTGCCTGAATTGCCCAATCCGTTTACCGCTCCGGCGCCGACAATTTCAGATATCGTTCTGACCGCAGGCGATGCTGACACGGATGAAAAGGTTGTTGCGAAGTCCGAAGACGAGGATGACGAAGGTCCACCTCCGGTGATTGCGGGGCTGTCGGACACGCCCGGGCTTTGTGAGACTCCCGAAGAAGTGCTGCGCGCGCTGTCCAAAGAGCGCGAACTGATCGCCGAACGCATGGCCAAGGTCGATGCGCATGAGGCGGAAGTGACGCTAGCGCGCGAAAAGCTGGATATCGAGAAGGCGGCTCTGGTGGAGTTGAAGGGCTCGATTGAGACCCTGCTGGCCAAGATTGAAGCGCAGCAGACCGATGACGTTCAGCGCTTGATTGACTTCTACAAGAACATGAAGCCTGCAGAAGCTGCGAGCCTCATGAACGAAATGGATATCGAAGTGACGATCATGGTTCTGGGGACCATGTCGCCGCGCACCGCTGCTCCGATTTTGGCGAAGATGACGCCAGTAAGGGCGCGGGCGGTGTCCAAGATTATTCTGGAACGCAGTCAGTTGCCGGGTGATCAAGACCTGAACGGGGTTCGTCTGAACTGACGGAGGTCGCTTTTTCTTTAAAAGAAAAAGCCTCCGGATTTTTTCAAAAAATCCGGAGGATGCAAATTAGGCGCCGGGAAAATCCCCGGCGCCTTTGCTGTTTATGCGTCAAACCGGTCGTTGTTCATGACCTTGGTCCAAGCGGCAACGAAGTCGTGCACGAACTTCTCGGCATTGTCGTCTTGCGCATAAAGTTCTGCATATGCGCGCAGGATGGAGTTGGAGCCAAAGATCAGATCCACGCGGGATGCCGTCCATTTGACAGACCCTGACGCGCGATCTCGAACTTCATAACCGCCCTCGACCGGATGCCATGTATTGGCCATGTCGGTCAGATTAACGAAGAAGTCTGTGGTCAGTGCGCCCACGTTGTCGGTGAACACACCATCCGCGCTGCCACCGTGGTTGGTCCCAAGAACACGCATGCCGCCAACAAGGACTGTCATCTCTGGCGCGGACAAGCCCAAGAGTTGCGCTTTGTCGAGCAGCATTTCCTCGGCCGCGACTGCGTAGTCTTTCTTCAACCAGTTACGGAAGCCGTCGTGGATGGGTTCCAGAACGTCAAAGCTGTCGACATCGGTGGACTCTTGCGTGGCATCGCCGCGACCCGGAGTGAACGGCACCTCGACATCGAACCCGGCCGCCTTGGCTGCGGTTTCCACGCCGACATTGCCCGCCAGCACGATGGTATCTGCGAGGCTTGCACCATTTGCAGAAGCGATGCCTTCCAGAGTGCCAAGAACACTCGCCAGACGCGCTGGCTCATTGCCGTCCCAGTCCTTCTGAGGTGCCAGACGAATGCGCGCGCCATTGGCACCGCCGCGCAGGTCCGAGCCACGGAAAGTCCGCGCGCTGTCCCAAGCGGTTGCCACGAGATCAGAGGTCGACAGACCGCTGGATGCGATGGCTGCTTTGACCGCTGCAACATCATAGCCCGTTGCGCCCGCTGGGATCACGTCTTGCCAGATCAGGTCCTCTGCAGGCACGTCTGGGCCAACATAGCGCGCCTTTGGCCCCATATCGCGGTGGGTCAGTTTGAACCAAGCACGTGCAAAGCAATCGGAGAAATAGTCGAAGTCATTCTGGAACTTTTCAGCGATTTCGCGGAAGCCCGGGTCGACTTTGACCGCCATATCCGCGTCGGTCATGACCGGCATGCGGCGCTGGGAAGCGTCTTCGGCGTCCACTGGCATGTCTTCCTCAGAAATGCCGACTGGCGCGTATTGCTGTGCTCCGGCTGGGGATTTCACCAGTTCCCAATCGTATTTGAACAAAAGGTCCAGATAGCCGTTGTCCCATTTGGTCGGGTTCGTGGTCCAGGCGCCTTCGATGCCAGAGGTCACAGTGTCAGACCCAATGCCGCGACCGGATTTGTTCAGCCAGCCAAAGCCCATGTCTTCGATTTCTGCGCCTTCGGGCTCTGCGCCCAGCTTGCCCGCATCGCCATTGCCGTGCGCCTTACCGACGGTATGGCCACCGACTGTCAGCGCCACGGTTTCCTCATCATTCATCGCCATACGGCCAAAGGTGACGCGCATGTCCTTGGCGGTGTTCAGAGGGTTCGGCTGAGCATTCACACCTTCCGGGTTCACATAGATCAGACCCATGACCACAGCCGCCAGAGGGTTCTCGAGGCTTTCGCGGTCGTCCGCATCAGAATAGCGGCCATCGGTCAGCCACTCGCGCTCGGTGCCCCAATAGGTGTCTTTCTCGGGGGCCCAGATGTCAGGACGGCCATAGCCGAAGCCAAAGGTTTTCAGACCCATGGATTCATAGGCCACTGTGCCCGCAAGGATGATCAGATCCGCCCAGCTGAGCTTGTTGCCGTATTTCTTTTTGATCGGCCACAGCAGACGACGCGCTTTGTCGAGGTTGCCGTTGTCAGGCCAAGAGTTCAGCGGTGCAAACCGCATGTTGCCGTGGCCTGCGCCCCCGCGACCGTCCGTCGTGCGGTAAGAGCCAGCCGAGTGCCATGCCATCCGGATCATCAACCCGCCATAGTGGCCATAGTCCGCAGGCCACCAGTCCTGGCTATCGGTCATAAAGGCCATGCAGGTCCTTTTGACCGCGTCAAAATCCAGCCCCTTAACCTCGGATTGATAGTCAAAATCCGGACCCATCGGATCTGTTTTCACGTCATGCTGGTGCAGAATGTCCAGGTTCAGCGTCTTGGGCCACCAGTCGGTCGTCGGCTGTGCCTGAGAGGTATTGCCCCCATGCATCACCGGACACTTGCCAGCGCTTTTGTCATGTACGTTCATGTGAAATCCTTTTCCTGAAGTCGAGGTGGGTCTGATGCCTGCCTATAAAATCGGCGTATCTCGGGTTTAGAATAGATCTAAATTTTCATTTGAAGAAATTGTATTTTTGAATTCAATTGATATGATTTTCTTATGAATAACCTGACATTGAAACAGCTTCGTTATTTCTCTGCGGTGGCCAAACACGCGCATTTTGGCCGTGCCGCCGAGGCCTGCGCCGTGTCACAACCCGCTTTGTCTGTGCAAATCAGAGAGTTAGAGCAATCACTCGGCATGGCTCTGTTTGAACGCAGCACGCGGCAGGTGCGTTTGACCGGATTTGGCGAGGAATTTGCGCGGCGGGCGCGGGAAATTCTGCGTTCGGTGGATGAGCTGGGCGATCTGGCGCGCGCCTCGCGTGGGGGCATGGCAGGGCAGTTGCGGCTTGGGGTGATTCCTACGGTCGCGCCCTATTTATTGCCGCGGGTTTTGGGGGTTTTAGATGAGGCTTACCCGGGGCTGGAATTGAAAATCCGCGAGACCCTGACCCAGACTCTGATCGCAGAGTTGTCCGAAGGTCGTCTAGACGCGGCGATTGTAGCCTTGCCCCTTGCCGAAACAGGGTTGGATGAATTCGCTCTGTTTGACGAAGAGTTCGTGTTGATCCGACCCTCGGATGAAGGCGACATGCCGGTGCCCGCGCCAGATCAGCTGCGAGAGATGAAGCTGCTGTTGCTGGAAGAGGGCCACTGTTTCCGCGATCAGGCTTTGGCGTTTTGCAGCTACAACCCCAGCTCGTCGCGAGAGTTGCTGGATGCTTCGTCTTTATCGACTTTGGTGCAATTGGTGGGGTCGGGCGTTGGAGTCACTTTGATCCCTGAAATGGCGGTTCCGGTAGAAACCCAATCCGCGCGAGTTGCGGTGGCTCGGTTTGGCACGCCGCAACCGACGCGCTCGATTGGTCTGGCTTGGAGGAAGTCCAGTTCCTTGGCGGGCCAGCTTGAACAGTTGGCGCATATTTTGAGGGACGCGCTTGGCCCCGACTAGACGCCCCACCCGTACCAGAACAGCAAAAGGCTGAGGCCGATCCACGTGATGATCAGCACCCAATAAAGGCCCGGCGTGTCGCGGCGGCTGATGGGCTCGACAAAGAACGTCTCGCCACTGCGTAGAGCGGGAATGGTCCACATCAGGAACAGGATGCCCCAGAGCCAATTTAAGTTGGTGAAGAGCGCGAGGTAGACGATGCCGAGCCCCACCCATGTGCGCCATTTGGTGTCGGGTTTGGCGGGTGTGGGTTTAGTTGTCGTGGGTATGCTTGGCGTCGCAGCGCTTTTGACTTCGGTCACGAAGAATGCGCCTCTGTCCGGGTCGCGCGCTAGCAATGTGCCCTCGCCTTCAAAGACGACTTCACCGCCTTGGACCAGAAGCGTGGCTTTAGACGCGGCTAGGTTCTCAGTCGCGAATTGGATCGACCAGAATTGCTCTTTGCCACGCTCCTCGTCTGGCATTTGGTGGAGTTCGGCGACCTGCGCGCCGGTCTTTGAGATCACATTGAAGGAGGTCTCTGTGCCTTGCGGGTCCAATGTCCATCCAAAGAGCGCGTTGTAAAACCCGCTGACCGCATCCGCGTCTGAGACATACAGCGCAAAGGCCATCGCGTGTCCTGATGTGGGTGTGATCGCACTGGTGTCGGGCATGCCGCCTTGCATGACGGTAAAGCCCGCGCCCAGGGGGTCTCGGATCAGGGCAACCTGACCGAAGTCGCCCCAGCTGATCGGGCCGATTTCAACCCGACCGCCAAGGGACAAAGCCGTCTCGCAAGCCGCGTTGATGTCCTCCACATCGATATAGGGCATCCAGAAGCTGGGCATGCCGATCTCGACGAATTTCGGAGGCATTTGGTAGATCGCGGCGCTTGCACCGTGCTGGGTTCCAGCCACGTCATAGGCGGTGCCATCCGGTTGGGTCAGGCCCTCATACGCCCAACCGAAAAGCTCTGAATAAAAGGGTTTGGTTACATCTGGTCGAAACGTCGACAGATCACACCAGATGAATTCGCCATGCGCCATGAAAGCCCCCTTGCCTCTCTTAGATCCAACTTAAGCGCTTTTTGGATCTGTCCAAGTGGGATCATCGTGTCCGTGACGTCAACAGGCGACCATCTGTGACGGCAAATCCGACAGCAATGACGGCGAAGCCGATCCACGCGCTGGAGGGGAGGCGCTCGCCGAGGAAGGCCGCGCCGAGGGCGATGGCGAAGGGAGGGATCAACAGCGTGACGAGCATCAGGTTGGCCGCCCCCGCGCGTTTCAGGATCGCGAAGTAAAGCCCATAGGCGAGGACTGTGGAGAGGCATGAAAGGCCCAGAAGCGCTGACCAAACAGAAGGAGACAGCGCAAAACTGGGCGGTCCGTCGACGACCAAAACGATTGGGATCATCAAGACCGTGCTGCCGATCACCATGCCGCAGGCGTTCATCAGGGGTGGCTGGGTTGCCAGCGTGGCTTTGCCCCAAACGCTTGCGACAGCATAGGACAAAGACCCAGCCAGAATGGCGAGTTGAGCCAAGTTGGCGAGGTTAAATCCAAGGAGCGCGTCTGGACCCATGATGAGGCCCACGCCGATCAGCCCCAGCCCTGCGCCTGCCAGTTTGTTTGGGGTGAGCGGCTCGTCCTTGAGCAAAAGCCCCGCCACCACCGCGCCAAACATCGCTGTTGTGCCGTTCAGAATTGACGCGAGCCCACTGTCGATCTGGCTTTGCCCCCAAAAGATCAGGGAAAAGGGAATGGCGTTGTTCAAGGCACCCATGACCAGATAGGCGCCCCAGGTGCGCGGGTCTCTCGGCAAGGGAATGCCTGCGATCCGAACCACGATTAACAAAAGCGGCGCGGCCCAGAAGACGCGGTGCAGGGTGATCGTCAGGGGTGGAACCTCGGCCAGCGCGATCTCTGCGAAAAAGAACGACCCGCCCCAGACAGAGGCGAGCGCGAGCAAAAGCAGGCTGGAGGTTAGGTCGAGCTTGGCTGATGTAGTCATGGCGCGAGACTATGGGGCCGCGACAGGCCCCACAATCCGGTTCTTGCGGCAATTACGTATAGCGTGCGATTGGATCACCCAGCAGGTTTTCGTCTGGGTGAACGCCGAGGCCCGGCGTTTCAGGCAGATGCAGATGACCGTCCACATTCCGAGGCCCCTGCCCCGGCGCAATATCCAGAGTGATCATATCCTGACAGGCCCAGACCGCGTGGCAGTTGTGGTCTGGGATTGTCGCCGCCAAATGCAGGGCCTCGGTGTCGGCCAAGACCGAGCCGCCGGTTGCCATCACAAACATATCGATCCCATGCGCCAAAGCGACGTCGCGCATGCGGGCGGCTTTGGTGAGGCCTCCGACGCGGTTGAGTTTGATACCAAAGATTTCGGCGATCCCGTCGCGCGCGATGCGGGCGGCGTCTTGCAGCGTGACGAGGCTTTCGTCGACACTCACCGGTCCTGCGTGTTTTTGCGAGATCGCTGCGATGTCGTCGAGCGTCTCACCGGGTTGCTCGAACATGACATTCAGGTCTTCGGTGGCGCTCATAACCCGCAGCGCCTGTTGGCGAGTCCAGCCGCGATTGACGTCATAAAGCACGATTTCGCCAGGTTTGCGGATGTCTTCCACGTCGCGAATACGCGCGATATCGCGGTCGACGTCTCCGCCGATCTTCACCGAATGGGCGATATACCCGCGTTGGCGATAGCGGTCGATGACGGCGCGGGTTTCCTCGACGGTTTTGGCCCCGACTGACGACGCAATCGGGCGCGGGGTGCGAGAGCCGCCACCCATAAGGTCTGCAATCGGCAGGCCCGCCGCCTGACCTGCGATATCCCAACACGCCATATCGATGGGAGATTTGGCATAAAGATGCCCCGGCAAAGCAAGATCCATCGCACGTTCCACGTCCAGAACCCGCCGAGGGTCGAGCCCTATGACAAAGGGGGCCATGGTCTCTATACCTGCGCGAATGCCCGGTCCGTGGGCGGGGACATAGGTATGCCCCCAAGGCGTGCCTTCGCCCCAGCCGGTGATGCCCGCATCGGTCTCGATTTTGACGAAGGTTGCGTCGAGGACTTCGAATTTCAGGCGACCACCCGAGAGCCAATAGGGGTGCTCTAGCGGCAGATCTCTGTGGAATACGGTTATGGCTGTGATTTTCATGCTGTCTCTCCGGTGTCAAAGACCGCGGCACCTAGGCTTGCGAAATCAGGGGTGACGCCAAGGCCGGGCGTGTCGGTGGCATAGAGTTTACCGTCTTTGGATATCGGCCCGCCGATGCCCGTCGAGCGGGTGTTGTAGTTCATCAGGTCTGTCGTGTTCTGCAGATACTCTTCAGGCGTCGAGGCCGCGAAATGGGCCACAACCGAGGATGTGATCTCCCCGCCCCAAGTATCTTCACTGATGACGGGAATGCGATTGTCGATCAGGAAATCGCGCACGCGGCGGGCTTTGCTGAGGCCGCCGAGGTTTGAGATTTTGAGGCAACAGATTTCCGCCCCGCGATCCGCGACGATCCTTTGGGCTGCGTTCATCCCCGTGAGGCATTCATCGAGCTTCATCGGCTGTTCGGCCACGCGTCGCACTTGCTGGCATTCTTCATAGGTGCGGCAGGGCTGCTCTAGAATGAAATCAAGATCCTTGGTGGCACGCGCCAATCGGATCGCGTTGTCCACACGCCAGCCTTGATTTGCATCCGCCATGGCTTTTTCGCCGGGTTTCAGCAAGGGGACGGTTTGGCGAATGCGATCAATGTCCGTCTGCCAATCCGCGCCGACTTTGATCTGAAACTGGCGATAGCCTGCTGCGCGGTGACGGTCGAGTTCGGCAATGGTTTCCTCGGTCGAGCGCTGGGGAGCGACTCGATACATCGGAGCGCCATCCGTAAGTTTTCCTCCAAGCAGCATCCAGACAGGTTGGTTCGTGGCCTTGCCCAAAATGTCCCAGCAAGCTGCATCAAAAGGCGCTTTGGCGTAGCCGTGGCCCTGCACTGTGTGATCCAGAATTTGCTCGATCCGGCCGAGTTGCCGTGGGTCTTCACCCAACAGTTTACGTGCCACCAATTTCGCGAGGGCCTCGACGCCTTCGGAATGCGCGACCATATAGTTCTCGCCACAAGGCGTGAATTCCCCGCAGCCTTGTAGCCCTGCGTCTGTGTCGATGACCACGACCGAAGCCATAGCGACCTCGATGGCGTTCCCCGCACCCCAGGCATAGGCGCCGTCGACATAGGGCAAGGGCGTTTTGAAAACGCGGATACGGGTGATTTTCATGCAGGCTCCGGTGCTGGTGTGAAGCCTAGCTTAAGCCGGAAATTTCGCACTGAGTTGCAAAAAACGACGCGAAATGTAGTTTGCGACGGCCTTATTCAGGATCCTCGCGCAGCGACGAACCCGCAGGCGGCTTGCGATTTGGATCGGTTTTCAGCGCCATGACGAAGCTGATGATCTCGGCCACGACCTCCCAATGTTCCACTGGAACCGGGTCATCGATCTCGACCACATCGTAAAGCGTGCGCGCGAGTGGCTTGTTTTCCAGGATCGGCACGTCGTGTTCGTGGGCGATCAAACGGATCTGGCGCGCCATAAGGTCTGCGCCTTTGGCCACACAGACCGGCGCGACGTCCTCGCCGAGTTCGTATTTCAGAGCAACCGCATAGTGGGTCGGGTTGGTCAGGATCACATCGGCGTTCGGCACGGCCGCCGCGATGCGTTGTTGTGCGCGTTGGCGACGCAGGGCTGCGCGTTTGCCTCTGATCAAGGGGTCGCCTTCTGATTCTTTCATCTCGTCGCGGACTTCTTTGATCGTCATCATCTGCTTGTTGCGCCAGTTAAAGCGCTGCCAGAGGATGTCGAGGATCGCGACAGGCACAAGAAAAATCGCGGCCGCAATCAAGAGCCTGCGTGCTGCGTCGGCCATATAGCCCGGCAGGTATTCCGGCAAAAAGCCGGGCGTCTGCCAGATCGCCCGCACGGCGCCATTGGTCACCCAGAGGGCAAGGCCTCCGACCACAAGGACTTTGACGAGGCTTTTGACAAATTCGACCAGCGTATTGGCCGAGAACTGGCGTTTGATCCCGCCGATCAAGGAAATCTTGGAGAGCTTGGGTTTGATCCGCTCTGCGGCGACGACGGTTTCACCTTGAATCAAAACACCGAAAATGGCCCCCGCCAGCATCAGCGCGAAAATCGGTGTGATCGCGACCGAAATGCGGATCACAAAGTCCCAGAAGATCTCGCCAAGGTCGTTCACCCCCGCGCTGTCGCTGCCGATGTTGATCGTGCCGGACTGGTCAATCAGTGAGGACAGCGCATCCACCATCTGTGGCCCTTGCCATTGCAGAGCAAAGCCGGCCACGCCAATCAAAGAGACCACAACCATCATGTTGCCGGTCTCTTTCGAGGTGGGGACATCGCCTTTCTTACGCGCGTCGCGGAGTTTTTTCTCCGTCGGTTCCTGCGTCTGTTGGCTCTTGTCCTGTTCGTCGCCTTCTGCCATCTGGGCTCGCTTGCGCTAGGGCATTGTGGTGAACCGAAGATTGCCGAACCATTCGACAAAATCGGTGAGGAAATAGTCAAACATCGATGGGGCCGCGGCCGCAAAGATCAGGAACCCTACGATGATCAGCAACGGCGCACCCACAAAGAAGACCGGCAGCTGAGGCATCATACGGTTGGCCAGACCCATCCCAAGGTTCAGGATCACCCCCATTACAAAGAAGGGTGCCGCAATTGCAGTGCCGATGTAAAGCGAATGCCCGCCCACTCGGACCATTTGTTCGGCCATATCGCCCAGCATCAAGGGACCGGGTGGGAAAATATCATAGCTGTCGATCAAGGCGCGTAGGATGATGTGGTGGATGTCTAAAAGGAACATCAACGCCACGGCTCCGATCAATAGAAAAGTCGCCATGAGGGTCGCGCCTTCGAAAGATCCAATATTGCCACCGAAAGCGTTGGCAAGTCCGGTTACCTGACCGATCTGCCCGCCCGCAAATTGCATCGCTGACAGCAAAACCCGCCCCGTCAAACCGATCCACAAGCCAACCGTGATTTCGCTTGCAAGCATGATTGCCATGGGCCCTGCCTCTTGCGGTGCGCGGTCCGGCGTTGGGATAATCGGGTAAAGGGCGAGGCTTAGGACCAGCGCAAAGGCAAGGCGAGAGGTCGTTGGGATCTGGGTTTCTCCGAACGCTGGCATGAACAGCATGGCCGAGCCAAGCCGCGCGAAAACCAGAAGGTAGCCAAAGACGATCCCGCTGACAAAACTGTCGAGATCCATCGCTTATCCGATCGTGGCGACCGTCTTAAGCGACGCTTTGCGGTGGACTTCATTGTGCGAGATCACCTGAGTCATCGGACTGACCCGTTCAAGGATCGAGCGCACATAGGGGCGGCTGTCCGGCGCCACCAAGAGCGCGGGCCATTGATCCGAGGAGGCGAATTGCTGGATGTCTTTTCTGACTGCGAGAACAAACTCCTGCACACGCTGCGGCGACATGATGAAATTCACCTCATCACCCGTTTTAGAGATAGCGTTGTGCAGCTCGGTTTCCCAACTCTGCCCCAAAGTCATCACAGGAACAAAGCCGGTTTCGTCCTGCAGGTTCTGGCAGATCTGTTTGGACAGCTGCGTGCGCACATGTTCAACAACCTGCTGCACCTTCTTCGTGGTCACAGAGGCCTCGGCAATCGCCTCGATAATGCGCGGCAGATTGCGGATCGAAATGCGCTCGGACAGGAGCGTTTGCAGAACATGCTGCAACAGAACCACTGGGGATGGATTGGAGATATCCGTCAGCAGCTTTTGATACTCTTTGGTCTGGTTCTCCATCAGCTCTTGGGTGGCTGAATAGGTCAACAGATCCGGCATATGTTCTTTGATGATCTCAGTGATATGCGTGGTGATGACGCTTTCCGGATCAACGACGGTGTAACCACGCGCCTCTGCTTCCGACGCACGGCTTTGGTCGACCCAAACTGCGTTCAGACCAAAGGTCGGCTCTTTGGTACGTTCACCCGGGATATCGATCTCTTCGCCATTGGGTTCAATCAGCATCATGGCACCAGGGCGGATTTCGCCGGTGGCTGTTTCGACACCCTGAATAGAGATCGAATAGGTCATGTGTGGCAGGGTGGAATTGTCCTTGATCCGTACGGGGGGGATGACAAAGCCATAGTCCGCAATGAAGAGATTACGCAGGCTTTTGACTTTGCCGGGCAGCGCCGCTTCCGGAGAGTTGATGAGCGGCACCAATGCCGTTCCAAGTTCCAAACGCAGCTCGTCTAGTTTCAAGAGATCCTGGATAGTGTCTTCGGTTTTGGCGGGCTCTTCGGCAGCAAGACGTTCTTCTTCGGCGCGGCGGCGTTCCTGTTCTTCCAGTTGGCCCTGCATGAAGTACCCGAGGAATCCCATACCGACTGCCAAGATTGCGAAAACCACAAAGGGGAAGCCGGGCAAGAAACCCACAACAAAACAGAGGGCCGCGGCCATATAAAGCGCACGTGGGAAGTTCGAGAGCTGGCCCAGCACCGCTTCGTTTGCCGCGCCCGTCGTGCCACCTTTGGTGACAAGAAGACCAGCGGACAGAGATACCACCAAGGCCGGGATCTGAGTAACCAAACCGTCGCCGATTGTCAGGACGGTATAGTTGGACGCTGCCTGCATCGCCGTCAGATCATGGCTGATGATCCCGATCAGAATGCCGCCGACCACGTTGATCAGCGTGATGATCAGACCCGCGATGGCATCGCCTCGGACAAATTTGGACGCACCGTCCATCGCCCCGAAGAAGCTGCTTTCATCCTCAAGCGTCTTGCGGCGCACGCGGGCTTCGTCTTCGGTGATCATGCCTGCGCCAAGGTCGGCGTCGATGGCCATTTGCTTGCCGGGCATCGCATCCAAGCTAAAGCGCGCGGCGACTTCGGCGATCCGGGTCGAACCTTTAGTGATAACGATGAAGTTGATGATCACGAGGATCGCAAAGATCACGATTCCGATGACGAAATCGCCACCCACCATGAAGCGCGAGAAGCCCTCGATGACTTGACCCGCCGCGCCCGAGCCCGTGTGACCCTCAGACAGGATCAGCCGCGTCGACGATACGTTCAGCGCGAGCCTGAGCATAGTCACAACCAGCAGGAGCGTCGGGAAGGAGTTGAACTCCAACGGCGTTGGAATCCAAAGGGCCACCATAAGGATCAGCACTGACAAAGACAGCGACGCGGCCAGCCCAAAATCCAGCATCGCCGGCGGCAAAGGCACAAAAAGCATGCCCAGGATCATCACCACGCCAAGCGCAAAGACGATATCGCGGTTGGCCAGCATACCTTTCAGCTGGTCACCAAGATTTACCGGAGGATTTGCGTCATTTGCGGCCATAGTCGGACTTCGTCATGGAGAATTGCGAAAAGCCGGAAGCACCGGCTGCAGGGGTTGCGTTGTATAGATCGAATAACTCGCACCGCTCTCGGCATCAGCAGCCCAGAACACCGGCGGTGGTGGCGCTTTGGGCAGCGTGACTTCGGCGACCTGGATCGGGCGTCCGACAGAATTTGCCAAGGCCGTAAGACGCGGCATCTGGCTGTCGACCACGTTCTTGTTGCGCTTGAGGCTGGTCAGATAACGTTTTTGATGCTTGTCGGTGGCAGAATGATATCGACCGGCGGCTTTGGTCCAATCACCCGTCTCTCTGTACAGGTTGCGCAGGAACCGAGCGGCATAATCCACGTTGCGCTCTGGATCAAAGGCCATGCTGAGGGTTGGAAAGTTCTCACCGTGCCAATGCAGATTGACCTGCATGCATCCGACATCGATGCTTTTTACCCCATTCGCCAACTTCTGCGACACCCACTCCTCTGCTTCGATACGATTGGTGAAAAACACACCCTCGCCGGCCGCATTTGCGGTCCAGGGCCAGACAGCGAGTCCTTCTGGTCCATTACGGCCAGCTTCCTGGATACCTATCGCCAAAAGGAGGTTATCAGGAATCCCATGTCGCTCTTGCGCGGCCAAAATAGCGGAGATGCAACGTGCGCCGGTCGTGACGGATGACTTTACACGTTCGGGCGCTGGCTTCGGTTTTGGCGCCGATGATGTGTAAAAACCCGTAAACAGATCCGCCTGAGCGGTCTGCGCACAGAAAAAGGCGCTTGCCACGAAAAGTTTCAGGACATTTGAAAACCGAGGCGCCATCAGAACCCCCCCGACACGATCAGGTCGAACACAGTGTCGGACAGGCGGGTCAGCGTGCCATACATAAACGGCATTGTGAAAACCAGAATCCCAAAGATCGCGATGATCTTGGGCACAAATGTCAGCGTCATTTCCTGAATTTGCGTGAGCGCCTGAATGAACGAGATGATCAACCCGACCCCAAGCGCAATCGCCAGAACCGGCGCGCAGGCGATCAGGATGGTCTCTAGGGTCATCCTAATAACGTCAAATGCACCTGTGCTGTCCAATCGGGCGGTCCTTTCCGAACAAAATCAAACGGAGATCAGATCGGCATCCGCATGATTTCCTGATAAGCTTCGACAATGCGGTCCCGCACGGCAACAGAAACGCGAACGGTGGATTCCATGTCCATTGTGGCCTCAACAACCTGTTGAATACTGGCGTCACCTGTCAGACCCGCGGTCGAGACCTCGTCACCCCTGCGCACGGTTTCTGCTGATTGAGCCGCTGCCGCGCGCAGCATATCGCCAAAGCTCTCGGCCTTTTCCGGCTGAGCTTCGGTCGCGGCTTTCAGGTCCTTGGATTGACCATAGGCGCTTTGGATCAGGGTGTTTGGGCGGATCGATGTGAAATCAGCCATCTTCTATCACTCCAACAGATCGATCAGCTGTGAACGCATCGACCGTGCCTGTTCCAGCATCGTGAGGTTGGCTTCATAAGACCGCGAGGCCTCGCGCATATTGGCCATCTCAATCAGCGGATTCACATTGGGCAGTTTGACATAGCCATTGGCATCCGCCGCCGGGTGCTGGGGCTCGTAGCGCACGGTGAAGGCTGACATGTCGCGTTCGACTTCAGTGGTCTCAACCAAAGAGCTTCCGGATTCAACGTCAACGAGCTCGTTGAAAGCGATGGTTTTGCGCCGATAGGGATCGCCGCCTGCCTCGTTTGCTGTGGAATTGGCATTCGCGACGTTTTCAGAAACAACGCGCATCCGCTCGCCCTGGGCACGAAGACCGGTGCTTGCGATACGGGAAATGGTGGTTAACGGATCCATCTATTAGCCCCCTGCCACAGCGCGCAACATCGAGTGCGCTTTCTTGTAGAGATTAGCTGCGATCTTGTACTGACTTGCCGTGCTGGAAGCTGCAAGGATCTGCTCTTCGAGGACAACAGAGTTCCCCGTCAAATCTTCGCCCCATGTCACGTCGCTTTCCGCTGAAGTCGCATCAGGTGCAATTTCAGCACCTTCTGCGCGCGATAAGTAACTCTCAAAGCTTTGCGCTTCTTTCGCGCGATATCCGGATGTCTCGGCGTTTGCGATGTTTTCAGAGATCGTTTTTTGGCTGTCTGAGAGCCATTTCAGACGCTTAGACGCAAGATCAAAAAGATTAGTAGCCTCTGTATTCATAGGTAGACTCCGAGAGAGTTATCAATGATTATAGCAAGTATAGCATGGATTAACAGAGGGTTTATTCTTGTGGCCAAGGTTTTTTCCGACCTCAAGACGCGTGTATCCTCTTTGGAGGCCACAAGAATTGTTGGCCATGTCCAGTCAATTGTAGGCATGACCATGACCGCAGCCGGCCTGAAAAGAGCTGCCGGCATCGGTCAGCGCTGTGTCGTGAAAGGCACCCGAGGGCCGGTTATGGCCGAGATTGTTGGCGCCTCTTCTGACGGATTGAAACTGCTTCCATTCGGGAGCTGGGATGGTGTCGCAGTTGGCGATGACGTTGAGATCGTTCAGCACGATCCCGGCATCAGCCCTGACGACAGTTGGATCGGAACCGTCGTGGACGGCCTTGGCAAACCGCTCTCCGCAGCGCCTCGGTTCAAGACAGGTAGAGGACGAAGATCCAGTGGACGGGCCGAACCACCTCCCGCCTTTGCACGTCGTCGTGTAGGGCAAAAGCTCTCGACCAAAGTGAAGTGCATGGATGTGTTCACGCCGCTGTGTCAGGGACAGCGCATGGGTGTCTTTGCGGGATCCGGCGTTGGGAAATCCACTCTTATGGCGATGCTGGCGCGCAATACGAATGCAGATGTCATCGTTATTGGTCTGGTCGGAGAACGAGGGCGCGAGGTCCAGGAGTTTATCCAGGAAGACCTTGGCCCTGAGGGCATGGCGCGTTCGGTTGTTGTTGTAGCCACAGGCGATGAAGCCCCCCTGCTTCGGCGGCAAGCAGCCTGGACCGCGACGGCTGTGGCTGAGCACTTTAGGTCGACCGGCCGACAGGTTCTCTTGTTGCTGGACTCGGTAACCCGCTTTGCCATGGCGCAACGCGAAATTGGCCTGTCCTCTGGCGAGCCTCCGACGACTAAAGGCTATCCACCCACTGTGTTCTCGGAACTGCCGCATCTTTTGGAGCGCGCTGGCCCCGGTCGCGAGGGTGAAGGCGACATCACTGCGATTTATACGGTTTTGGTTGACGGCGATGACATGAATGAACCAATTGCCGACGCCATTCGCGGCATTTTGGACGGACATATGGTTCTGGATCGCGCCATTGCTGAACGGGGGCGCTATCCGGCCATCAACATTCAGAAGTCAATTTCCAGGATGCTGCCGGCCTGCCATTCGGACGAAGAATACGCCATCATGAACGAAGCGCGTCGCGCGCTTGCGCGCTATGCGGATATGGAAGACCTAATCCGTGTTGGGGCCTACAAGCCCGGCACCGACCCAGAGGTCGACGCTGCTATGCGCTTTGCCAAGGTAGCTGAAACCTTCCTGTCCCAGCGCAAGAGCGACACGATGATGTCTGACCAAAGCTTTGCGGAGCTGTACCGGATGCTTCTTGAAGCAGGAATTGATGTCCCCATCGACGTCGCGGCGGTCGATCAACCCAGTGCCGCATAAAAAAATCGGCCGGTGACTAGCCGGCCGAGTTCTGCAATGGCGTCAAACCGAATGTTCGGCCTTCCCCCCAGAAAACTGTGATTATTGCCTGAACAGCGACATGATGTTCTGTGGCGCTTGGTTGGCCATAGAGAGTGATTGTGTCGCCAGCTGTTGTTGAACCTGAAGCGCCTGCAAGCGGGCCGCCTCGGCTTCCATATTCGCATCAACCATCGCTGAAACACCTGAGTCCAGCGTATCGGTGAGCATATCAAGGAATGACATCTGACCTTCGATGGTCTTTTCAGTGACGCCCATCGAAGTCGCCGCGTCAATCGCATTGGAAAGCTGCGCCTCAGCGGTTGCCAGCGTCGCCTGAAGAGCTGCTTGGCTAGTTGCGCCTGCGGTAACAATATCGATTGCGTCTAACGCGGTCTGGATTGCACCCAGATCAATGGACTGGAAGGTGATTGTGGTTGCTGTGAAAGAGCCACCTGTGCGGGAAATACCCGAAACGACTGTCACAGGCGCTGCAGCGCCCGACACGAGGTCCTCTCCGTTGAACGTGGATTGGCTGATCGCGGTACCGATTTGAGTTACCAGCGAGTCCAGTTCCGCTTGAACATCAGCAAGGTTAACACCGCTGCCCTGCGCAAAGGCAACACGGTCGGTAAACTGCTTTGCGAGGTCTGCTACGGTTTCGGCACCAAGGCGCGCCGTGGAAATCGAGTTCTTGGTCGCGGTCAAGCCATCATGGATGGCCTCGAACATGCCGCTGTCGCCCTTCATCGTTTCCGAGATGGCGTAGTAGGCAGCGTTGTCCTTGCCCGACATGATCTGAAGACCACTTGAAACGCGGTTCTGCGTGTCGGTCAGATTCTTGTTGACCATGTTGAGCGTGGACAAAGCCACCATGGCTGAATGGTTTGTAAGAATAGACGACATTGCCTGCGCTCCTATCTTTCGGGCGAGGGTCCTTCTGGACCATTACTCTCTTTAATAAGGTCACTATAAAGAATAAAAGATTAAAGCAAGGTATATGTTCTTGCTGTTTTTGAGAAATTCCAAGAAATTCTTCTTTAAGTTGTTAAATGCAAAGATTGTATCCTTGTTTTCCTACTCAATTATAAGGATATCCTCTGACGCATCATGCGCTGCACTTTTGATGCATCATTTTTGTGCAGAGTGGCTCAAGACTTTTGACGTTCCAACCCCGGTTTCGTCGAGCGTTGTGCTCTACCAAATACTCGCCACTACACAACTTTTAGAACCTAGCAGCATTTCCAATCCTGCTAAGGTTGTACTTCCACCACTTAGAAATCGCTTCCCCGCAACAAGGCCTAACTTGCTAATATGAGCGCGAAACCGATTTGGAGCGTCTTTCTTTGCTGAACCAAGAACAATCAAAAACCAAAGCATTCAAGGGTGCAGACATCCTTTGGCAGGGCACTCTTCAGAAAGGAAAAGCCCTTCTAATAGAGGAAAGCAAAGTAAAATGCCTTGTCGATGACACTGCAATTCCCGCAGAAACCACGTCTATCGCGTTGAATGGCGGTTTTCTGGCACCGGGTTTTGTTGATCTTCAGGTTAATGGGGGCGGTGGCGTGTTGTTTAACAACCCGCCTTCGGTGGAAACTCTCTCCACGATGTCCCAAGCGCATGCTGTTTTGGGGACGACATCGTTCCTTCCGACGTTGATCACCGATAGTCCAGAGACAACATCGCAAGCGATCGCTGCCGTTGAGGAGGCAATCGCCGCGCGGATACCGGGCGTACTTGGTTTGCACCTCGAAGGTCCTCATATCGCGCCAAATCGCAGAGGTGCGCATCGCGAGTCTTTTGTACGGCCAATGAATGATCGAGACATGAAGGTTTTGCTAAGGGCCGCCAAAGCGCTCCCTGTCCTAAAGGTGACCCTCGCCCCTGAACATGCATCCGAACAACAGGTTCGCGACCTCACGGACGCAGGCGTTGTCGTGTCGATTGGTCATACGGATGCAGACTACGAAACCTGTCTGCGCTATGCCAGAGCTGGTGCCAACTGTGTGACCCATCTGTTTAACGCACAGAGCCCGATGACAGCACGTGCGCCAGGGACGGTTGGCGCAGCGTTGTCTTCGGGCGCTTTTTACGCCGGCCTCATTGCAGACGGTATTCATGTTGATCCTGCGGTGATTGGTTTGGCTCTGCGCGCCAATAAAGGCCCCGGAGAGATATTCCTTGTCACTGACGCTATGGCGACGATCGGGTCGGACCTGGAGTCTTTCACACTCAACGGACGCGAAATCCTAAGATCGGGGGATCGCCTCACCCTGTCCGATGGAACCTTAGCTGGCGCGCATTTGGCCTTGGCTGACGCCATCAAACTCTTGGTTTCCACGTGCGGTGAGCCTGTTGAAATCGCTCTGAAGCGGGCAACTCAGTATCCGGCGGATGTAATTGGGAAATCAGTATTGGGGCGTTTGTTCGAAAATGGGCCAGCTGATTTCGTACACTTGTCTTCAGACTTTGCGCTTCGCAGTGTTTGGCGCGGTGGCAAGAAAGTTCGTAAACAAAATCCGTCGGCATAAAGTAAACGGCCGCGCATTTGCGCGACCGCTTTTTTCATTCGGTATTCAAAGACCAAACGGCCTAAAAGGAACTTACCGGAACAGAGACAGAATGTTCTGTGGTGTCTGGTTCGCCATGGAAAGCGATTGAGTCGACAGCTGCTGCTGAACCTGAAGTGCCTGCAGACGCGCCGCCTCGGATTCCATATCCGCATCGACCATAGAGGAAACACCGGAATCAAGCGTATCCGTCAGTGAGCTCAGGAATGTCTGCTGACCTTCGACGGTTTTTTCGGAAACACCCAAGGACGTTGCCGCGTCGATCGCTGCTGACAGTTGACCTTCCGCGGTCACCAAAGTCGCTTGCAAAGCGGCTTGGCTTGTCGCACCTGCCGTCACAACGTCAACTGCATCCAATGCAGTTTGAATTGCACCCAAGTTTACAGAGCTAAAGCTGAGGGTCGTCGCGGAGAATGAACCACCGGTACGGGAAACACCCGATACCACAGTCACAGTTGCCGCAGCGCCAGAGACCAGATCTTCACCGTTAAAGGTCGATTGGCTGATCGCAAGGCCGATCTGAGAAACCAAGGAATCCAGTTCAGCCTGTAC
Organism: Cognatishimia activa; assembly: GCF_017798205.1. Lineage (NCBI taxonomy): Bacteria > Pseudomonadati > Pseudomonadota > Alphaproteobacteria > Rhodobacterales > Paracoccaceae > Cognatishimia > Cognatishimia activa. Next base: position 1,368,825 of record NZ_CP060010.1, on the reverse strand, counting down.
ATCGGTAAGGTTCACGCCGGAACCTTGTGCGAAGGCGACACGTTCGGTGAACTGCTGAGCAAGGTCTGCAACAGTTTCTGCGCCCAGGCGTGCAGTTGCGATGGAGTTCTTGGTGGAAGTCAGGCCGTCGTTGATCGACTCAAACATGCCGCTGTCGCCCTTCATGGTTTCGGAAATCGCGAAGTAGGCTGCGTTGTCTTTACCAGAGCTGATCTGAAGACCCGTGGAAACACGGTTCTGGGTTTCGTTAAGCTTCATGTTCACGTTGTTAAGCGTGGCAAGAGCGACCATTGCAGAGGAATTGGTGAGAATGGATGACATTTAATGTTCTCCTCTAATTCTCGTTATGTCTCAGTCTTCTGACTGATATGGCACGCACGGATTTCTCACCGCACGCGTCTGACAAGAATATGGGAGGCATGGTTAAAGCCAAGTTTAGGATTTGCCGCCTTTTCAGCGAACCCATTGAGAAAATACAATTTTTGGGAGAATTGGTAACCGCGTGTTAAAACTGTTTAATGTGCGGCTAAAGAAAAAAGGAAGCCGAGGACCCCCGGCTTCCCTTCTATTGCTCTTAACGGAAGAGCGACAACACGGACTGAGGCGAAGAATTCGCCATTGCTAGTGCTTGAGTCGCCAACTGTTGTTGAGTTTGAAGGGCTTGCAAACGCGCTGCTTCCTCTTCCATCTCTGCATCAACCATCGAGGACACACCTTGATCCAGGGTGTCGGTCAGGGAACCCAGGAAGCTCTGTTGTGCTTCGATGGATTTCTCTGTGACACCCAAAGACGTCGCTGCGTCGATTGCGAGGCCCAGTTGTGCCTCTGCGGTCGTCAGCGTTGCCTGAAGTGCAGCCTGACTGGTGGCACCAGCAGTTACAACATCAATTGCGTCCAGAGCAGTCTGGATCGCGCCGAGGTTCACGGAGTCGAATGTCATGGTTGTCGCCGCGAAAGAACCACCTGTCCGGGATACGCCGGAAACGATGGTTTGTGTCGCAGCAGCGCCAGACACCAGATCATCACCGTTGAAGGTCGACTGGCTGATGGCAGTACCGATTTGAGACACAATGGAATCAAGTTCTGCCTGAACATCTGCCAGATTCACACCAGAGCCCTGTGCGAACGCGACGCGCTCGGTGAACTGCTGTGCGAGATCAGAAACGGTTTCCGCGCCAAGGCGCGCTGTCGCTACTGAGTTGCGGGTAGATGTCAGGCCCTCGTTGATCGCATCAAACATACCGCTATCACCCTTCATAGTTTCGGAGATAGCAAAGTAAGCGGCGTTGTCTTTACCCGAGCTGATTGCGAGACCGCTGGATACGCGGCCTTGGGTTTGGTTCAGGTTCTTATTGACCATAGTCAGGGTCTGTAGAGCCGTCATTGCAGAGTTATTCGTGAGAATGGACGTCATTTTACGCTCTCCTCAATTCTCGATTTTTTAGTCCGTCTTCTGACAGAGTATCAATCGCACATGCCAAACCTACGCCTGGCTGTACAACCATTCGTAGATTAACAGAATTTTGGTTAAAGCGGGGTTAAGGTTTACGTTTTTTTAAACCTTCACGGCCCGTAGAGGTAAGACGGTTCCCTGATTTTCTCTGCTACAGCTCCTTATCCAAAGCCCTCGATCGGCTGCTATCCGCGCCAATGCGACGACCGGATTTTCCATAAAGGCCGTTCAGGCTGTGCCTGTTCTGGGCCTTCTCGATTTCACGAACGATGGTGCCTGCGGCGACAGACATACGTGACAAAAGCGCGTTGTTTTCAGACACTGCCTCTTTGAGTTCCGCAAGCCTGTCGGGAAGGCGCCTGACCTTGACCGCATCGTCGTTCATAAAGGGTTCAATCAGCGGCATTTTCAGCTCTAGCCACTTCAGAATGCCGGCCTTCTGATTGTAGAGTTCACTCACGATATTGAGTTGCCCGTCGTTGATACCCGCAATCTCTTGTTTCAACACCGACACGGCTTCCGAAATCTTGCTGGCAAAAGCATCGATATTCTGGAGGTCCAATTCGGTAGGTGCGATGGCCATTGTTCCTTGCCCAGATGTGCGGTTTTGCTTGCGACCGGCCACCCGGAATTGGCGCTGAGAAATCATGAATTGCCTCCGTTTCCGGCGGTTTTGTATGCCGACATCATTTGTTCAACACTGGTCGCCAAACCCAAGCCGCCCTGGTCAACGAGGGACTCAGCCATTGCTTGCGACATGAAGGATCGCCACATGTGCATGTCGCGCCCGCCCGTCGCTGCATCGAGGTCAACGGTCTTGAGCATTTCGTCGACGAATTGGGACAAAAAAAGCGTCTCAAATTCTTTTGCCTTCGCAATTTCCTGTTCGGAAAGCCGATTTTGGGGCCCGATTTGATTCGGAATCTGCGCGTTTGCGAGCGGTGAATAGAGAATCGGAAGATCCGCCATCAGATGATCTCCAGATCCGCGTGCAGCGCGCCCGAGGACTTGATCGCTTGCAGAATGGAAATGGTCTGACGTGCTCCGACTCCGATCGCGTTCAACCCGTCCACGAGGTCCTGAAGACTGACATCGCCCTCAAGAATGGTGAATTTGCTGTCTTTCTCGGTCACATCCAGATCGGTATCCGGGATCACGATAGTCGTGCCACCGATGGAAATCGGATTCGGCTGGCTGACGCTCGGGTTTTCTTTGACGCGGATCGTCAGGCCACCTTGGCTGATCGCGACCTGACCGATGCGCACATTGGATCCGATCACGATTGTTCCGGACTTTTCATCAACCACAACGCGAGCGATTGAATCCGGCTGAACCGTCAGATTTTCAATCACGGACACGAATTCCGCGACATTGGTTTTGCTCGCGATGGCGACTTCGATGGTGCCAGGGTCCAGAACTTCGGCGAATTGAGCGCCCAATTCCGTGTTCACAACATCTCGCACGCGGGTGGCGGTAGTGAAATCAGGTGTCCGCAAAGCGACGCGCACAGATTTCATCTGATCCAGACTAAACCCGACTTCGCGTTCCACGATCGCGCCGTTGTCAATACGGGCGATGGTCGGCACACCTTCGGTCAAGGTCGCACCCGCCCCTTCGGCGCGAAAGCCCGAAACCGCGACGGCGCCTTGGGCGACCGCATAAACCTCGCCGTCAGCCCCAGCCAGAGGCGTAACCAACAGCGTACCTCCCCGCAGGCTGGTCGAATCTCCGAGGGAACTTACGGTGACATCAATGGGAGCACCGCGACGGGAAAACGGCGGAAGTTTCGCCGTCACCATCACCGCCGCGGTGTTTTTGGTCTGCAGCAGGTTGGCGTCAATATTGGCTACACCGAGACGCTCAAGCATCCCCCGCACGCTTTCACGTGTGAACGGAGAATTCGCCATCTTGTCGCCCGTGCCCAAAAGACCCACGACCAGCCCATAGCCGATCAAATGGTTCTCTCGCACGCCTTCAAAGCTCGCAATATCCTTGATGCGAACGTCGGCCTTCGCCACTGACACCCCAAACACTGACCCCGCCAAGATCAATGCGCATAGTAGTACACCTGCTCGGGGCCAGAAGAGTTTATGGTACTGCTCCATAGATATTTTTGCCTCTATGCCCAAGGACACTTTAACCATTTATCTTTGCCTCGTCCATACTATCTTTGCAATTGACTGTTTTAACTACGTTTTAATCTTTGTGATTTATTCTTTTTATAGTTGAACGGCTGGTTAATCCTTGCTAGCCGTCAAGAATAACAAAAATGGCAGGAACGGAGGACGCTATGCGCGCCTATGTTTATGAGCCACGAGAGAAACGTCGAGCATCACTAGCATCCGAGTTGGAAAACGCGGGTCTGCAACCTCTCTTTGTGGGCGAAGAATTTTTTGAAACGGGCCTTGCGCCTTTGACTCAGACGGGCAGCGAACATCGCGCCATTCTGATCGGAGAATCTGTGAACACCCACCGCCAAATCCGCGCGGTGCGTCATGCAGGATGCGAGAACCCCTTGATAATCCTGCGGGATTTCCGGAATTCTGCGGACACCGCAGCCGCTTTGGATCGCGGTGCAGACGACGTGATCGTCAGCCCGATCAAAGGTGGCGAAGTGCTGTCGCGGATCAATTCTATCGTGCGTCGCTTCCACGGCCACGCTGCCGAAAGCATCAGCGTCGGCGAAGTCACCGCCTTCTTTGACGGTCGCGACCCAATAGTTTCGGGCACCCGTATCAAGCTGTCCAAGCGCGAACATTCGATTTTCCAGCACCTAGCGCTGAACTCGAACAAGGTGATTTCCAAGAACGCCATCTACGATGCGGTCTATGGCATGAGCGCAGATCAGCCTTTTGACAAGGTGATCGACGTTTACATCTGTAAGTTGCGCAAGAAAATCGCCTCGGCGGCTGACACCGGCGCGCAGTATATCGAGACCATCCACGGTCGCGGCTATAAGCTGAGCGCCCCAGATGTTCTGGACGATGTGACCCCAATTCCGGCGCTGACCAGCTCTGGCATGCGACTTGAGGCGCGCGCCTAAGCGCGCTCAAGAATAGACAAAAAAGACCCCCGCATCCTTCTGGAGCGGGGGTTTTAACTTGAGCACATCCAAGACGGGCTCGAGGGATCTGTTATCTCATGTAGTTGAGGATACTCAGTTGACCGAGGCGCGCGGTCACGCTGTAGCTGGCTTGCAATTGAGCTTCCAGCGATGCGATCTGAGCTGACACTTCATAGGCGTCGACATTCTCCAGGCGCGCGACTTGCAAGCGCTGGATGATGGAAACATCCTCAAGTCGCTGCGTCGCGGTTTCCACGACTTCTTGCTGGAAACCAACGTCGGTGGTGATCTTCAAAATGCCTTCAGAAGCGGCTGCCAAAGAGTCGACGGCCTCTTGCATCCAGGCTTGATAAGTCGCTTCATCGGAAACCTGCGATACATCCACACTCGCCAACAACGCCAGACCTCGAAGTGCTTCGCGGAACGCAGGATCATTGGCTTGAACGCCGTAATCCAGCTCTTGATCCGAGTCCAAGCGGGCGGTTACGCGCGCATTTGGGTTGCCTCCGCCATCAAGCAGGGGCGTTCCCCCATAGAACGTCGCCTCGTAGTTCATGTTTGGGTTGGCGGCATAGCTTGAGTCAAACACCGCCTGAATGTCGGCAATCATTGTGCCTGCTGTTGCGGCGTCTGGCGGCCCAGCGCCTACGATGGAATTGATAACGCCTTCGGGTGACAAGCCTGTGTCTGGATTGACGTCTTCCCACCGTGTCATAGGCGCATGGCGGCTTGCGATCCCCGCAAAAATCATGTCGCCATTGAAGCTTTGGTTCAATGACCCAACGACTGATTCAATGGCCGCGCGCGCTTCGGCTTGCAAGGCCTCTGCCCCGGTATTCGGGCGAGTCAAGTTCAGCAAGGACAGTTCAAGAACACTGCTCACCGTCTCGCGAATGCTGTTCGTGGCGGCCAATGTTGTTTCGAGCTTGCTCGCCAAAACATTGTTGGCTGTCACAAAAGACTGCGTGGTGGTTTCCGTGACCCGCATTTGCAACGCAGAGGCGGACCGAGGCCCAAGTTCCTTGAACAGGTTCGCGTGGCGGCCCGTTCCCAGTTCTTTGGTCGCCTCTTGTAGCTTGACCGTCGCGGAATTGACGTTCGCGCGCATGAAATAGTTCATTTGGTAGGAGGAGACCCGAGAGTTAAAAAGTGTCAACGATCACCCTCCCTCAAACAATGGACAGCAATGTGTCGAGCATTTCACCGATGGTCGACAACATCTGAGAATTGGCCGCAAAGCTCTGCTCGATCAGCATGAGGTTCTGCATTTCTTCGTCGATGCTGACGCCTTCGACGTTCTGTCGCGAAGCAGCGACGACTTCAGCCGCCGAACGAGCAGCGTTGTAGCTGCTTTCTGCCCGCGCCGTCGTCGTGCCCTGCGCGCTGATCATTTCGGCCGCATAGTCAGACAAAGACACCGTGCTGTTAATTCCGGTCAACGGATCCGCATTCATAGCCGAATTCATCTCGTTGATGAACAGCTGAACCTGGGTTGCATCCGATACGTTTTCACTTTCCGTAGCGGTTCCGAGGCCATCGCGGATCAGCCAGGACGTTCCGGTCGTGGCTCCTTCGACACGGCTGTTGATCTGGATGCGAGATGCGAGGCCCTCAAGGTTCGCTGCGTTGTACCGCCCGCCACTGTCCGTAAACAGGCCTGCATCGGTCGCGCCAAGCGACGCATCTGCGTTTTCGAAGGTGGTGATAAGGCCACGCGCAAATTCATCTAGTTGCAACTGGAACGTCGGGATTGTCTCGTTGCGCAGTGTGGCAAAACCAGAAAGAGTCCCGTGCTCAATGCCGCGGACATTCGGGTTCGTCGGCGTGATCTCTTGGCCACCTGCCCAGAAGGTTCCGTCGCCCGCGTTGTAAGAGACGTCGTGAACCTGATCACCCTCCATCAACGCAGCACCGCCGGTCGTGTAGAGGTTGACCCAACCAGCCGACCCATAGCTCACCCGCACATCCACCATGCTCGAGATCTCGTCGATGATGCTCTCGACGCGGTCGGAGTATGCTGCGGCCTCAAAGGTATTTTGCTGATACGTGTGAAGTTTCGTATTCAGATCGACCAGTTCGTACAGCTTGTCATTCAGGTCGGCGATCTCATAGCGGATTTCCATATCCACATCCGCGCGCACCCCCGCCAAACGGTCGCTGGCATGGTTGAGCGTGGTCACAAGGTTTTCGGCCGCAAGGATGGCCCCAGCCTGAGCGCCGCTGGAGGATGGCATATTGACCAATGTCGACATTGACGCGCTGAACTCTGCGTAGGATTCCGCGGGTGAGTTGCCGTCGCCGATTTCACCAAGAAAAATAGAATAGTCGCGCAGGCCTTCGTAGACCGCCTGCTGTTCAGACATCCGAGCGTTTTCGAGCCGTGCCATGCGCGCTAGGGCGGAGTCGACTTCGCGCCGGATCTCGGTCACGTTCGCGCCGCCGCCGATGAGAGTTGAAACGACTACCGCCGACCGCTTGGCATACCCCTCGGTATTAGAGTTCGCCACGTTATCAGCAGCCACACGCGACAAGGACTGCTGAACGCGAAGTCCAGAAGCCGCTGTGTTCAGTGCGCTGGTGATACTCATCTTAGGCCTTGCCCTACATTAATCTGTTACCGTTTGAGCCGCGTTGTCTCTTCCATCATTTCGTCGACTGTTGTCACAACAGAGGCATTCGTAGAGAACGCACGCTGGAAGCGGATCAGGTCCGTCATTTCTTGTGCGATATCGACATTAGACCCTTCCAATGCGCCCGCGTTGATGATGCCTACTCGACCACCAGTCGGTGTAAGAGCTTGGAACGAGCCGGAATCTACGGTTGTTTGATACGCGTTGCCTGCGCGCTCGCCGAGGCCATTGGGGTTGTCAACGACACCGAGCGGCACTTCAAACAGCGGGCGTCGTGTTCCATTGTCAAAAACACCAAAGATCGTGCCGGCATCGTCAAACTCGGTCCGAACCAATTCACCCAAATTCGACCCATCGCGATCGTAGGATTGACTGAAGTCACCAGAGAACTGCGTCATCCCGGCAAAGCTTCCGATTGCACCGAAGGACATTGTCAAAGGCTGCGGAGTCGCACCATTGTTCAAAGTAAGAGACACAACGCCTGTCGAAGCATCCATTGCAAATGCCGCAGGCGCCACCGCCGCGCTGGTGATGTTGGTGTAGCTGCTGGGCGCGCCTGCCGTTGCACCGGAGTCGCTAAAGGTCATATCGAAAGACCCGAGCGTGGTTGAATTGTGGTCGGAGACCGTAACCGCCCAAACATTTGCGGTGCTCGTTGGCTGCCAGCTGATATTTATGCGTTCAATCGCGCCCAAAGGCGTGAAGTATTCGGAAGAGGTGATGAACGGGGCGCCAGGCGTTGTGAGCCCAGTTTCCTGGCTTGGAACATTGCCGGAAGCGTCGATCGTCGTGGTCGCGTCCGCCGCAAGTGTAACAGTGCCAACATTTACAACTTCCATTGATGCAAAAGAGCTTCGGTCTACCCCTAAAAGGTTACCATCACCATCGTAAGGGAAACCATTCAGGTAGTAACCAGCAGCGTTTACCAGATTGCCGTCCGCGTCAGGCAGAAACGACCCTGCCCGCGTCAACAAGAAGTTGCCCTGATTGGTTTCGTTTGGCTGTTCCGTAACAACGAAAAAACCGCGCCCCGAGATCGCCAAATCGGTATTGCTATTGGTCGCGATAAGACCGCCCGCCGCATAAATGGTACTTACTTCTTGGGCGATAACGGACAATACCCCTTTGTCCGAACCCTGCGACGCCGTGGTCGTTACCATTTGCGAGAAGCTACGTTTGTAACCGACAGTATTCGCATTGGCGATGTTTTCGGAGATTCCGCCCACCGCTGTCGAGTTTGCTGACAGGCCGCTCACGCCTGTTTGAAGCGCACTGGTCAATGACATTTTGTCTGCCTCGTTATTCTTTTTAGTCTTTTGATTGCAAGGATAGTTACATGAAACTCCTTTAAGCAGAGTTAAAGAAATTTAAAAAATCCTTGTTCTCGGCATATTTATCTATGATTTATCAAGAACAGTGGGAGGATTTTAAGGATTAAAGTCCATTTCCTTGGATATTTTCCAATGCAGAGTTGAGGCGATCCAACCGCCCATTCGCCGCATCCAGCGTGAGAGTCGACACGTCCGGAGGTTGCGACAAGAAGCTCTCTGCCAATCGCACCCAGTTCTCTGATTCTGTCATGCCAGGGAAGGCTTCGACCACGCGAGTCGCAGTATTTCGATCTCCGGTACGATGCGCGGCAATCAGCAAATATGTGGCGTCGCTGAGGCTGAAACTGCCCGGATACTCCGCCCAAAGGCGGTTGTAGAATTCATTTGCGCCGTCCCATTCCTGCTTTTCCCAAAGCGCATGGCTGACATTGCGCAAGTTCTCCGCACTTGGAGACATCACATGGGTACGCAGCAAGCCATCTGCGTCGCCCATCTGCGCTGCGATCTTTGCTCGCAGAGTATTGATGTCATTGCGCACCATGATATCAACCGCGCCGTCCAGCGTCGCGAGGGCTTCTTTGGCTTCTTGATACTGTCCGCCAGCAGCATAAGCACGCGCCAATTTGAGCTTGTTCTGAGTCATTTCTTCATCAGATACCCAGTCGGAATTCAGATCCTTCAGGTCCACGCGGAAATCTAGAGCCCGCTGGTATTCCTTGGCTGCCATCGTCGTCCCACCAAGGGACATGAGATGATCCGCCAGTTCCTCGACAAGCCGTGCGTATTCGGGATGGTAACGATAGGCCGGCACCAACCTGAGGTGGACCGAAAGCCAGCGTGAAAGCGGAATTTTACCGTCAAACCCATCCTGATACACCGCACGGAGCGCATCCTTTGACGCGGCCTCGGCGCGCTCTGCGGCTTCGGTACCAGGGAAGCGCATTGTGATCTTGCTGAGAAGGATAAGCCCTTCGACCCGTTCATCCGCAGCCGCATAAACTTCGTGCAACTTCTGAAGGGTCGCGATCTCAAACTGATCGCCGCGCCAAGAATCCAGACCGTTTTCAAGCACGTCTTCTGCCGCCATCAAAGCGCCGCGCCCACCATCCATGATCGCCATATCAGCGATCGCAAGCCGCGAGCGCACGGCATAGCGGTCAAATCCCTTGATGCCCTCAAAGTAATGCACCAGCGCAGTCTTTTGATTGTTTTGCTTTTCCGCCGCACGGCCCCTTAGGTAATGCCCCATCGGTGCATCACTAAGGTCGGGGAAGTCTTCGAGCAATTCAAGGCTGCGTGCGGCCAGCGTCAGCTGTTCGGTCTCGATCATCGCTTCGATAATGATCGGCAGAACCGAGCGCGCCACCGGCCTCGTCTGGTGGATCAGCCCCAATACACCACCGCTGAGGTTTTCATTGAGCATGGCTCCGTCGGCCGTGGCAATCGCCTGCAGAACCGACCAAAACGCGCGGTCCGGTCTGCTGTCTTCGTTCAATGGAGACGTCTCAAAATCGTCGACTGAAGCGCCGTTCAAAAGCATCTGGGCATGTTTAAGCGCAGTTTTGCGACGGAATTGGCCTGGCGAAACGTCTTCCAACTCTCCAAGAACGGACTCCGCTTCGGCGACCATCATCTGACCAAGGAACAACTCTGCTGTATCCAGAAGCGTGGCTGTCGCTTCGTCGCCATAGCGCACGGACAACTCATTGATAAGTCCTGTCAGATTCTCGTAAAATCGCTCTTCGGGCCAGCGGCGAAGGTCCAGATCAAACAACTGCTGAACAGAGGTCTGCGGAGCGGTGATCTCTAACTTCTTAGGCTCTTTGGGCGCAGGCTCAGCTTCTTCAACTTTAGGCTCTTCTTCGCCTGGGTCAGACGCAGAATAGACGCCGGATGCCAAAAGCAGCACCCAGAACGGGATCGTCAGAAGCAGTCGCGCCTTGCCCATCTTTTCTTTCTATTCTTGCTCTTTGCCAAATATAGCTTGTTTTAATCCTTATCTTGATGGATAATTCTTAAAGAAACAATAAACTAATGAGCAGTATAGCACTTTTGTTCTTGCATTAGTGCATGTCGATAAAGGCAACGGGCATGGGAACCACCAGCTATGTGTCCATTTCGCTGGCGACCGCCTTGGAGCGTTCGTTGGATTTGGCAGCGCATAATATGGCAAACGCCTCGACCGCAGGGTACAAGGCGCAGCATCCTTTGCTGGAGGCTGTGGACCCATCAGGTTCCGGCGACGACACCCAAGCTGTGAGTTTCGTCAAAGATAATGGCATCTATGTTGATCTGTCTCAGGGTGCTTTGGTTCAGACCGGCAACTCTTTGGACATCGCGGTAACGGGACAAGGGTGGCTTGGGTATCTGACCGAGGATGGGCAAACGGCCTATGGTCGCGACGGACGCCTTTCCGTGGATGTAGATGGGCAGCTGGTCAATCTTGCGGGCAACCCTGTTGTGGATGAAGCAGGTGCTCCGATTAACATCCCTCAGGACGTCGCTCATCTGGTGCAGATTGGCCAGGACGGCACACTCACGGATCAGAATGGTGGTGTTCTTGGCCGCATCGGACTGTTTAATGTCCCAAGCTTTGCGAGCGCATCGCCGCTTGGAAACGGCTTGTTCCTCCCACATCCAAATGCCCCGGCCCCCGCACCGGTTGAGAACGCTCAATTCGCGCAGGGCTTTATCGAGCAAAGCAACGTGAAGCCGGTCGTCGAAATGATCCATCTTATGGACATCCAGCGCGCCTACGAACGCGCAACCCATTTGATGAGCGACGAAAACGAACTGACTAAACAGGCAATCCAGCGTCTGGGCCGTGTGGTCTGAGGCTGGCAATAACATAAGGACAACAAGGCCATGAAAGCTCTCGGAATTGCCGCTACCGGCATGTTGGCGCAGCAGACCAATGTCGACGTGATTGCCAACAACATCGCGAACGCCAACACGACCGGCTTCAAAAGCGGACGCGCCGCCTTTCAGGACCTGATCTACCAAGCCCAGCTTCAAGAAGGCGCGGCGACCTCAACCAACGGCACATCACGCCCGGTTGGACTGAATGTCGGCCTTGGTGTTCAGGGCGCGGGTGTTGTGCGCCTGAATACTCAAGGTGCGCTTGCACAGACGGAAAACCAGTTCGACCTCGCTGTGAATGGCCGCGGCTTCTTTGTTGTGACGCGCCCGGACGGCTCTCAAGCCTATACGCGCGCCGGAGCCTTTCAAGTCAGCGCAACAGGTCAATTGGTGACGCTGGATGGTTTCGAAGTCGACCCAGGCATCAACATACCAGACGATGCGCGTTCCGTGGTGATCAGCGGTCAGGGATTGGTGCAAGCTTTCCTTGGCAACGACAATGAGACCACTGATCTGGGCCAATTGAACCTTGCGACTTTCCTCAATGAAGCGGGAATGAAACCAATCGGTAACAACTTGCTCGAAGAAACCACGGCCTCTGGCGCAGCCACCATTGTCACTCCGGGTGATCCAGGTGTGGGTTTGGTTCAGCAAGGTTATCTGGAAAACGCCAACGTGAATATCGTGGCGCAAATCACTGACCTCATTCAGGCTCAACGGGCTTATGAGATGAACTCTCGGTCTATCGAGACTGCGGATCAGATGCTGCAGACAGCAAACCAGATTAAGTCCTAATCGATGAAACGCGTCGCAACATATCTTCTGGCTTTGACCCTCAGCGTTCTGATGCTACCGAACGCCTCTTGGGCTGCCTTGATCACGGACCTCGTGGCCGAGCGCGCCGAGCAGGAGTTTGGTCCGGCGCTGCCGCCCAGTGGTCAGTTTGTCGTGCATCTGGCGGATGGGCTGCCCAAAGACGGCCAGTACATTCAAGAGTTCTGGATCGACAAAGACAGTGGCCAGTTCATCGCCAATGTTGTCACGAATTTCGGAGACGTCACACGCGTTTGGGGTCTTGCGGTTCTGAGCGTCCCCATCCCTGTGGTGAACCGTCGCGTGCAGCCTGACGAGATCCTGCTGCCTCGCGACATCGAAATGATCGATATGGCCTGGGCGCGTGTTCATGCGTTTGCCATAACTGAATACGAGGAGCTCGTGGGCATGCAGGTGCGCCGCATGCTTTCGCCCGGACGCCCCGTGCACCACCAGTCGGTGTCGCCCCCGGTCATCGTGTCGCGCGGTGACAGGGTCACGATCGAACTGCAACATGGGCCGCTGCAACTGACCGCAGCAGGCAAAGCGATCTCTGACGCGCATCTCGGGCAGGAAGTGCGCGTGGTCAATCTTTCAAGCAACAAAACAATAACAGCCATCGCAAAAGGCGATGGGCTTGTGGAGGCACAATTTTGACAACCCCATCTCTGGCCAAATCCTTTTCCCGTGGACGGTTTGTCGTATCGGCACTGCTGATTTCCGGCATGGCATTGGGTGCCTGCACGCCGAAATTCAAAGAGCATCGCAATCCTCAGTTCAGTGATATGTCCACAGACATTCCAGAAGTGAACCGAATTTCGGTTCCGATGCCTGCGCAAGAACCCATGATGCGCCCAAAGCGGGCCGAAGCCAGCAGCCTGTGGCGGCGTGGGACATCCAGCTTCTTTGATGACCAACGCGCGCAAACCGTGGGTGATATCCTGACGGTCGTCATCAATATCTCTGATGATGCCAAACTGGACAACGCGTCTGAACGGTCTCGGTCGTCGACACAGGACGTCGATACGCCAGTATTCTTGGGTTATGGCAGCCAGTTGAACAAAGTGCTTCCGGGCGTTGGCGCCGGCGAAGTGCCTTCCCCGCAGATCATTGATCTGGGCAATACCTCTGCCTCAAAAGGCGAAGGTTCTATTGCACGGAAAGAAGCTATCAACCTGCGCGTCGCAGCCTTGATTATCAAAGAACTGCCCAATGGGAACTTCGTGATCGCAGGTCGTCAAGAAGTCAAAGTGAACAATGAACTGCGCGAGCTGCGTGTTGCGGGGATTATCCGTCCTCAAGACATCGGCACGTTGAATACAGTCGCCTATGACAAGATTGCCGAGGCCCGCATCACTTATGGTGGACGCGGTCAGATCAGCCAGGTCCAGCAACCGCGCTATGGCGAAGATTTCCTAGACGTGATCCTCCCCTACTAGGGGTCTGAAATGAAGAAACTTCTGATCATACTGCTTGGGCCCCTGCTTTTGGGGCCCACGGGCTATTTTCTGGGGCAGATGATGGCCCCGGAAGCAGCGCCTCCGCCTGCGGAAATGGCCGATCAAGAGATGCAGATGAAGAAGGACGAGGCCGGCAAGGTGGCGGCCGCGCCGAAGGAAATCCTCTTTAAAATGCCGCTCGGGAAATTCACCGTACAGGTCATGCAACCCGAGAATGTTCTTCATATCGTGATTGATATGGACGTCTATCTGGCCGGAGCCAGCGAGTTTGAACGCCTGAACGGTGCCGAGGGACGCGCCCGGTTGCGTGATGGCGCGATTGGGGTTCTGTCTGACATGGCGGAAACCACGCTGTGGGTGGACCCTGGTGAGGAAAACAATCTGGATCGCCTGAAGATGATCGAGGAAATCGTGCGCAAAATGCACCGGGACTTCGACGCCATCCGCACCGCGCGCATAAACGAATTCAGCACAGCGCGTACAAACAGAATGTAGAGATTAGCTTGCAGACAACACCAAGGTCGACTCGACCTGTTGGCCGCTATCAAGGTTGAAGTAGTTCACGCCGTTGCTGAACAACACTTCTTCCACGCGTGCTTTTCTGAAGGTGCTGGTTTCCAGCTGGTTTCCGTCAATATCCAAAGCCGTGAGGGAAACGAAATACTCACCATCCAAAAGCGCATTTCCACCTTCGTCCAACCCATCCCAGTTCAAGTTTTGGACTTGGGTAGAGTCAATCGATAGATCTGACAAAGTTCGAATGACCGTGCCGTTCTCATCCAGAATTTGAGCGCTGACGCTGTTGGTTCCTTCAGGAACCCGATAGCTTGCGTCCGTTGTGCCATTGGCCAAAGCAAATTGGCTGGACGGGATGGTCACATCTCGGCCGATCATATCCGCGCCAGATACCGAAACCAGCGATCCAATCTTTGCACCTAGCTGCTCGAGATTGTCGTTCGTGGCAACCGCCTGTTCAACTTGGCTAAGTTGCGCAAGCTGTGTCACGAACTGCGTGGAATCCATAGGCTCCAATGGATCTTGGTACTGAATTTGAGCGGTCAAAAGCGTCAAGAACCGTTCATAGTCCTCGCTCAACGAAGCGAGAGACGACGTGCTGTTTACGCCTGAAGTATTCAGCAAACTATTGGAGCCAACTGCATCCATGTTTTACGTTCCCGCTAGGTTACCAGATCCAAGTGTGGACCTTCGACAATTGCCTCTGATCCAACTTCGGCCTCTGCAAGATCTTCTTCGCCCACTATAGCACTATTGTTGGCAAAGCCCGAGTGTTCATTGCTTTGTTCTTGAGAATATTCTTGGAAATCCAAAGATCCAGACGCGTTTTCACCGATAATGGCCGCCAGAAGGTCTCTTTCTTCGCGTAGAGCAGATAGCACCGCGTCGTTTTCAGCACGGACCACAACAGACAGAGACCCGTCGCTGTTTGTACGCATCTCGACTTCTATGCTGCCCAATCCACGCGGAGACAGTTCGATGCGCGTTGTGCCTTCTTGAATATCAACCTGTCGCACCTGATTGACCAAGACATTCGCGAATTTTGTCGAGATTAGGTTTTCAGGCCGCTGAACTGTTTGAGGGGCCTGCGGTTGGTCGATTTGTTCAAAATGCGGTTGTTCCGCACGGGCGCTCAGCGCAAGGGGTGTTTCGCTGGCCTCGAAATCGATCGACTGCACTGAAGATCTTTGCGACTGGATCACTGCGGTGACAATTGTCCGAAACACCGTCGCGCCAGGGGGTGTCAGCGTCAGCGTCTCTCTGACGTTGGGCTCTGGCAAGGTAATCCCGTCGAATTCAGAAACCAGGGAAAGAGATTGAAGAGGGCGAACACCTGCACCGTTGAAAATTTGAGGTTCGCGTCGCGTAGCTGCGACCACTTGAAGATGCGGCGCATCAGGGCTTACGACGGCCGCCTGTTGCGCGGCAAGATGTTGATTTGAAACGATGTCTCTTACCAGAATAGATACTTCGACAATCGCCGCAAAGTTTAGAACATCCAGGTCGTCGACTACCAGTTCTTCGGGTGCGAATTGAGACATCAGGTCCGGCAACACATCGATAAGATCACGCAAAATGTCCTGAATGTCGCGTAATGTCTCGGTCAAGGACTGTGGATCGACACCTAAGTCCTGACCTTCGGCGAAAAATGCATGGATATCATCCAACGTAAGGTCGGAAAGATCCAGATCCTCAAGCGCTTTCAAAGATGCAACTGCGTTATTAGCTTTGAGCACTAGGGTCGCCAATTCATTGTTTGGATGAATTTGCGCGTTCGCCAAAAGCTCTTGCCCTTGGATTAACTGCGCGAAACTCGTCGAACCCAGCAACGCGGTCTGTCCCGCGTTCGGAGTCCCCCCACCAAGAAGGGAAACCAGCGGATTGATAGCGGTATTCATATTCAAAGTCGTAAAGCCTGCACTACCTCAACAACGCCCGGTTCTGTGCCGGGTCATTTAAGTGCCCTGTCTGAAGACTGAATTTCAGAGTGCACCCTGCCGAAGCTCCTTCGGCAAGGATAAAATCACATAGTTTAAAGAATAAACAAAGATAGACTTGATTAATGAAGGATTAAATCAAGAAAACCTTTAGGTTGTGTTAACCATAAAAAGATCTACTGAATGCGATTGGCCCAGTTTTGAGCGAATTCGCTTAGCGCGACGATAGGATTGCCCAGCTTGTGATCTTCGTCCCGAGGCACGCCGGCAGTCGCTGGCGCATCTGGATGAGCAATGTCCATCAATACCAAACCGAGGATCTGTCCAAGAGCCCCTGCTGACGTCTTTTTGTCGAAGAACCCTTTTGGCTCGACAAGGATCATAGCGCCGTAAGGAACTTCCAGCTCCACCTCTTCTGCCAAGACGTCACCGAGGATGACCCCATCCATCACTTCGGTTGTTTCCATGAAGGCGTAAGGCCGATCCATTTCAGCGTCAGATTGCAACACAACCAACGGAACACTGATCATGGATGTCAAAAGAGCGACCAAACCTGATGGTTCAGCAGCGCGATCTAGCCCTATGGACCCACCCCATATCTGTGCGAGTAGCGCATCGTAGTCCACTACATATTCCCCCGAATATATTTTATCGCTTGGTCATATCTTAGGACAGCTCTGTTCAAAGTAGAATCGACTCTTTGTAAAATTGTGGTCGAATTTTCGATTGTTAATTTTGAGTGTTCGAACCCGCTAGCCGGACGCGGCGAATCGTTAAATGCGGGAGCACCGCCTTTTGCAACTCGCCAAAAACAAGAGAAAGTTAACGTTTTCCCACCACAGGCCCAAGTTATCCACCACCTATAGGCCAACATTTCCAAGAGACCGCGACATGTAGGTTGAAAATCGACATTTACAATTCTCTTCTTGACAGCACACAAAATGGGCAATGTCAAATTTGATTTTCCGCTAATTCGGCCTGCCCAATTTCGTCGATCGACAGAATATAACCAGCCGACCGCACGGTCTGAACAGAGATATTGTCACCAAATGTCGAGGTTAATTTCTTGCGGATCTTTGCAACGTGGACGTCAAATTTTCGGTCACCATAATCCCAAGCGCGCCCATCAATCTCTAAGCTCAGGGCATCTCGCGAAACGATTTTGCCGCTATGCTTCATGAGAACGTGCACGATATGCGCTTCGGACTCGGTTAAGCCGGCGCGTTCGGAGATATATGCTTCGTCGCCCCAATGTGTTGCGTCCAAGAACAGATTGTCGTTCTCTGAAGAACCGAGCAACCCAATCCTTGCGCGCAGCCGCAAAGCCAATTCCCGCAGGGTATAAGGCACGCGGAGCACATCATCGGCTCCTTGCAAGAATGCATCTTCGACAGAAAGGTCGCCGTCTGACTGTTCAATTGCGATCAGAAATCCTGGGATAGCATCCGCAATTGCTTTGACCGCATCAGCCCGATCTGGAATATCACCCACGAGAATGACTTGCGGGGACACATCCGTGCTGACGTGGTCAAAAAAGGCCTCGACGCTTGAATAAACCTCACAAGTTTCACCGCAAATCACCGAAAACATATGCCGCAAGGATAGCGCTCGCGCATTATCCCGATCTAAAACAATCGCATATGTCGGTTTGCCAAGCATGTTTTTTTGCCCTCTGCCCCGTCTTTCATAGTGAAGGAATGCTTAAACACGCAACGAGAATTGTGAATTGGAGCGACATGAGTCGTGCGCAAGGATACACGTAAAAAGAAAGCGCGAGATCTTGGGGTTTTACATCTTTTAACCATTTATTTTTCAAGAACCGCAAACTTTGACCATATTTTAACCTTGATCAGCCTAAGGTTTCGTCAGGTTGCAGAATGCGCCGGTTAACACTCTGAACGGAGTATCCTCATGGCACAGACTCAGGCGACCTATGCCGGAATGGCGGCTGCAAAAGACGCAGTTGCAACCATCGAGAAGCTGCTTTCTTCCCCCGAAACCAACGACTTCATGTTCGACGTCCTCGCCGCGGCTTTTGATATTCTGCACGATATCGAACCCGCCGAGATGCCGATGATGCCAACTTTGGCGCGCGCGGCCAACCGCCCTGCTATCCTTGACTCGCACTATCTGGCGGCCCGTCGCCGGCATCAGTTCTATGTCTTGGAAAACCAGGCGCCCTCTCTGGCAGAAGCGCGCATAGGTTGATTTTTGCGCCGGTTGCGCAAGTCACGGGACTCACAACCCACGGTAATGTAAGGGAAAATTCGCACAAATTGTCATGAACAGCGCCTCGCTATTCTTGACAGTACTTGAGTCGAACCTCTATATACCTTGCCATAAAAAGAGGCAGCCCATGAACGATAAAGACAACATGGATAACCAATCGCAGCAATCCTTAGATGCCGTCGCGCAGGTCGTCGCATCTTACGCAGGACGTACGGATATCACACAGGACGACATCCTTTCACTCGCTCAGCGACTTATCCCAGTATTCACGGGGATCCCGTCCCATACGGTTTCCCATAGCACAACGACCATCGCACCAAATGCGGTGGAGACCCCAATCGTTAAACCCGCAATCGCCATAGAAAAGGCTGTGACAGACGATAAGGTCTACTGCCTCTGCTGCGGCAAGGGCTTTACGATGCTCAAGCGACATCTTAAGGCAGAGCACGGTCTGACCGAGGACGAATATCGCACAACGTTCGGTCTTGCCGAGGACTTTCCACTGGTTGCGCCCAAGTATTCGGAGCGCAAGGCCGCCTACGCAAAGAAAGTCGGCCTGGGTAAATACAGCCGCGATGGCGAAGCGGAACAAGGTGCGGCGGCGCGCTAAGCGCCGCAATTGTTTCCCGACCTGCCACAATCTTTTCTTAATCGCGCCCCTCTAGGGGCACGGTTCCCCTTCATATCTGTTCCCGAGAAAAACCGCGCAAAAGCCGGTTTACGGGAATCAACCGGGTCAAACCGGCGATATGAGGCAAGAAACGATGGCAGCCAAAGGCCAAACGATTATTAAAAAGATCGAAGTCGTCGAAGGGCATGGACACCACGGCGGCGCATGGAAAGTTGCGTATGCGGACTTTATGACCGCGATGATGGCGTTCTTTCTGCTGATGTGGATCCTGTCATCCTCGGATGAACAGAAGCTGCGCGGGATTGCCGAATATTTCACGGATGCGACGATGCCAGGTGGATCTGGTGTTCTGGACGGTGCGACTTTGGGCCCTCCGGGTACATTGACCGCGTCAAATGGTGCGACTGTGGCCCGTGGTTCGGACCGCGGTGAGGTGGATGACCCAAGCCCAGCAACCTGGGAAATCATGGATGTGACTCAGACCGCGAGCCCGGATGAGGAGATGCGTGGCACTAATATGGGTGACCATACGAACCCTGCAGCTGGCGCCGTAAGCCCTGAATTTGTCGAAGATTCCTCGGCGGAAGGCCTGTCCGAAGGCGGTGCAGTCGCCACGTCTGCAGATGCGGAAGCCCCAGCATTCGACGAAAGTACTGTCAATCCAAACGTCGCCGCTGGCAGCACTATGGAGGAATCCGAAGCTCTGGATCCAAACAGCACCCATGTTGGTGCGAATTCGCAAGCGGTACCCGAGCAAGACCCGACTCATACTGCGGACAAAGAGCGCTTTGCGGCCCTTGAAGCGGAAGTGAAGCAAGCAATGCAACAAGCGCCCGAGCTGGCCGCTTTGCAGGAAAACATAGTGTTCAAGGAAACCGATGAGGGCTTGCTGGTGCAGATTATGGATCAAGACGGTAAGGCGATGTTTGCCTCTGGTAAGGCCAAGATGAACAAAGCGACCCGTATGCTGATGGAAACACTGGGTGCAGGCCTGGCGAAACTGCCAAACGATATGGTGATCTCTGGTCACACCGATGCAGTGCCATTTGCCAACCAGACGTCTTATGACAACTGGGATCTGAGCTCGGACCGCGCCAATGCAATGCGCCGTGTGCTGCTGCAAACTGGCGTCACACAGGACCGGATCTCTCGGGTATCTGGCCTCGCGGACACGCAGCTTTTGAACGCGGATGCACCGAAGGATCCATCCAACCGTCGCATCGAGGTTCTGCTGGCCTATCAAAAGTCTGAGGTTCCAGAAGGTGCAAAGGCCATGGCAACGGAAACGATCGAGGCCACTCCTGCCCCAGCCGCACAGACTCCGGTAGAGGCAGAGATGGTCAAAGAAGAAACCATGGCGATGGAAGCACCAAAGGCATCCGTGGTCGAAGAGATCCTGCCAAGCGCGCCGGAAGCGACGGTTCTGGACGAGCAAGTCTTTGAAAACCTGCGCAGTGCTCTTCGCTAAGATCTGAGAAAAACTTTTTTAAAACCGCCCGCGATCCTGTCGCGGGCGGTTTGCTTTTAGAGGTTACCGGTAAAACTCTGCCAATCGATCGGTGTTTCCACCGCCACCGGCTCTGGCGGAGCACCCAACGGGCTGTTGAGAACCAGATAAATCCCGGCAATCGTCAAAGCGGTTAACCCCACAAGACGCAGCGCCGCCCAGCGCTTACGCACCTTGAGAGGTTTGGGCGCGGCTTTCTTTGAAATAGCCTTGTCTTGGACAACAGGTTGTTGACCCAAAGTGGCATAGACATAGTCGTCCTGAACAAAAACCTCGGCCGCCTCCACCTTGCCGCCAAGAGCTTGCAGCAGTGCAGAGGGCACAGCGTGGGGCAGCAGGTTGATCTCTTCTGGAACTGTCGTTTCACCCAGCTGCAGCGCCAAGAGTTTACGGTCGTCGCGCAAGAACACTTGCTGCGCGTCCCGTACAGTTACCTTTGGGCCAACGCCCGATTTCGCAGTGATTGTAATGCCACCCGCCGGCGTTGCCTTTAAGACAAAATCTTTCGGCTCGGTATCAAGTGCCGAGAGATGCGCGGCGGATTTGAAACCAAAGGTCGGAGCCTTGGGGGCTTTTTTGCCAGTGCCGTCCTCGAAGCGTTGCGCCTCGCGTTTGAGATCGAAATGAAGATTGCGAATTGGCTTGTTGGATGAGGCTGATTTGCGGCGCGTTGAAAAGGTGAGTTCTGGTGGATCTACAGGTAGGAGTTCCGCGTCTTCGATGACACTGTTCGCAGCCGATGGATGTGCGGCCTCGCGCCCCATGAAGTTCACCGGGTCCAGTCCCTCTTCGCGGGCGTAGGCGAAGTTTACGGAATAGTCCAAAGCCTCTTCGGTTAACTCGAGATTGTCGGACAAAAGATTAGCCAGTGCGCGCTCTTCCGAATATTTCATCGGATGAGTCGCAAAACCTGCAACCTTAGGATGAATGGAAATCTCTGACGCGCGCAGACCGAAATGGTCTTTCAGCCGGTCCGGAAAGCCGAGACTTTCATCCTGATGAAATAACATAAGCTGACAATCGCCGCTTGGCATAAGACATACGCCAAGACGCATATCCACCGGCCAGGCGCGGTGAATGAGACGCATATCCTCTGCGTCTAATAAGACTGACATGATCTGCTCGGGCCGTGACATCTCTGGATCCTCTCCAAAGGCCATGATTATTTTCACTATTCTTTAACCTACACGCTATGATTGTCAATTATTCTTGCCAATCCTTCGCAAAATACCGTTTTATTCCTTGCTGGTGACGGGGTGGATGTGCGAGAATCTGTTAAAAATAGAGCAGTCGGGCACCAAATAGCCCCCTAAATACAGCGACCTGAAAATGAACATCATTATCGGATTTATCCTTGTTATCGGCCTTGTCTTTGGTGGCTTTCTGCTGTCAGGCGGGGAAATGGGCCCCATCCTTCACGCACTTCCTTTCGAAGGCATGATGATCGGCGGCGCGTCCCTTGGGGCCTACGTGGCCGCGAACTCTTTTGGAGATGTGATCGGCACCTTCAAGGCGGTCTTCAAAGCCCTTAAGGGGCCTAAGTGGAAGCAAAGCGACTACATCGACCTTTTGAACCTGATGTATGGGCTGACCAAGATCTATCAGCGCGACGGCGTCTTGGCGCTGGATGAGCATATCGAGAACCCACACGACAGTGCGATCTTTTCGCAATTCCCACGGATCCAGCATGACCACCATGCAATTGATCTGATCACCGACAGCTTCCGCATGCTTGCGCTGCAGTTTGACGACCCGTTCCAGACTGAGGATGTGATCAACAAAAAGCTCAAGAAGCACCACCACGAGGTGCTGGTCCCGGCCCATGGGCTTCAGACTGTGGCCGACGGCCTCCCGGCGATTGGGATTGTTGCGGCGGTTTTGGGTGTTATCAAAACCATGGGCTCGATTGACAAACCACCTGCGGTTCTGGGTGAGATGATCGGTGGTGCGCTTGTGGGCACCTTCCTAGGGGTTTTCTTGGCGTACTGTTTCGTGGCCCCTCTGTCCGGTCGACTAACCGCAATCGAAGAGCAGGACGGCGCGTTTTATAACGTGATCCGCGATATCTTTGTGGCGATCCTGCATGACCACAGCCCGACCATCTGCGTAGAAATCGGCCGCGGCAATATCCCGACCATCCTGCAGCCAAGCTTCTATGAGATGGAAGAAGCCCGCACCGATCTGGCCGAAGCCTAATCCATGGACCGCGCGCGTCGGATCAAAGCTCTGACAACCTTGCAAAGGATCAAAGAGCATGAGTTGGACGAGCAAGCCGCCAAAATGGGGGTGATCCGCGCGGCGCAAGGCAATCTGCAACGCGAATTGGATTCGCTGACCCATCGTTTGGAAACAGAGACCCAGATCACCTCACCAGAAGCGGCGCCTTTTCTTGCAGGGTTTTTGCAAGCCGTGCAGCAAAGGCGCGATTTCATTGATCGAGAAATGGTGAAACTCGACGAAAAAGCCGCCCAGATCGAGGGGCGGCTTTTTGAAACTTATGCCGAAGTGCGCACGAACGAGAACGTTCTGGACAAGTCCCTCTATGAAAAGAGGCGAGAAGAGGATCTTGCAGAATCCAATGCGCTCGAAGAGGTCGCCCGCAACCGGTATATGCGACAGATGGGCGGATCGTCTTAAGCGGCTGCGGCGGAAAGACCTTTGTCCCACATGGCACGGATCTGCGTGGCCAGAGTGGTTGGATCAAACGGCTTGGAAATCAGACCCAGTTCCAACGGACCAATCAAAGACCCTTTTTCAGATTCACTGACTTTCGCAGTCATGTAGATCGCTGGGATGTTCTCAAAGCCTGGCATCTTGCGGATCGCTTCCAGGGTCTCTGGGCCCGTCAACTCTGGCATCTGAACGTCGATCAGGATCATGTCAGGCGCAAAGCCCTCAACGATATCCAGAGCAACAGTGCCAAGCTCGGCCTGTGCAACTTCGAAACCGCCGATAAGTTCAAGAGCCATATGCGCGATCTCGCGAATATCGGCCTCGTCTTCGACGTGGAGGATTTTGTTTAGTTCACCCATGGTTTGCCTCTTTTCTCCTAGGGTTCGGACTAGCCGCGCGACCTGCGCCGCGATTTGCCTCGTCCTGCTGGGTTGGACCTTGTAAATTTCGATACGACCCCACGCTCTGCTTCTGGCGCTTCGGTCTGGGATACGACCAGAACGACAGGAACCGACGCAGGCAGTTTGCCTCCGACGACGGGAATCACTGTCATACAGTTTGCCAATCCCAATGTGTCAAAATGAAGGACAGCGTCGAATTTTTCCATTCCGGCCAGCGCAAGTGCCTGTTGGACATCAGTCACCGAGGACATATTGATCTCTTCTGCATCCAAAATGGGCAGATCACTGGACGCCACCGCCATCAGGTCAAACTTGAGATCCTCTTTGTCGCTAAGTTCAGGAAGGGTCGACAGCCAGTTGGTGTAGAGGTTCGCGCGCACGCCGTTCAGCATCAAAGCGTCGGTCAGGTTCTCGTCCACTGCCTTCGCCTGAATGACAGACACTGGGATATTGGCCAGCTGATTGCGTTCGGTAAGACCCGCGATAAGGTTGCGGCCCTGATCGCTCAGCCAGTTGAAGACTGTGGACTGACCGACCACGCCCTTGCCGCTTACGATCTGCGCGACCGAGACGCTTCCAGATTCAATATCGACGTCAAAGCCGCCCGAACGCAATTGCACAAGCAGGTTCTGAATAGAGCTCTGACCTTCAAAGACCTCGCCTTCTTCTTCGATCTGTTCTGCATTCATGCCCACTTGCGAGAACTGGGTGACTTCCATGGAGTCGTAGTTGATCGCAACGGTGCTTTGAACACTGCGTTTCTCGCCATCGGTGTCACCTTCAGCGCGCGCGATGGCTTCGGCTTCTTCAGCGGCTTTGTTGGCCTCTTCAAGCGAAACAACGTCTTCGCCAATCAAGCGTGGTAGATCGATGAAGAACTCGGATCCCGTACCTTCTTCGGAGGCAAAGAAGATCCGGCCATTGTGACCTTCGGTGATCGCCTTGGCGACCGCGAGGCCAAGGCCAGTGCCTCCTGCAGCGCGCGTATCGCCCATGTCGGCTTGCGTAAACTTATCAAAGATCGTGCTGCGCGCGGCCGTGGGAATACCGCAGCCAAAGTCGCGCACAGACACACGAAGGCGTCCACGGTGCACAAGCAGCGAGACGATCACTTCGCTGGCGTCGTCGGAGAATTTAACAGCGTTGTCGACCACATGTTCAAGCATCTGAACCAGTCGGGTTCGTTCGCCGAGGGTGAACATGCCCTCTTCATCCTCGACAAGATTGTAGCGCACGTTGACCGAGCGTTTTTCGCCCTTCATCTTGTTGGCTTCTACGACCTCTTCGACAACTTCGGCCAGATCAACCTGCTCCAGAGCGAACTCCATCGAGCCCTCGGTCATCTTTTCGATGTCGAGCATGTCATTGATCAACGTCACCAGCTTGTCGCAGTTGTTGGACGCCATCGAGACCATCTTGTTCATCTGCTCGGGCATCTCGCCGATTGCGCCTGACAGTGCCAGTCCAAGGGCACCCTTCATAGAGGTCAGAGGTGTGCGCAGCTCGTGGCTGACGGTGGCAACAAAGTCGTTCTTGGCTTTTTCGGCCACCTTGCGCGCGGTGATATCGCGATACATCGAGATGAAACGCGGCTCGTCGTTCTCTGGTTCGACATATTCCAGGCTGATCTCATAGGGCGTGCCATTCTGCGCGGTCACTTCCCACGTCATCCGGCTCTGTGGACCTTCCTGCAGCGCCTGACAACGCATCTTAAGGCTGCGCATATCGTCGTCTGTGATGAAATGAGACACCTTACGCTCGCGCCAAGTATCGATATTGGCGCGACGTCCGACGAACATTTCGTCGGCAGCTTTGTTGCAATACAGCAGGTCATAGTTTTCCGGACGGAAGACGATCACCTGATCCTCGATCAGCTCTAGTGAGTCGTTAAAGGTGGCTTCCGAGATGCCCTTGCGGGTCTGAGTCATATCAGTCGCGACTACGGCGATTTCGCTCAGCTCTTCCTCGGCGCCCGAGACCGGAATGATCGTACATTGCGCCCAGGCAATAGAGCCATCATCCTTATAGACCTTCATCGGCCCATCCCAAGGCTGCCCAGCGCGCATCGAGGACATAACATCATTCTGCAGGATCATCTGTTCATGCTCCGGCAGGATATCCATCAATTGCGTTCCGATCAGGTCCTCGGCCAAGCGTTCAGTCGTATCACAGAAGTTGGAGTTGGCGTGGGTGATGCGTCCACGCGTATCCATCATCAGGAACACGGTATGTTCTTCGACGGCGCTCCGATAAAAGACCTTGGATCTCATTTCGGACTGCAGAACGTTCTTGTTGATCTCGACCATCAGCATGTTGCGGCGCAACTGGAAAACCAGGAAGACCAAAGACGCAAGGATCGCGCTGACGAAGGCCAGGATATAGAAGCGATAGTTCTGATAGATCCGCCCTGCGGCCTGCAGCACATAGTTTTCATAAGGCCGAACACGCAATGAAATCAAAAGGTCATGCACCTTTTGATAGTTTCGAGGCGCTTGCCAGACCGCGCCTGCGGCGGCCAAAGATTCCGCCGAATCCGGCTCTACATTCAACAGAACGTTGATGACATGCGCCAGCGTCGTTTCGTCGATATTCGGCATCGCAGACAGGAGCCATTCCGGATAGAGCTCGGTCGACGACATGAAGGGATAGCCCTGATGCAAGATCGGCTCCATCGGCGCAAAATCGTCGATATCGATGACGCCGCCGCGATGCAGGGATTCAAGCACTCCAGCGCGCACGACACCGGCGTCCACAAGGCCAGTTTGCACTGCGTAAACCACTTCGCGTTCGTTGCCGTCCGCGAAAATCAGTTCACTGAACGTACGATCAGGCTCCAGACGCCGCCGCCGGAACTCTTGTTCCGCAAGCCACCAGCCGGAGAAATCATCTTGACCAACAGCCATCACGCGCCGACCGCGCAATTGCGACAAACTGCGATAGGGGCTATCTTGGTTGGTGAAGATAACCGACCCAATTTCACCATAGGTGCGGTCGTCCCACATGCGGGCGCGTGACAGCACAGCGCGCGCGCCATGCTCTACTTCAGCGGAAACAAAGAACGCTGGGTTGCTCAGAATGAAGTCCAGCTCGCCGCTTTCGACGGCACGCCGTAGTGATGGGAGCGTGTGCGGCTTCAGGACGAACCGTACCGGCATTTCGACGATATCAGCTTCGCGGTTCAACAGATCGACCGTGGGCCGCCAGGCTTCGATTGCGCGCGTAACGCCCTCGGTGGTCAAAACCCCGATGGTCAGAATACGGCGTTCTACACGATCCGTCTGCCCACTGAACACAGGCTGCTCATTTTGCGCCGACGTGAACGACGCAGACAACAGCAGATAAGCTGTGGCTATCAGTATGATTAGAAAGTGCCGGTGTCCGTTGGCTTCAAGCCGAGGGATCACGGTTGCTTTATGCGGCCCCATCCAAACTTTGCTCCATCTCATCCATCAGCGTGTTGAGGAGCTCGTCGACAAAGTCGGTGTTGAGGGGGCGTGGTCCGGCGACCAGGGAATCAATGTGCTGCTCTAGCTGAGCTGCCAATGCGCCCATGCGGGGAAACCCCACACTTCCGCAAATTCCGTGAAGCTTGTGTGCTTCGGCCCGAATATCCAAGCAGGCAGATTCTTCTGTCTCTGGATTTTCCAAACGTTCCAGGAGCGCGCAAAACTCTTCGATCCGCCCATCGATTGAGCTGATGAATCGTTCGCGAATTTTTGCCAAACCGGCCTGTAAGATGGCCGACTTGTCGGCCTCTGTACCTTGCATCATGGCACTGCTCTCATCCACATTTTACCTCAACGCTCTTCTGGCGCTGATTGTTTATTATGCTTCTTATATACCACGAAATGATCATCACCTGTGAAAAAAACGGCTTGTTTTCTTAAAGGACCGTTAAAGAAAACAGGGGTTTATGACATTTTTTCGCGGTTTTTGCTTTGGAGATCACAGGCCGAGGTCCACGCCCGGCCTGATGTCATAGCTTGAAAAAAGGCGCTTAGGCCGCGAAGGCTGCACGGCCGGAGCCGCCGGCTTCTTTAAGTTTTTCGACCGCACGATCCAGGAACCGCAGGTCGCCACGCTTCTCGAACAGCTTAGGTGCCGCTGCATCGCCAATGATGGCAGAGAAGCCGGTCTGTACCTCTTCGCAATAGACCAGGTCAGGGTCGTTCAGCATCATGACGAACTCGTCATGCATCGCATCTGCGGAAGGCAGTTTTGCTTTCGCGCCAACACAGACGAAGGTGCCGCCACCGAGATAGCTGAGGAAGGCTTGCGCCCCGACAAGGCAATCCGAAATGACTTCGGCGATGTCAGTGACAACATAGGTGAATTCTTCAGAGCTGGATCCCGCGTGCACAGCTTCCAGTTCAGGGATCTGCAGGGCAAAGGCGCCCATGGCGAATTGCTTCTGCTCCAGCATCAGCATGACATAGTTGTCGAGTGCCGCGCTTTTCACAACGCCGCGGACATCTTTGATGGTGACCGGATCACGGAACGGAGCTTTCGGGGCCGCTGCCGCCGCCGCAGGGGCTGCCGCCTGAGCCGTTGCTGCCTTGCGCGCTTCTTGCTGAAGACGATCCGCGAGACGAATACGGGTCATCAGTTCAGTGGTGTCGAAGGGCTTGGTCACATAATCCGTCGCACCCGCCATGAAGGCGCGGTCGACATATTCTTTGTTGTTCATCGCGGTGATCATGATCACCGGAGAGTTCTTGTACTGCTCCATCTGGCGCACTTGCTGACAGAGCTCGGTGCCGTCCATGCCTGGCATTTGGATGTCGAACATAAACCCATCAAACGGCTGCGGGGCCGCAGCGATCTTGCGCAGGGCATCCTCGCCGCAATCGGCCATGGTCACATCCGTGTAGCCATGCGCTTCCAGTGTCGCACCAAGAATTTCGCGGATCAGTTCGTCATCATCGACGGCCAGAATTTTCATATTCGTCTCCGTTCGCTCGCCCACGGGCCCGGTCGCTTCTGCAATGGAATTCGCCTGTAGGACTGCTGTCGTTTCCGACCACTATATAAGGGAGAATATGGCGCAATTGGGGCGTATACTCGGATTTGGTGAAAATATTTCCGGTTTCGTTAACTAGACATTAACCGTAAAATTGAGCAGTGAATCCATTTTTATTGTTTAATTACAATTTCTTAATTGATTGGTACGGAACTTTGTGGGCCGGATGCTATGCAATCATGGGTTTACTCAGTGACGCGGTTCAGAGGCGAATTTTCACCAGCCTGCAGATGCCCACCATTGTTGCGAGTCGCGAAACGGCCCAGTCGGCTTTGTTTCCGAATCAAGATCAATGGCCCGTTTGGACGGCTCTGTCAGGGCTGTGTCAGGTCCGGTGACTAGCTCACACAGGACGCATCTTTTGTGAAAGCACCACCCCGTGACTCAATCCAACGTGACCAAAATCCTCATACCCTCGGGTGCCCTCGGGCTTGGCTATGACAGAGACGCTCTCGCCCGCGGCGTGGCAGAGGGCCCGGACCTGATCGCCATCGACGGAGGCTCGACAGACAGCGGCCCGCATTATCTGGGAACCGGCACCTCAAAATACTCCCGCGGATCGACCAAAGCCGAGTGGCGCGAATTGATGCTGGCGCGGGCACAGGCGGGCGTGCCTCTGGTGATCGGAACCGCTGGCACCTGCGGGGCTGACGACGCGGTGGACTGGCTTGTCGAAATCACGCGTGAAATTGCTACCGAAGAGGGCATGTCGCTTAGCGTGGCCGTTTTGAAATCCGGGCAACCCGTTGACCTCATGACCAAGGCGCTGACGGATGGGCGTATCAAACCCCTCGCTCCGGATATTGGGATCAACGCAGAAACACTGCAAAGCTGCACCAACGTTGTGGCGCTCGCCGGAGCCGAACAAATTCAGGCAGCCCTCGCAACAGGGGCCGACATTGTCATCGCAGGACGCACCACCGACACAGCGACCATCGCCGCCCTGCCCTTGGCGCGCGGGTGTCACGCAGGCGCGGCCTGGCATGGTGCAAAGATCGGCGAATGCGGCGCACTGGCGACGACCAGCCCGAACACCGGCACGATCATGATCCATTTTGACGATGCGGGGTTTACGGTGGAACCCATGGGCGAGGCCGCCCGCGCGACGCCCTACACCGTGTCTGCACATATGCTTTACGAGAACTCAAATCCCTATCAGCTCTATGAACCTGGCGGGCATTTGGACGTCAGAGGCGCAGAATACGATGCCATCGACGACCTCTCTGTCCGCGTGACGGGCAGCACATGGGTGCCTAGCGACACCTATACAGTAAAGCTAGAAGGCGCGCGCAGTGGCGGATATCAGACCGTCTCTTTGGTTCTGGTGCGAGAGCCGCGCTATGTCGACAACATCCAAGCCTGGGTCGATGACATCGCGGAAAAATGCACCGCCAAGGCCAAGACGCGCTTGAACGAGGCCTTTACGTTAGAGCTTCGGTTGATTGGCGCCAACGCGACTTTAGGCGATCTTGACCAAAACGCTCGCCATGGCAGTGAGATCGGCGTTCTGGGGATCGTGACGGCCCCCTCGGAAGCCGCATCGCGCGAGGTTGCCAAGATCCTGAACCCCTATCTGTTGCATCACCCTCTTAGCGAACAGGAAGAGATGCCAACCTTCGCCTTCCCGTTCTCTCCTGCGGAAATGTCACGGGGCGAGATCTACGAGTTTTGCCTCAATCATGTTCTGGAACTGGATGACCCAATGGACGCTTTCCACCTCGAAGTTCTGGAGATCGGCGTATGACAAAGCTCTCGGACATAGCCTTCAAGATCAGATCCAAGAATGCCGGGCCGTTTTGGCTGACGATCGATATCTTTTGTGAGTCTCCGCAACGCTTCCATGAGGCATGTGCCCTAGCCGAGACCGCGAAAGTGGCAAGAGCCTTGGGCGCCGAAGAATCCGAGCTTAAGCGGTATGAAATCGCTGATCTTAACGTGCTCAAATTCAGTATTCCACGACCCCAGATCCAAGGCACGCGATTTGATCGCGATATGCATGGGGCGTCCTTTGCGACACTTTTAGCAGACCTTAAGACCACAGAAGGCGCGTGACGAAAACCTGCGCGAACGGCCAAGGGAATCGATGCCTTTGGCAAGAATCCGAAAGATGTACCCGTGACGCCAATAAGCTGTTAATCCCTCTCAACATATATTCAATTGGCGAAATTTTGGAAATTCTTGACGAAAACTAGACTAAAAGTATCATTCTAAGCCGACTTCATACTAGTTTGTATCGAGAATCCATCGCCAGAATAAGAGCATGTTCGGGACCAAACCGAATTTGTTTTGGGAGGAAATTATGAAGAAATTGAGCGTATCAGCGCTTGCTCTGACTGCTGCGGCAACATTCGCATCGGCAGACGAATTGACCATCGCAATCGTGAACAATGGTCACATGATCAACATGCAAACCGTTGCTGAAGCCTACACCGCAGAGACCGGCGTTAAGCTGAACTGGGTGTCCTTGGAAGAAGGCGTTCTGCGCGAGCAGGTGACCTCTGACACGGCGACCGGTGGTGGCCAGTATGACGTCATCAACATCGGCATGCAGGAAGCACCAATCTGGGGCGCAGCCGGCTGGATCGAGCCTCTGAACTTCGGTGCAGACTATGATGCAGACGACATTCTGCCAGCGATCCGCGCGGGCCTGTCCCACGAGGGCACCATGTATGCGGCACCATTCTACGGCGAAAGCTCGATGGTGATGTATCGCAAAGACCTGATGGACGCGGCAGGCGTTTCCATTGCGGACAACGACAGCTGGGACAACGTCAAAGCAGCAGCCGCTGCGATCCACAACCCAGATGCGGGCGTCTATGGCGTCTGTCTGCGCGGTAAGCCAGGCTGGGGCGACAACATGGCGTTCATCACCACGGTTGTGAACTCTTTCGGTGGCGCATGGTTTGACAAAGACTTCCGTCCAACTCTGGACAGCGACGAATGGAAAGCTGCAATCAACTTCTACGTAGATCTGCTGGGCACCTATGGCCCTCCAGGCTCCGAAGGCAACTCCTTCAACGAGATCCTCGCGCTTTACAACGAAGGCAAATGTGGCATGTGGATCGACGCCACAATCGCGGCGTCCTTCCTTGAAGTTGACGGTGTTGCTTACGCACAATCTCCAAACGCTGGTAACCCAGTCGGGGCCAACTGGCTCTGGGCATGGGCGATGGCGGTTCCAGCAGGATCCCCGAATGCAGATGCTGCGAAGGACTTCATCGAGTGGGCGACATCTAAAGAGTACGTCCAAGCGGTTGCGAACCACCCAGAGTTCGGCTGGGGCTCTGTCCCAACTGGCCAGCGTGCGTCCACCTACGGCTTCCCTGAGTTCCAGGCGGTTGCAGGCTTCGCCGCGGCAGAAATGGCAGCGATTGAATCCGCGGCTCCTGAAGCGACGGATCTGAAGCCATACGTTGGTGTTCAGTTCGCAGCGATCCCAGAATTCCCAGAAGTGGGTTCTGCGGTGGCTCAGGAAATGGCGGCAGCTCTGTCCGGTGCGAAATCTGTCGACGATGCTCTGGCAGCAGCACAGGCGGCAGCTGACGCAATCATGTCCGAGGCAGGCTACTACTAAGCCACATCAGGCAATCGAGAGAGGCGCGTCTTGCGCCCCTCTCACCCCGCGCAGCGTGACCTGCCATTTGCCAAACTCCCTTAAATTTTTAGAGTTTTGCTAATCGCAGACCCATTCCGAGTTGCGAAGTTACCGAGAACCGACCCCATGTCCAAACGAACTCTCCCCAGATTATTGCAGACACCATCCGTGATCTTGCTGTTGATCTGGATGCTCGTGCCCCTGAGCATGACGCTGTATTTTTCCTTTATCCGCTATAACTTGAACAACCTGCGGCGTCCGGAATGGACGACGCCAAGTCTGAGCAACTGGCGCGGTTTCGGGAACTATGAGTTTGTGCTGTTCAAGGCCAAGGACTTTTGGTTCGCGGTGCAGAACAGCCTGTTCATCGTCAGCTCGATCATCATTCTGACCGTAGTTCTGGGCCTCGCGATTGCGATTCTTGTCAACCGGTCCTTCCCGGGACGCGGCATCGTGCGCGTGCTTTTGATTTCGCCCTTCTTTGTGATGCCAGCAGTGAACGCGGTTCTGTGGATCAACATGATTTTGGATCCGGTGCTCGGCCTGCAAGGTCTGGCCGTGGCTGGGATCAATGAGATGATCTCGGGCCTACAGAATTTCCCGATACTGGGGGCATTCTTCTCCCTTTGGCCCGAGATCGATCCGATCTCGTTCCGCGCGACCCAAACATCGGCCTATGCGGTGATCATCATGGTCACCTGGCAGTGGACTCCTTTTGCTGTCCTGATCTTTATGACCTCCCTGCAATCTGAGGATCAGCAGCAAAAGGAAGCCGCGATTTTGGACGGAGCCAATGCATGGTCCATGTTCCGCAACCTGACGCTGCCGCATTTGGGTCGTCCTATTGCGATTGTGGTCATGATCCAGGCGATCTTTCACCTGTCGCTTTATGCCGAGATCGAGATCGTCAGCCGCGGCAACGGCAACAAGAACCTGCCCTATCTGATCGGCGAGTTCTCGACCAACAACATTGGTGCTGCCAGCGCCACCGGCATCTTCGCTGTCATTCTTGCAAATATCGTCGCCATCTTCCTTCTGCGGATGGTCGGCAAAACTCTGATGGACTGATCCTATGGCTATTGTCGCTCAAGAAACCAAATTTAGCCGTATCTTCTGGCCCACATTGGCCTGGGTCGTCGCACTGATCTTCTTCTTTCCGATCTTCTGGATGGTCTTCACCAGCTTTAAGACGGACGCCGACGCGGTCAAACCAGAGCATCTCTTGTTCTTTACGCCGACGCTTGAGAACTACGCCAATATGACCCAGAACTATGACTATTGGCGCTTTGCGACCAATTCGGTCATCACCTCGGTCTTTGCCACGGCCTTCACGCTCTTTGTCGGCGTGCCTGCGGCCTATGCAATGGCGTTCAATCCAAGCCGCCACACCAAAGATATCCTGATGTGGATGCTCTCGACCAAGATGCTGCCGGCCGCAGCCGTTCTTTATCCGATGACCTTCCTGACCAAGAACTTCCTTGGCATCTTTGACACCCACTTCCTGATCATTCTGGTCCTGAGCCTGATCAACCTGCCGATCGTTATCTGGATGCTCTTCACCTATTTCAAAGAGATCCCGAAAGAGATAATCGAAGCGGGCAAGATGGACGGTGTGAACACCTGGGGTGAGATCAAAGACATCCTGATCCCTCTGGCCTGGGGTGGCGTCGCCTCGACCGCGCTCTTGTGCTTTATCTTCTGCTGGAACGAAGCCTATTGGACCGTGCGCCTGACCACCACGGATGCGGCCACTCTGTCCAAGCTGATCGAAGGCAACCGAGCACCAGAAGGCCTGTTCTTTGGCCGCCTGTCCGCCGTGTCCACCGCCGCCGTCGGTCCCATCGTTGTCCTTGGTTGGTTCTGTCAGAAACAGCTCGTGCAGGGCCTGACATTCGGAGCGGTGAAGTAATGTCGATCCTGACCCCCGAATTTGAATTCGTCGATCAGGCTTCTGAGTCTGTTCGCTATCTGGAACACGGCTGGCCCACGGACCTGTGCCGCTGGCACAGCCACGAGGTTTATGAGCTGCATCTGATCACCTCGACCCATGGCAAGGCCTTTGTTGGTGAGCATATCGGCCCATTTGGACCCGGCGCGCTTTATCTAGTCGGACCGAATGTGCCACATAACTGGGTGACCGATGAGGTCGGCGCTTATGAACCGGTCGAGCTGCGCGATATGCTGGTGCAGTTCAGCCAGCAAAGCATCGATCAGGTTGCAAAGGGCTTCCCCGAATTCCGCGAGCTGGACGAGGTTTTGCAACGCTCGCGCGGCGGAATTGAGTTCATCGACTTTGATCAATCCGTTGCAGCAACGCATCTCGCGGGCATTCGCGACGCAACAGGCGCTGAGCGGATCACACGGTTTCTGTCGTTCCTGACAATTGTCTCCAAACATCCGCATCAAAAACAGTTGTCCGATCACACCGTCGCTTTCCCAACGCGCACGACCAAGCAATCGGGCATTGCGGATGTGGTTGACCACATCACCACACATTTTGCCGAAGAATTCACGCTCGAAGAAGCCGCTGACATGGCGCGTATGAGCCCGACGGCGTTTTCGCGCAATTTTCAAAAATTCACGGGCAGCCGGTTTGTCGAATTCGTCACCAAAGTTCGCATTGGCCAGGCTTGCTCCATGCTGCAAGCCACAGACGACAAGATCGCTACGATCTGTCACGAGGTCGGCTTCCGCAATCTTGCGAACTTCAATCGCCACTTCCTCAAAGTCAAAGACATGACACCCTCGGCCTATCGCGATCTAACTCGCTCCGAGCTGGCTCCTGCAAACGGAGCCTCCTATGACTGATACGCAATTCTTCACGACCGCCTATGATCGCAAATCTTGTGATATCGGTATCGTGCACATCGGTTACGGGGCGTTTCATCGCGCGCATCAGGCGGTCTATGTGGACGACTACATGCAGGCCACAGGCGATCTTCGCTGGGGCATCGCAGCGGTCAATCTGCGCGCCTCAGAGTCGCCGTCTTTTACCGAAGCCGCTGGGGCGGAACGTGGCTATCTGCTCAAGTCCATTGCAGCGGACGGCACACAGGAATTCCGGTCGATCCGGTCACATATAGCATTCGTAGACGCAGCGACGGATCTCAACGCGGCGCTAGATCTTTTGTCCCGTCCTTCGGTCCACGTGGCCTCTATGACGGTCACGGAAAGCGGTTACTACTTCAAAGATGATTGGAGCCTCGACCTTTCGGCCGGGCCCGTTTCTGATGAGCTCAATGGCGGCGGTCTTGCGACGATCTACGGCTTTCTGACGCAAGCGCTGGAGCGTCGCGCGCAGTCGATCAATGCGCCCATCAGCCTCTTGTGCTGCGACAACATTCGTAACAATGGCAAAGTGCTGAAAAACGCGCTCTTGGCCTATATGGAAGCCGCGGGAAAGCCGGATCTGGCAGCTTGGGTTCTTGAGAATGCGAGCTTCCCGTGCTCGATGGTCGACCGGATCACCCCGCGCAGCACACCAGAGCTGAAATCCGAAGTCGTCCAGCTTTTCCCGGATCATGCGACCGCGCCCATCCATGCCGAAGACTTCAGCCAATGGGTGCTTCAGGATCAGTTCGCAGGCCCGATGCCCGACCTCGCGCGGGTTGGCGTCGAAGTCGTTCAGACCGTTGAACCCTATGAAGAAGCCAAAATCCGCATCCTGAATGGGGGGCACACGGCCCTGTGCTATCTTGGGGCATTGGCGGGTCACGACACGTTTGATAACGCCATGGCCGATCCAGAACTGCGCCAGCATTTCGACCGCTATGAGCGTGAAGAAGTCCTCGCGGGTCTCGGCCACGATATACCGTTCGATACCTCGGCCTACCTGTCCCAAGTCGCCGCGCGGTTTGAGAATGCGGGTATTGCAGATCAGCTCGAACGCATCTGCATGGATGGCTATTCGAAAATGGCGATTTATATACGTCCAACGCTGCGCGCCTGTCTGGAACAAGGCAAGCGCCCGCTGGCAGGCTATGACTGTGCAGCCTCCTGGATCGTCTATGCGCGTCAGTTCCAAGCGGGAAAGGCACGGGTGCCTTATCACGAACCCCTTTGGGACAAACTCTCCTCGATTTTGCCGAAAGATCGCGAGGCCGATCTGGTCTGCGACCCAAACCTCTGGGGCGATCTTCCGACAACGTATGAAACCTTTGTGCCCGACCTCACTGCGGCAATCCAAGAAATGGAAAAAAGATGGCTGGTTTAACACTCCGCAATGTCGCCAAATCCTATGGCGACGTCCAAGTGATCGAGAGCATCGACCTTGATATCGAAGACGGTGAATTCGTGGTTTTCGTCGGCCCCTCGGGCTGCGGTAAATCTACGTTGTTGCGCATGATTGCGGGTCTTGAAGAGATCTCGGGGGGCGACGTGTCCATCGGCGATACTCTGGTCAATGACGTGGCCCCCGCCAAACGCGGTGTGGCGATGGTGTTCCAGACCTATGCGCTTTACCCGCATATGACCGTTTATAAGAACATGGCGTTCGGGCTGAAGCAGGCCAAAATGCCCGCAGATGAGATCGACCAACGCGTCCGTGAGGCGGCGGCGATTTTGGACATTACAGACTATCTGGATCGCACCCCCAAGGCGCTTTCCGGTGGCCAACGTCAGCGCGTGGCCATTGGCCGTGCGATTGTACGCGAACCCGAAGTGTTTCTCTTTGACGAGCCTCTGTCCAACTTGGACGCCGCCCTACGTGTTCAGACGCGCCTCGAAATCGCGCGACTGCATGAGCGGCTGGGTTCCACCATGATCTACGTCACCCACGACCAGGTCGAAGCCATGACCTTGGCCGACAAGATCGTTGTTTTGCGCGGTGGCAATATCGAACAAGTTGGCGCTCCGATCGACCTCTATGACCGGCCGCAAAACACGTTCGTTGCACAATTCATCGGCAGCCCAAAGATGAACTTCTTCGCACCGTCAAATCTGGCCGCATCCGCTCCCAAGAATTTGGCGTCCTTGAGCAACGATGAGGCCATCATCGGCATCCGTTCCGAGCATCTGCGCCTGTGTTCCTCAGACGAGGCCATGATCACGGCACGCTTTGAGATCGTCGAAAACCTAGGGGAACTCGCGCTGGTTCACATGAAAACAGACGATGGCGTCGAATTCATCGCGAAACTGGAAACGCCGCCCAAGGTTTCAAACGGCGACGAGCTGCACTTTTCTTTCTTGGAAGAGAAGGTACATGTTTTCGACAAAACAACGGGTGTGAGACGGGGCTGAACCAAAGCGCTTCGCGGCGGCGGACATAACATTTTGCCCCCGCCCGCCATCTGAAAGCCCAAACGCCGAGCCCAGGGTTACTTCTGGATTGAGAAGTGGTGCCGCTTATGGGTAACCTCGTTAAAAGCGCCATCCTGAATGCTACAAGGTCCCCCACCAAAGGCATTGAGCCTGTCTCTCCAAGTGAAGAGAAAGTATTGCGAGTTCTTTCGGAAGGGATTGCATGGTTAGTCTCGCAAGTCGACTAAGCCGCGTCCTCAACACAAATGTACAGTACCCTTCATTCGGACGGACCGGACATGTCAGGGACAAATGAAAAGTGTTCCATTTTTTATTTGAGAAGAATCAACTGAAAAACCGCAGACGTGTCCCGCCTGCGGGAAAACGAGCTGCACGGATCTACGATTGCACTGCAGGAAACACAGGCTGTTTTGGATGAGCTTTTGGATCGCTATCTTGAGAGACTATTTCATTTGGTGGTCAAAATAGGGAATTCTACCGTACCACTTTCGGCCCAAACCGGTCATTCGCAACCTCCTTATGTGCCGCGATGCCATTTTTGAGATAGGCTTCGCTCGCTCACGTGTAACTCTTGTGGAGACCATTCAAGCATTGCGCACGCTGGCCTTTTACTAAGCGAAAAAATGAAAATGCGATCTTTCCTGAGAATGCCTATCTCTTTTCCGCGCCAGAATTGCAAAAGAAATGCAATCGATACCTAGCCCTAAGCCATCCCGACCTGGGTTTGGATTGGGCGCATATCGTCGGGACGTTTGTTCAAGAGCTCCATCAGATAGTCTTGTTCATCTTTATACGCAGGGTCATCAAACAAGTTCTGCATCTCGTCTGGATCGCTCGCTAGATCATAAAACTCACCTGCTTTGGACCTTAGATCATAGGTCAACTTGTGCGTTTTCGTGCGCACGGTGCGCAAACTAAGGGCGACCCCTGCGCGGGTTGGCAACAGCTCCCATTCGTTCATGGCAAACTCTCTTGTCGCCTCGTCGGTTTCGATCAAAGGCCTAAGCGTTTCGCCATGCTGCGGCTGAAGCGCCACGGCCTCGCCGTAGTCAAAGAAGGTTGGGCCCAGATCTAGGGTCGAGACAGGTTCATCGACCTTCTTACCCTTGGGCACGCCAGGGCCGCGCATGATCATCGGCACCCTAAGGAGGCCCTCATAGTGCATGGGTCCTTTTAAGATCAGCCCATGATCGCCAAGCCAATCACCGTGATCAGAGATATAGATAACTATTGTATCGTCAGCGATCCCTGCTTCTTCGAGAGCGATGAGAATACGTCCTACGTTGTGATCAATAAGTGCAATCTGGCCGTAGGTATTGGCGATAATCTCGCGCAGTTGCTCATCACTCTGCTCAGCGATACGGCTATAGGACTTGCGAACCTCTGCGTCTTTTTTTGCGCCTGTCGGTTCTGCTGTTAGGACCTCTTCATGCCACCAGGGGCGCCCCTCAAAGGAACGCACGCGGTTCTTAGGAAGGTCTACTTCGGCCGGATCGTGCAACCGCGACCAGGGTTCAGGGGCATCAAAGGGATGGTGCGGGTCCGGGAAGCTTACCCAAGCGCAGAACGGCGTATCTCCGCGGCTATTTTTAAGCCAATCAATTGTGCGGTCTGCAGTCCATGTCGAGTTGTGCCAGGCCACTGGCAATTTGGAATGCCACGTCTGAGCAGCACCTTTGGTATCGCCCGCGTTCTCGCGGTATAGCGCGTTCTTTTCATCCCCTTTCCCATCGGCATAGAACCAGCGCTCATAATGCTGACCATGGGGCGGTTTTTCCGGCAGGAACCAATTGTGCCCGACGAGCATCAGCTCCACATGGTCAAAGCCCATGTAGGGGCCATTCCACGTGTCAGGATAGCTGGCCGAAGACTTTAGGCATTCCGGCGTGCCGGTGGCTTCGAAGGTGTGATAGGTCGAGAAATGTGCCTTGCCGAAGTAGGCCGTGTCATAGCCCGCCGCCGACATAGCGCCCGCAAACCCCTTTTCACCAATCGAGGGATCAAGGTCGATGCCATTGTCATGGACGCCATGCGTCCGACACAGCTGCCCTGTCAGGATGGATGCACGCGCCGGTTGGCAGACCACTGTTGGCGTGATGCAATTGGAAAAATGGGTGCCGTCTGCGGCCAGCCTGTCCAGATGCGGCGTCTTAATGCTCCGCCCTTCGAACCCAAAGCAATCGGCGCGATGTTGGTCTGCAGAGATCAAAAGGATGTTTGGTCGGCTCATTTAGAAGACTTCCTCAGGTTGGCAGCGACCACGACCACGGTTAGGACAACAAAGGCGAGTGCGACCGGGCTTTTGAACAAGAAGAACGGATCCGCGCCAGTTGCAGCGAAGGCCTGTCGCGTGGTGTCTTCGAGTTTGCCAGATAGGATAAAGGCAATCACGAAGGGCAAAGGCGATATATCGAGCTTGCGCATGAGGTACCCAAGCACGCCGAACCCAAGCGTGATCCAAATCGCCGCAAGGCTGGTTTCTTGGACATAGATTGCCGTTAGGGTCATCAGGAAAACAATCGGAAGCAAGAGATGGTTCGGGATACGGGCCATAACGCCGACGACGCGCATAAACAGGCCTCCGATTGTCCAATTGAGACCGTTTGCCAAAAACATGGTCGTGAACAGTCCGAAGGCCAAAACCATTTCCGTATTCACGCCATCGCCACTTAGGCGAAAGACCGATGGGCCGGGGTTGAAGCCGCCAATTGTATCCATCGCCAGGATCAGAAAAACAGCGGCGGCATTGCCCGGAATACCCAAGGAAAGGACCGGAATAAGGTTCGCGCCGGACACGCTGGAATTTGCCGCTTCTGTCGCGGCAATGCCCTCAGGCGCCCCTTCGCCGAAACTTGGGGCATCAGGTGCTTTGGTCTTTTCATGTCGTGTGCTGCCGGTGGAATAGCCCAATGTTGCGGCCAGCGTTGACCCGATGCCGGGAAGCGCCCCGATGGCCGTGCCAATAACGGCCGAGCGTCCGATGTACGGAAGCAAGGGTCGCAAACCTGCCCACCCAAGCCGAGATGACGCGGATGAACTCGCAACGGCCTGTCCCTGTTTTTGAAGGCCTCCGTAGCGCATGTCTTCAAGGCGGCGAAAGACCTCGCCAATGATAAGAACGCCGAGGATCGCAGAGGCAATCGGGAAACCCTCATTCAAACTTGGGATGCCCATTGTAAGGCGCGGATAGAAATCTTCGCCCGTTGCGACCATCGCGGCCAATAGGCCAAGACCCATAGAGATCAGACCTTTGCCAACCGAATTTCCGATCACAGAAGCAATGAAAGCCAAAGATAGCAGCAACAGCCCCGTCTTTTCCGGAAGGTCGAGATAGGTTTCAACCAAAACGGCCAAGAAAGGGGCGCAAAGGATTAGCACGATATCAGAGAACGTGTCCCCGGAGGCCGAAGAGAAATGGGCCACTCGAAGCGCTTTTTTCGCCTCTCCCTTCTTTGACATCGGCCAACCGTCAAGCGTTGTCATATAGGCGTCCGGCGTTCCGGGTGTATTGAAAAGGATTGCCGGCACTGCCCCCCCAACTGTCGCGCCCTTCATGATCCCAACGAGAAACCCTAGGACCGGTAAAAACGCATCGGAAGAAAACCCAAAGATCGAGATCAAAATCGGCAGGGCGATGGCCATTGCCATGGGTCCTGCAAGGCCCGGAGTGGCTCCCACAGCGATGCCCAAAAGGAAGCCGCCCAAGACCATCAGGACAGTCACAGAAATCGGCAGGCCGAATATGCTAAAGGCCTCTGTTCCCAGAAAGACGGCCTGAAACCCAAGTAGAACGTGGTCCCAAATGCCCATTAGACATCTCCATTTGGTGGCAATTGAAGGTCTTCAAATGGCAGGTCGTAAAACAGAGCCATACACAGCGCCGCAAGAAGGCCGATCAACAGGTATTTCAACGACCAGGATCGCGTGGCAAATCCGATCAGAAGATAGACCAGCGCGCCGCCTCCGCTCACATAGCCGACATATTTCCACGGCGCTGTGGCGCGCAAACTACGGTAGGTTTGGTCGGTCAGTAGCTCTGTCACCATAGGTCCGAACCAGCGCATGATCGTGATGGAAACAGCAACCGAGAGAACCACAAGACAGACCCAGAGGATTGCTTTTCGGTCCAGTGTTTTCGCGTTTTCTGATGGGGACAGATACATCAATACCCCCCCAAGCAGAATGACGACGCCCGCCACCATGGGCGCCAGGCTATCCCCAATGGTCAAACGTCGGCGCACCTTTTGAAACGCGCCTGTTTCGACGTCGTTGGGAATCCAGATAAAAATCAAAACTAAGGCAAAGGCGACACAAAAAAGGCCAAGCCAACGTTCCGCTTTAGAGATAGAAGACATTGGCTTGGCCTCGGAGTATGATGGTTTAAAGATTTATTTCACGGCTTCTAGAAGCTTTCCTGAACTTTCATAGTCAGCGGCGAGCAAGGCGTCCAAATCGGCACCCGTAATATTCTGAGCACCACCAAAGGCCTTGTTGATCATTGCACCTGCGCCACCTGTTGTCGTTGCCGCGGCCAATGCGTTTGTCAAAGCCTCACGCGCGTCATCAGGCAGACCGGCAGGTGCGACAAAAACAAAGTAGCCATCTGCAGTGAAATCCACACCAAGGTCCGCCATTGTTGGCGCATCAGGCGTTTGCTTCAGAGGCATTGTGAGAGCAGAGGCAAGGTTTACCAGATCGCCAGCAGCGACACCTTTACCTTGGATGCCAGCCATAAAGCCTACGTCCATATCACCTGCGGTCACGCCATTCAGAACGGCACGGCCGCCGCGGACCTGTACGATATTAAAGTCAACGCCCTGTGCTTCACCCAAAAGGAAAGCAAGGTCAGAGAGCTTTGGGCTCATTGTGCCAAAGCGGATTTCCTGACCGCCTTTGGCCGCCGCAATCATGTCAGCAAAAGAGGTCCATCCGGTGTCAGACTTGGACACGATGCCCATTT
The DNA here is from genome assembly GCF_017798205.1 of Cognatishimia activa. Lineage (NCBI taxonomy): Bacteria > Pseudomonadati > Pseudomonadota > Alphaproteobacteria > Rhodobacterales > Paracoccaceae > Cognatishimia > Cognatishimia activa. Next base: position 1,326,487 of record NZ_CP060010.1, on the reverse strand, counting down.
GGAAACCAGCCGTTGTCGTCAGACCCGTAAAGTCAGCAGGCGTGATACCTGCACCAGGGTTTGCGGCAGCGTTGTAGCCAAGCGTTTCGGTCACGATCAAAGCGATGCTCGTGCCATCGGCCGGCATGTCCTTGAGCGCTACGGCTGCGTTCACACCGCCTTTGCCCGTAACTTGCTCTGGAATGATTTCCCAGCCAGTCGCTTTTTGAACCTCTTCGGCAATCAGGCGACCAGAGGTGTCAGCACCACCCCCCGCAGCAAATGCGATGATCATTTTGATAGGCCCTTCAGGGGACCAACCATGCCCGTCCGCAAACGCTGAAGTCGCTGTCGAAACCGCCAGAACGGCAGCCGCAGCTCCCGCTTTCAAAAGATTTTTCACTTTCATTCCTCCCAAAATGTTGTCGCCATCTAGGAATCCACAGTTTAGTTGACCTGTCAAATAAAAAGTTGACCTATCAACTTAACTCTGAAAATGTTGCGCTATGAAGCAGGATCAGAAACCCAGACCTCGGCAACTTACGTCCTTTGTCACCTTTCGGCTGGCACGGCTTCAGGCGAGCCTGAACGCGCAAGCCACTGCGATCCTAAAAGCCAATTCGGGGCTATCGCTTGTCGAATGGCGCATATTGCAAACTCTGGAATGGTTTGAATTCAACACATTGAAGCAGTTGTCGGACGTTACCGAGATCGACAAAGGGCAACTGAGTCGAAAAATCGCCGCCATGGTCGACAAAGGACTGCTGGAACAAACACCCGACGATCTGGACAAACGCGTTCAGCATTTGAACCTGACACAGCGCGCACGTGACATTTGCGCCAAGGCTGTGCCGATCATGCAAGCCAGACAGGACCACTTGCTAAAGGACGTCTCTAAAGATGATCTCGAGGAGTTTTACAAAGTGATCGCCAAACTTGAAGCCGCCTCGAAAACCCGCGAGATCCCATGACCAAATCCAACCTCCTTATTATTCTGTCAGACGAACATCAGTCCCGCGCTATGGGCTGTGCTGGGCACCCATTTGTTAAAACGCCGAATTTGGACAAGTTGGCGGCTCGGGGCACACGTTTTACCAACGCCTATACGCCCAGCCCCATCTGCGTGCCCGCCCGCGCGAGCTTTGCCACAGGCCTCTATCCGCATCAAACGCGCATGTGGGATAATGCGATGCCCTACGAGGGGTCGATCCGCGGCTGGGGGCATGCTCTTCAGGAAAAAGGCGTGCCAGTTGAGAGCATTGGCAAACTCCACTACCGCTCAGAGGAAGACCCAGCAGGCTTTGACGTCGAACATATTCCTATGATGGTTGCCGATGGCGTTGGAATGGTCTGGGCAAGCATTCGTAAGGAAGACGAACGCATTTTGGGGCCGGGGCGCATGCTGGGTGACTACATCGGCCCTGGGAACAGCAAATACACCGATTACGACGAAGCGGTCGTGACGCGCACAAAAGCCTGGCTTGATGATCGCAGCGGCGGGGAAGACCCGTGGTGCCTTTATGTGGGATTAGTGGCGCCTCACTTCCCATTGGTGGTGCCTCAGGAATTCTATGACATGTATCCGGCAGACATGATGCCCGAGGTAAAACTTCACCCGGACAAAGGCCATCCTCGCCACCCATGGGTGGAAAGGCAGAACGCCTTCATGGACAGTGAGTCCAAGTTCAAAAGCGAACAGGAACGCAATTCCGCCTTGCGGGCGTACTATGGGCTTTGCTCGTGGCTCGATTACAATATCGGACAAATCCTCGCGGCACTGGAAGAGAGCGGCCAACTCGACAACACGACGATCATTTACTCGTCAGACCATGGCGACAACGTTGGGGCGCGTGGCCTGTGGGGCAAGTCCAACATGTACGAGGAAAGCGCGGCTGTTCCCATGATCATGGCGGGGCCAAATGTTGCCACCGGCACCTGTGATACGCCTGTCAGCCTTCTGGATCTTGCGGCAACGATTGCAACCCATTTCGAGGCCGACTTCACCCCCGCTGACGGCGTAACGGACCTTTCGTCGATTGCAGAGAACCCGACCAAAGATCGCGTCGTGTTCTCGGAATACCACGCCGCTGGCGCAGTGTCCGGTGCCTTCATGCTGCGCAAGGGAGATTGGAAACTGATCCACTATGTTGGCTTCCCTGACGAACTTTTCAATCTGGCCGAAGATCCCGAAGAACTCCGCAATCTGGCCACTGATCCAGACAGTGCCGAAAAACTCGCGGAACTCCACGCAGAGCTTAGCGCAATTTGCGATCCCGCAGCGACCGACGCGCAAGCTTTCGCGGATCAAGCATCTTTGATCGAGCGCGTGGGTGGACGAGAGGCAGCTTTGGGCCTTGGCGCGCCAGGTGCCACGCCACCACCGGAGATGGCAAAATGAAGCTAACAATATTGGGGTCAGGCTCGCCAGAGGCCTATGCACGTCGCGCCTCTAGCGGCTACCTTATAGAGGTTGGCGCGGATCGCATACTTTTTGATTGCGGTGGTGGCGTCGTTGACAATCTCTTAAGGTCGGGACGGCTTCCATCGGACATCACACACATCGTTTTCAGCCACCTGCATTCGGATCACATGATGGATTATGCCCGCTTGGTGCATGCTGCATGGGATGAGGGTGGCGCAGCGATCAAAGTGTTTGGGCCTTCGCCGATTGCTCAGATCACAAAGGGATATTTTGGACGCGACGGAGTGCTTGCGCATGATCTTATTGCGCGAACCGAGTTGCCCCATAGCCAAGAAGTCTGGGTTCAGCGTGGTGGCACCCTGCCCCGCCCATGGCCCGCGCCGATCGTCCAAGAGATCACGCCAGGCGACACAATCGAAGGAACGGGATGGCATATTCGCTCTTGCACGGTTCCCCACGCACAACCTGCTCTGGACTGCATGGGCTTTGCGCTCGACGCCGAGGGTAAGCGGTTTGTCTACTCAGGAGACGCGGGCCTTTGCGAGGACCTCGAGAACCTTGCTGAGGATGCTGATCTTTTGCTGCATTGGTGCTACCGCCTCGAGGACAGCGATGCATCCAATACGATGGCCGCGGTCACGCCAACCCCAACGGAAATCGGCAAACTCGCGCAGCGTGTCGGGGCCAAGGCCTTAGTTATCACGCATTTCAGGAAATACATGGACGAACCAACGCGGCTCGAAAAAGCGCAACAAAACGCAAGTCTCGCATTCGGCGCACAGGCGACGATTGCCGAAGACCTTATGACGTTTGATATATAGGAAAGCCGACGAACGTTTGAGGCGTGATATTCACTGATGCGCCAGAAATGCTTGAATGGCGCAAGACGCACTTTGAAAAGCACGTCGCATAACTGACATTTCGGCCCGAGATTTTCCTGGATGGCGGTTCCTTGGCGGAGGCCGAAGATTCTGATCCGACAGGCGGGATCTGGATCGTACGCGCGACAGATCGCGACGAAATCGTGCGACTGATCGAAGGGGACCCAATGTACTGTCCGGAGTTACGTAGCTGCAAAATTTTTGCGACTGTGAAGAGGTTCAACAATGCCGAACCAGGGTGACGCTACAAGCCTTCGTGGACAGAAATAACAATTTGGCAAACCGGGATTTCACTGCCTTTTCTAACAGCCCCAACCCAAGCAATCGGTCAGGAAGAACTGGTCACCTCTCGTTTTATTTGGCTTTGTGCGTTTCATTCTAAATATTGGCGGAACAATCAAACTAAATTTTTCTCAGTCGCAAACCGGCTGTAAGCATTCCGTCGTGTTTTCTGAATTTTTGTGAACCTAGTCGCCACAAATGAGAAAGACTTGCGTCATCGGCGGTTAGTTTCGCACGCACTGCGAAAATCCGCTTTCCGCCCCTTTGAAAAACCCTGTATTGCTATCGCAGAAGATACCGCTCAGATCTAAGAGCGTGTGCCTCACTTCTTCGTACTTCGGCGACTAAACTGCGGTCTCAACACGAGGGAACAGCTCCCGCCACCCGAAATGAGCGGACAAAGCTACAGGTGCGTGTCCTGTCCGCCCGCGCTCGCCGAGATTCAACGTGACCGAAAACACAACGGTGCAGGTCGCTACTTAGGGAACAAAGTAGAGTCTTTGGCTTAGTTTTATGCAAACAGTCGATGTAGACACTTGAAAGATAACCAATTGTTTTAGAACATAAAATTACTTTGTCTAAACTGTGAAAAACCCCTGAGACTCACCCTAGAATATGCTGACCTCAATTAGATACCAAAAATATACTTCCGCATTTCTGATCTAGGTCGAGACAGTCTACACGGTTCCCGGGCGCACCCCGTCTTAAACCGCCACCAATCGCGCACTGTTCGCCTACGCGTAAGTGAACAATAAGGCGGATAAAACCAAAGCGCCTTACATTTTATTCAGTGTTGTCAGATTTTGATGGTGCCGCTGATAGGACTCGAACCTACGACCCCATCATTACGAATGACGTGCTCTACCAGCTGAGCTACAGCGGCGCCTGAGGCCGGGGTTTAACACCCCGACCCAGGATGGAAAAGGCCTATTTTGTCGGCTCGTTGGCGACCGTCTCTTCGTCAATTTCTTCTTCTGTATCGCCGCTCCCAACGGAATCGGAAAGCACAATTTCGCCCGTCATCGGTTCAGGAGCACCGACGATCATAGGAAGCATATCTACGGAAACAGGTCCTCCTGTGTCGTCGGACGACGGCGCAGTCCAGCTTAGGCTATCCAGCGCACCGCAATTGCCACAGACCGGTACCCATTCGCCGTGAATATTGTGACACTTGTCGCAAACCCATTGCGGCCCGCGTGGCGCGTTGACTGCGCGGGCGAGCCAGCCTTTGACGATGTCGTCCGCAGCACCTTCCCCTTTTTCAATCGCTGCAAGGATGGTCAGAGACCTTGCGGTGGGGTCGGTTTCCCACAAGTCGCCCAGCGCTTTGCGTGCCGCTGGAAAATCCTCGGCGGCGATTTGCAGTTCGGCCATCAGCATCTTGGTTTCCGGATGGTCCAAAGTCGGTTTGACCAGAACTCCAAACCGCTTGATCCGCTCTTGAGGCGTCTCGTTCGGTTCAATTTCGGCGTAGGCTGCGGCCAGATCAGGATGAGGATGTGCTTCCCAAGCTTTTTTCAGGATCCGCATCGCGAACCGAGGCTTGCCCTTGGCGATATAGCTGCGCGCGGCCATTGCCGCGGCCGGGATCAGATCCGGCGACAGGCGGTTGGCCTCGATAAAGTCCTCACGCTCGGAAATCGACGCGTCCTCTGACAAAAGCGCCTTGGCTTCGGACAAGGCCAGAACCGCATCACGACGACGGTGTACGTCGCGGGGCAACGTGCCGTGTTTGAGTTTGGCGTTCAGCGTATTCCGCGCGCCCTTCCAGTCTTCGCTGTCCGCCTGCAACTTGAGTAAAATGTCAGAGGTTTCCACATGGCGCGGCTTCAGAGCAAACGCGGTTTCGGCCAGCTTGAGCGCGGTTTCAGTTTTGCCGTCCTCAAGCTTTTGCTTCATCAGGCCCCGCACACCCACAAATCGGGTCTGATCATCCTGCAAAAGCCGTTTATAGACCTCTTCGGCCTTACGTTTGTCGCCTGTGATTTCAGCGGCCTGAGCTGTGATCAGGTTGGTGAGCTCTGGCCGCCGCAACAGCCGTTCTGCCTTGCGCGCCTTGTCCATAGCGGCCCGGCCTTCGCCTGAGGCCAGGGCCATCATGCCTTCTGTCAGAGCCTGGAAGCCTCGACGTTCGCGACTGCGGTCGAAATAGCGGCTGAGGGCGGTTTCATCGCCGTTGATGAATTTAAGCGTCGCAACCAACAGCGACATAAGCTTGAGAAAAACCCACAGGACCACAAGCAACACACAAAGCGCGATCACCGACATCAACGGGCTGAGCGTATATTCCACGCCCGCAACGGTCAGCATCACGCCCCCGTCGCTTTCCATCAAATAGCCCGCACCAAGTGTCAGGCCTGCGATCGCCGCCACGAAAAGAAGGATTTTGGTAAGAGACCAGAGCATGAGCGACCTTTAATTCGTGTTGAGTGCTTGAGAGAGAGCTTCGCCGGCGGCGAGGGCCTCTTGGCGGGTCTGTGCGCTGGCAATCCATTCTGCCATTTCGGCTTGAGCTTCCGCAGACAGGGCTGCCAATTCCGCCAAGGCATCCGTCAGATTGCCCGATGTCAAAGCGCCCTCGGCGCGACTGAGGACAGCATCCGCATCGTCCCCCTCTTGAGGCGTTACAGAACGCGCGCCGAGCTGGGATTGCATGAAGGATAAAAGGCGGTTGCCCGATTGGCCTTCAGTACGGCGCGCGGCGGCAAGGGCTGCGCGAGCGGCATCCGGAAAGCTGCTTTGCAAGGACGCAAGACTTGGGGCGCCGGTGTCGGCAAGGTTTTCAAGGACGGCAGGAGCTGGCGAACCGGTTGCCGTCGCCAAATCCGTGAGGGGCGCACGGAATGAATGCCCTGCGTCAAGCGCTGACAAAACTCGCGTGAGTGCTGCACGGGCCAAGGCCTGTTGCGCCGTCATCTTGGCGTTTTCTTCCATGGCCTGTGCTTCGGCACGTTGTGACGCGACCGAGGCCTTCAGCTCTTCAAGCTCGCGCTCGTATGCTTCTATCGCCGAGGACGGTAATCCTTGGGTCAGCGGACGTTTTTCCAGCTCGATGATCCGCGCATCCAATCCGGCAAGCGCATTTGCTATGTCGTCAAACTGGCCGTTGATGGCCGCCAAAGACGAGGTCAGCCCGTCAACGGAGCCTTGCAACGTCGACGCCGCTTGTTTGGACTTATCCGCCGCGCCTTGCGATGTCTCGACCAGGGCTTGTAGGGCTTCGATGGATGCCATCTGCTCTTGCACCTGAGACTGCAACGCCAAAGTCGCCTCGTCCGGGCCTGATTGCAGAGGTCCCAATACTTGGGCAGCCCCAAAGCCAATGCCTCCGGCAAGGATACCGCCGATCAGAAGGGGCACAAAGCCACTATTAGAACGCGCGGGTTCCGGCGTGGGCTGAGGCGCGGGTTCGGGTTCTGGGTCGTTGGCTTCTGGTTCGGGATGAACATCTTCGGCAGGGGCCTCTTCTTCGGTGTCCTCATCAGAGGCCTCTACTCCCTCTGCTGCATCACCTTCCGGAGCGGCATTCTCTACCTCATCCGACATGTCTTCCACATCGGCGGCGGCTTCTTCCACCTCTGCTGGAATTTCCTCAAGCACTTCGGCCTCGACAACGTCATCTTTCACGTCAGTTGAGGGCGTTTTGTCCTGATCGTCCGACGCATCGCTCTTTTTCGCTTTCGCCACGATCTTCCCTTTCGAATCCGTATTCTTCAAATCGTTACTATCAATCTAATTTAGCACCCTCAGTGCTACAATGCGTCACTCCGCAGCTTTTTCCCCCTAAACCATGAGACGCAGCGCTTCGATTAAAGACTGAGCATCGGGGGTTTTCGCAACCGCTACATTACGGACCATCTCTGTAGGGAGCGTCTGTGCCGTTGCTTGACTAATTGCGACAAAATCCACTTTCGTGCCCGCGGGCAACTGCTGGACAAGCCTTTGAGCCGAGTTTGGGGAGAAAACAGGAAATATGGCCTTATTAGAGCCTAATATGACTTGGTGTACGTCCTCAGACAGCGCCTGTTTCTCCTGCCGATAAACCACAGATCGTTGGGTGGAAATTCCAACATTAGAGAGCCGTTCACTCAGATCACCACGCGTCTCTTTTCCGCAGTAATGCACGAGCGTGTCCTGCGCCTCAACGCCTGCGAGATCGGCGCAAATCCGCTTGAAGAGCGCATCTGCGTCTCCGCCTGCCGACCGCGCTTGCCAGCCTTTCGTTGCGGCAACTTCTGCTGTCCTGTCGCCGACGCACCATGCGATACCGGTTCCGCCGGGCGCGTGTTCCACCCCATAAGACGAGGTAAAGATCGCGGTCGCCGCTGGCTCTAAGTTGGAGGTTCGCGGCTCTGGAACAATCCGCGTCACCGGAGCCTCTATGATCCTCGCCTCGATACCGCTCGCCGCAACAGCCTGCGCGAACCGCGCATTTTGCGCTGCGGGGCGGGTCAGGATGATCACGGGTTTCACGGCGGACATTGTCTCACCCATTGTTTGCGCGGGCCTAGAGTGTTAGCTGCCTATATCAAACGGCGCAATGGCAGACCATGACGGACACTCTCACCCTTCTCGGTATCGAAAGCAGCTGCGATGACACATCGGCGGCTGTGGTGCGCCAAGCAGGCGAGGCCGCGCCGGAAATCCTGTCCAATGTGGTTTACGGCCAGACCGAGTTACACGCTGCTTTCGGGGGTGTCGTTCCGGAAATCGCGGCGCGGGCCCATGCCGAAAAGCTGGATTTGGCGGTCGAAGAGGCTTTGTCTCAGGCGGGAATAGGATTTTCAGACGTTGACGCCATCGCTGTCACCGCCGGGCCGGGCTTGATCGGTGGTGTGATCTCTGGCGTGATGTGTGCCAAGGGGCTTTCGGCGGGTCTGGGTATTCCTTTGGTTGGCGTGAACCACCTTGCGGGCCATGCGCTGACGCCACGTTTGACGGATCAAATCGCCTTTCCCTATCTGATGCTATTGGTCAGCGGAGGGCATTGCCAATTTCTGATTGCACACGGACCTGAAGAATTCACGCGTCTGGGCGGCACCATTGACGATGCCCCCGGAGAAGCCTTTGACAAAACCGCGCGGCTTTTGGGCCTGCCGCAACCCGGCGGCCCCAGCGTCGAAGCTGAAGCCAAGTCGGGTAACCCCAAGCGCTTTGCGTTCCCAAGGCCACTGCTGGATCGTCCGGGTTGTGATCTGTCATTCTCTGGTCTCAAGACTGCTCTGTTGCGCGCGCGCGATGCAATCGTCGCAGAGAAAGGCGGGCTAACGCGCCAAGACCGCGCGGACCTTTGCGCGTCATTTCAGGCGGCAGTGGCGGATGTACTAGCCAAGAAAACCGCACGCGCTTTGGAAACATATCTCGCGGAAAATCCCGAAACGCCGATCCTTGCCGTCGCAGGTGGCGTCGCCGCAAACCAGACCATTCGCGGTGCATTAGAGACTGTTTGTGCAGATCACGCGGTGGATTTCACCGCCCCGCCTCTCGCGCTGTGCACCGACAACGCCGCGATGATTGCCTATGCGGGCCTCGCGCGTTTCAAGGCAGGGCATCAGGACGATATGTCCCTTGTTGCGCGCCCTCGCTGGCCACTGGACAAGAAAGCCCCTGCCCTTTTGGGTGGCGGCAAGAAAGGAGCCAAAGCATGAGCATTTTGGTCCTTGGCGCGGGCGCTTTCGGCACGTCTTTGGCGCAGAGTTTCGCCCTCGGAGGCACAGAGGTGACGCTTTGGGGACGGGATGCAGACTCCATCGCGGCGCAAGACAGGACTCGACAAAGTGCCCGCCTGAAAGACGTGCGTTTCAGCGACCTCGTGACGTTGACGCCGGACCTACCCCAAGATCTGCCCGACGTGGTTTTGCTGGCCGTTCCACTTCAGACGCTCCGCTCTGTTCTTGCAAGTTTCCCGCAACTCAACGGCAAAACGCTGGTCGCCTGCTGTAAGGGCATCGAGCTTTCAACCGGCAAAGGCCCTGTGTCCATCATCCAAGACATATACCCCGACGCAACCGGCGCGATCCTGACGGGCCCGAGCTTTGCCCAAGACATCGCCATTGGTCTGCCAACAGCCCTGACTTTGGCCTGCGCAGATGACGCAAAGGGCCAAGCCCTCCAAGACAGGCTCAAAGCGCCCAACCTGCGGATCTATCGCACTACGGATGTCATCGGAGCCGAACTCGGCGGCGCGCTTAAGAACGTGATTGCGATTGCGTGTGGGGCGGCCATTGGCGCAGGCCTCGGCGAAAGCGCCCGCGCAGCGCTTATGACGCGCGGATTTGCGGAAATGAAACGCATGGCCCATGCGCTGGGCGCGGATCGGGCCACGCTTTCGGGACTTTCGGGTTTCGGAGACCTGTCGCTCACTTGCAGCTCGACGCAATCGCGCAACTATCAATTTGGCCTCGCGCTTGGGCGGGGCGAACCCTTTGACCCGAATATCACCGTCGAAGGCGCCGCCACCGCACGCGCAACACTGACGCGCGCAACAGGACTTGGCCTCGACATGCCCATCACCCAAGCGATCGTCGGATTGCTTGACCAGAAACTCAACCTAAGCGAGGCTATGGAGCAACTTCTGGCCCGCCCCCCGAAAGAGGAATAACCCATGCGTTTTGCCCTGATTGCGAAAGACAAACCCGGTGCACTTGAGGTCCGCAAAGCCAATCGCGACGCTCATGTGGCCTATCTGAAATCCTCCGATGCAGTCGAAATGGCAGGCCCGTTTCTGGACGATAACGGTGAGATGTGCGGATCGCTGATCATTCTGGACCTACCCGATATGGCCGCCGCCGAGGCCTGGGCCGCGCAGGATCCTTATAAGGCAGCTGATCTCTTTCAATCGGTCGAAATCACTGCGTGGAACAAGGTGATCGGCTGATGCGCTACTGGCTGTTCAAATCCGAACCCTCGACCTGGAGCTGGGACGATCAGGTTGCCAAAGGCGACGCAGGCGAGGAATGGGACGGCGTACGCAACTACCAGGCGCGCAATTTCATGCGCGAGATGAAACTGGGCGATCGCGGGTTTTTCTATCATTCACAAAAGGAGAAATCCGTGGTCGGCGTGGTCGAAGTCTGCGCCGAGGCCCATCCGGACAGTACCACCGACGACCACCGCTGGGAGTGCGTGGATATCAAGGCCGTGGTGCCTGTGAAAACGCCAGTGTCACTGGATATGATCAAGGCCGATCCGCGGCTGGCCGAGATGGTTCTGGTCAAGAACTCTCGGCTGTCCGTGCAGCCCGTGACCGAGGACGAGTGGCAGGTGATCTGCGACATAGCGGGCGTTGAAACCTAGCCAGACCCCGAAAATTCTCGCATAGTTCCCTCGCTTAAACCCCAATTCATGGAGGGACGAATGGGTTTTGTGAGTGTGATTGCGGCGGCTGTTGCCGCTTATGTGTTCGGTGCGGTCTGGTATATGGCGATGGCCAAACCCTGGATGGCCGCTTCCGGGGTTGAGGTCGGTGAGGACGGGCGGCCTGCCAATTCGAAAAACCCTATGCCCTATATCGTGTCGATCATTTGCCTGATCATCGTGGCAGGCATGATGCGGCATATGTTTGCGTTGTCGGGCATCACCGAACCGGGAAAAGGCCTGATCGCAGGGCTAGGTGCGGGCCTGTTTCTGGCGGTGCCGTGGTTGGCGACCAACTACACTTTTGCCGGCCGGCCGCGCGCGCTGATCCTGCTGGACGGTATCTATGCGACCGGCGGCAGCGCGATCATCGGCTTGGTTCTGACGCTGATCTGAAAATGTGAACGGGGACGCGCCTGTTCACAGCGCGTCCCCGTTCCCCCGAAACCCCACACACCAAAGCATGTAAATGCATCATGGTTTCCCCAGAGATCTAGCGAGTGTGGCGCGGAAAATCAAATTCCAAGACATTATAAATAAAGTGAAATTTGATTAAACTCTGGTGTGGGAAAGCCCGCGTTTCCGCGGGCCTCGGACTTAGCCGTAAATGGACTCTTTGCCGAAATGTTTGGTCAGCATGTAATAGACCACGGCGCGGTACTTGTTGCGCTCGGAGCGACCGTAAGTGTCCATCACGGAATTGATCGCATCCATCAGCTGCGGGCCGTCCGCAAGGCCCAGTTTCTTGATCAGGAAGTTGTTCTTTACGGTTTCCAGCTCGCTCTCCTGAGTGGCGGCAACCGTCGAAGCATCCGCGTTATAGATCGCTGGACCGCAGCCCAAAGTGACCTTTTCCAGCAGGTCCATATCTGGCTCCATACCGCATTTGTTGCGCAGATCATCCGCGTATTGAGCGATCAAATCGTCGCGTTTTCCCATTTTCTTTCTCCCACCTGCAAAAAAGCAAACAACATTAAAGACAGCGCCGAGTGGTGCTTGGGAGTGAGCCTAGCCGTATTGACCAAACCCACAAAGGGAAAACTTCCCGCTATTCCCCGCAAATTCATGCGAAAAGCGACCAGATGCGTGACGTTTTCGGTGTGGACGCGCGATGACCTTGGGTCGCATGCTTCCCCTGTAACGGCATAGGGGAGAGATGCCATGCAGGGATCATTAACACGGGAACAGGCGCAACAGTATCAGGACAAAGGCTATGTGGCCGGTCTGACCGCGTTTTCCTCTGAGGACGCGGCGGGGTTGCGCCAGCAGGTTGAGACTTTGGAACAGATGTATGCCGCTGGTGCTGACGGCTTTGATCTGGGACAGTTCTTTCGCGTGAACGGTCATCTGGTCATCCCTTTGCTGGCACAGGTGTCGCGTACGCCTCAGATCCTTGATCAAGTTGCCTCGATCCTTGGGCCGGACCTTTTGGTCTGGTCAGTTGAACTCTTCATCAAAGAGCCGGGCACGAAGTCCGTCGTCAGTTGGCATCAGGACATCACCTATTGGGGCATGGGCGAAACAGACGAAGAGCTGACGGCTTGGATCGCGCTTTCTGACGTAAGCGTCGAGGCGGGCTGCATGCGGTTCATCCCCGGCAGTCACAAAAACAAGATCGTAGCGCATGAGGACACCTTTGATGAGGACAACCTCCTGTCGCGTGGCCAAGAAATCGCGGGGATTGACGAGACGAAAGCCGAGCACGGGCCCCTGAAACCCGGGCAGATGTCGTTTCATCATGGGCGGACATTCCATGCCTCCTCGCCGAATAACTCCGATGACCGCCGGATCGGTTTGGCGATCCGTTATGTCACCCCGGGCGTACGGCAATCGGCGCAAGGACGCGATTACGCGATGCTTGTGCGCGGCAAAGACGCCGAGAACGGCTGGATCCATATCGCAGGCCCCAATCGCCTGTTTGATCCCGAAGACCTCGCGCTCTATCGTGAGGTTCTCAATCATCAATCCACCACCTTGGCCGCAGGGGCCGAGGGTAATGTGGGCATGTATCAGGCGGAAGGTGCGTCATGAGCGAAGAAAAACTGGTCAGCTTCACCCAGATGAAGGATGGCACCAAGGAAGACTATCTTCTGCTGGCCGAGCTGGAGAAACCCTATCTGGGTATGACCGCTGATCGCGTGCTTGACGAAATGCGCCGCCATGGAGAGGCCTCGCTTGAAGGGTATCGCATCAATCGGCTCCAACATGGATTGCAATCGGCCACTCGCGCAGAAGCGGATGGCGCTGATATCGACTGGATTGTTGGGGCTTTGTTGCATGACATCGGCGATGGGCTTGCACCGCAGAACCATGATCGCTTCTCCGCCGAGGTGATCCGTCCATTTGTGCGCTGGGATGTGTCTTGGGTGGTCGAGCATCATGGGATTTTCCAGATGCTCTATTATGGCAAACACTATGGCTGGGACGAAAACGCGCGGGATCAGTTTAAGGATCACCCGTGCTTTGACAGCTGCGCGGCCTTTTGCGAGCGGTGGGATCAGTCATCTTTTGATCCCGAGTATCCGATGAAGCCGCTTTCGCATTTCGAACCCATGGTGCGCGAGGTCTTTGGGCGTAAGGCTTACGATCCAGAGGTGCTCCGCGAGGGGTTTGTGTCGGAGCTTTTTTGCGTCTCAAATAGGTCTTAAGTTCGAATAATCCGCATGAGTGGCTCAAATTCAAATAATGCCGAGCGGTTTCCCGCGGCGGGTTCGAGTTCCAACAACAGGCCCTCTTCTACCAAGGCGCGTGAAAGTCTTATCGCCGTTGGTTTAGGTATACCGCTTCGCCCTGTAAAGCGGGCGTTCCGGAAGATCGGGTTTTTGAAGATGAAATCTTGAGCTTGCAAAGTCCATTGCGAGTTTAACGCCTCTCGGAAAACATCTTTCATATCTTCATAAAGGGTTGTTATTGCCAAGGCGGTCTTAAGGTTTTGTTCTGCTTGGCTCGCGACGGCCTCTAGAAAGAATCCACACCATCCCGTCCAGTCGCCAGAGGCTGAAACTTGGCGCATCCTTTCAATATACTCAGCCTTATTTTCCTCAAAAAACGCGCTGATGTAAAAGTGAGGCTCGGAAATAAGACCCTTTTTCCAAAGTGCCAGCGTAATCAACATCCGCCCAATCCGCCCATTACCATCATTGAAGGGGTGTAGAGCCTCAAATTCTACATGAGAAAGCGCGATGTTTAGCAAAGGCGGAAATTGACCTGAGTTCGTAAATTCCATCAATGATGCCATGGCAGGCTCAAGCTGCTCAGGCGAAATAGGTGTAAAAGAGATCTGACGGGATACGTCATCGCCAATGTAATTTTGTTCGGTCTTGTATTCTCCTGGTTTCTTTTGCGCGCCCCTACCGAGGCCCAAAAGGGTATTGTGTGCGGAGCGGATAAGATGCTCGCTGATGGGATATCCTGACGAGAGACTCTGTTGAGCGCGCTTTAGGGCGGCCGCATAAAGAACGACCTCTAGGGTTTCCAATCGTACATTTGACGGCGCTTCGTCGTCATTTGTGTCCGCCTCATATCGAAGGACTTCGTCAATCGTGGAAATCGTTCCTTCCATTCGAGACGATACTACAGCTTCCTGACCACGAAGGGGTGTCACAAGAAAGTCGCTGTTTGGAAGCGCCTGCAATGTCTGATCGTACCGAGCCAAAGCGGCACAGGCATTCCCCATCGGCACAAACAATTTCTCGTAGTCCAATGAGGTAGGTGGAAACTCACCGTAATGGTAAGTTACGTTGTCATCGAAGTTATAGCGATCAATAGGAAGGCGCATACTGTATCTAGATTTGTCGATTAGATTTCGTTTTTTTTGATGTAAAAGCCTGCTTGCTTATACTGTAGTATTCACAAACACATTTGAAAATCAAAAATACAAAAAAATGACTCACAAGCCCGTTTGAGATTCACATATTATCGTCAAATCCGCTCGAGAATCAAAAACACTACAATATGATTCACAAAAAAAGCCCAGACAAAGCCGGGCCTTTTTCTTTCGATGGCATCTGAGCTTAATAGCGATAATGCTCAGGCTTAAACGGACCTTCTGGCGTCACGCCAATATAGGACGCTTGCTCCTTGGTCAGCTTGGTCAGCTTCGCGCCCACGCGATCAAGGTGCAGCGCAGCCACTTTCTCGTCCAGATGCTTCGGCAGGATATAGACTTCGTTCTTGTACTGATCGCCACGCAGGAACAGCTCGATCTGCGCCAGAACCTGGTTGGTGAAGGAGGCTGACATCACGAAGGATGGGTGGCCTGTTGCGTTGCCAAGGTTCAGAAGGCGACCTTCCGACAAGAGGATGATGCGATTGCCGGATGGCATCTCGATCATGTCCACTTGCTCTTTGATATTGGTCCACTTGTGGTTCTTCAGAGCCGCAACCTGGATCTCATTGTCAAAGTGGCCGATGTTGCCAACGATCGCCATATCCTTCATCGCGCGCATATGCTCGATGCGGATGATGTCTTTGTTGCCGGTGGTGGTGATGAAGACGTCCGCAGTGGCGACTTCGTCTTCCAGCAGGGTCACTTCGAACCCGTCCATCGCGGCTTGCAGCGCGCAGATCGGATCGGCTTCGGTCACTTTCACCCGCGCACCTGCACCCGCCAGAGACGCAGCAGAGCCTTTGCCCACGTCGCCATAGCCGCAAACAACCGCCACTTTACCCGCCATCATCGTGTCGGTCGCGCGGCGGATACCGTCAACGAGGCTCTCTTTACAGCCGTATTTGTTGTCGAACTTGGACTTGGTGACCGAATCATTCACGTTGATCGCAGGGAAGGGCAGCTGGCCGTTTTTCTGCAGCTCATACAGGCGATGCACGCCAGTGGTGGTTTCCTCAGACACGCCCATGATCTGGTCGCGAGTCTTGGTGAACCAACCAGGGGAGGCCGCCATCCGCTTCGCGATCTGCGCTTTGATGACCTCTTCTTCTTCGGACTGAGGCACTGGGATGATGTCTTCGCCCGCCTCGGCACGAGCGCCTAGCAGAACGTAAAGCGTCGCATCGCCGCCATCGTCGAGGATCATGTTCGGGCCGTCTTCAAACAGGAAGGATTTATCCAGATAGTCCCAATGCTCTTCCAGAGACTGACCCTTGATCGCAAAGACAGGAATACCCGCATCCGCAATCGCCGCCGCCGCGTGGTCTTGGGTCGAGAAGATGTTACAGGACGCCCAACGCACATCCGCGCCCAATGCGACCAGCGTCTCGATCAGGCAAGCCGTCTGGATCGTCATATGCAGAGATCCAACGATGCGCGCGCCTTTCAGCGGCTTTTCCTCGCCATATTCCTTGCGCAGCGCCATCAGGCCCGGCATCTCGGTTTCAGCAATATCGAGTTCCTTGCGGCCAAAACCAGCCAACGCGATGTCTTTAACAATATAGTCTGTCGGCATGTGCCCGCTCTCCTGACCAATACGAATTTCGCGTTCGCATAACACTCAAGAGCGCTTGCGACAATGGTCAAGTAGGTCGTGGTCCCGCCCAGTCTAGCCTTTGAGGCCTTCTGCCAACTCCATGGGCTCTTTGGTAAAGAAATTCGTACCCACGGCGACCACACAGGATACGCCTTCAGGGCTGGTCAAAAGCATGGTGAAGGTGCCGGTTTTCTCCGACGCCCAGACCTCGACCATGGTCTGCACATTCTTGTTGCCCTGAAGCCCGCCCGCCACGAGGCTTTCTGAATAGCTGTTTTGCAATTTGGCGACCACGGTTTCGCGCACGCCACAATTTTCACGCGCCAGCGACGGCTGCGCCACAGCCAAAAGACCGAAAAGCAGTCCCGAGATTGTCAGTCGTTTGAACATAGTAACTCCTGCTCTCTGAATGGTTTCTGGCAGGAGGACACGCGGGAGGAACGCGCGTCCCCCTCGCACTAGATATTGATCCAACTGTATCGCACATGCACCCGCAACAGGCGGAGATTTCGGCGACAGACCTAGTCGAACGTATTGAGTGTCAGCGCTATTTTGTAAAAACTCAAGCGCGAAAGTTGAGTTTGTAACCAATTTATGACACTATATGTTGTAATTGTCGCGCTCCCCCGCTGCGACAATCGCTGTAGCTAGACAAATTCCCTGCAAGGCACAGGGATTGTTTTTTGCGTGTCGTTGCCAAGAATCCATTGCGATCCCCGCCCAGCTAGGGGACACTCCGTCAAAAATACAGGACATCACATGGCGCGCGCATGGCAAAGGATGCTGTCTGGTCGGAGGCTTGACCTCTTGGACCCGACTCCGGTGGACATCGAAATCGAAGACATCGCCCACGGCCTCGCCTTTGTGGCGCGCTGGAATGGGCAGACTCTGGGCGACTACGCCTATTCGGTGGCGGAACATTCGCTGCTTGTCGAAGAGCTCTATGCGCGAATGAACCCCAAAGCCCCGACCAAATGGCGCTTGGCCGCCCTTCTGCACGACGCCCCTGAATATGTCATCGGCGATATGATCTCTCCGGTCAAAGCCGCGGTCGGACCCGGCTATGGGGCGTTGGACGAAAGATTAACGGCAGCGATCCATATTCGCTTTGGACTGCCTGCGGTGATTCCCAAGACCGTGAAGGCGCAAATCAAACGTGCCGATAAGGTCTCGGCCTATATGGAGGCGGTTCAAATTGCGGGTTTCACCGAAGCTGAGGCCGCCAAGCTCTTCGGACAGCCCAAACCCGAGATCATAGAAGGCCTGACAATCGATCTGCGCCCTCCGGTTCAGGTCCGGCGCGCTTTCACAGAACGTCATGACACGCTGATGAGGTCGCTATGAGCATCACAATTCGCCCAGCGCACGCACAGGATGCACAGGGAATGGCCGAGGTGCTCAACGAAATCATCCAGATCGGTGGCACCACGGCCTACACCGACCCCGTGACGCCGGACTATTTGGTAGGCCGCATGTTCGAAGCCACCGACGCCTCAGCTTGGCACGTCGCCATCGATGACTCCGGCGACTGCGTTGGGTTTCAATGGGTCACCACAGCCACCTACCTACCGCCGGAGGCCTGCGAAATCGCAACTTTCGCCAAAACAGGCCGGACAGGGCTGGGCATCGGTACCAAGCTTTTTGCCGCAACCAAAGCCGCAGCCATCTCGCTTGGCTACAGTTGGATCAACGCCAATATCCGCTCGGACAATGACAGTGGCTTGGCTTATTACACAGCAAAAGGCTTCAAGGACTATGATCGCCAGATCGGTATCGAACTGGCAAATGGCCAAGTGGTCGACAAAACCCTCAAACGCTACGATCTCTCATGACCATTCGAATTCGCCACGGAAGCGCACTGGACGTCCGGTCCGCAACCCGTTTGCTGAACGAGATCATAAACGTCGGAGGCACAACCGCTCTGACCAAGGAAGTGACGAAAGACGAGATGGAGGGCTGGCTATTTGGCGACGCCGGACGCACAGCCTGGCATGTCGCGGTAGATGAGCAGGACCAGGTGCAGGGCTTTCAATGGATCGGCCCCTGGCCGGATTTGCCCCCTGAGGCCTGTGAAATCGGCACCTTCGTTAAGATCGGCCAAACCGGGCTTGGGATCGGCTCGCAGCTTTTTGAGGCCACCAAATTGGCCGCGTTGGATCTGGGGTTTGACTGGATCAACGCCAACATCCGGTCCGACAATGAAAGCGGGCTCACCTACTATCAAAGCCGCGGGTTCCGGACATATCGATACGAAGAAAACGTGACATTGCCAAGCGGCCAGACCGTAGGCAAAACCCACAAACGCTACGACCTCAAGGACTAACGCGCTTTCATCTTGCCAAAAATACTCGCGCCGCAGGCAGCGCCCGAAAAGGGCGCTTTAGCGTGGGCTGCGTTTCGCCAGAATGCGCTGAAGCGTACGGCGGTGCATATTCAGACGGCGCGCCGTTTCGGACACATTGCGATCGCAGAGCTCATAGATCCGCTGGATATGCTCCCAACGCACACGGTCCGCGCTCATCGGGTTTTCCGGCGGCGGCGGCAGCTCGCCACGTTCAGACAACAGAGCATTCACGATGTCCTGAGCATCCGCCGGTTTCGCCAGATAATCCGTGGCGCCTGCCTTTACAGCCGCAACTGCCGTGGCAATCGCACCATAGCCCGTTAGGATCACAACCCGACAGTCTTCGCGCTTGTCCTGCAAGACTTCGACGACATCCAAACCGTTGCCATCATCCAGACGCAGATCCACAACCGCATAGGCCGGAGGCCGTGCGGTGGCAATTGCGCGCCCGGCAGCCACGGACTCGGCCGTTTCAACAGCGAACCCGCGCTTTTCCATCGCCTTGGCGAGACGTTTCAGAAAAACCTCATCGTCGTCGACCAACAACAGACTATTGTCAGATCCGATCTCGAGAAGTGCCTGGTCAACCATCTCTGGGCCTCCAATTCTATAACCGGTATTTTAGATACCTATTATTCGACTTTGCGTCAAACACATTCATCTTATGCGTTGTTCACAAAGCAGGCAATCTGATCTGCCGTTTGTTCCGCAGACGCGTCGCGACGGAAAAACTCAACGAATCCATGCTCGGGCAACATCAAGTAGGTGAAAGTCGAATGATCCACGAGATAGAACTCGTCCTCGCTTTCGTTGATCTTGTAATAGGACTTATAAGCGCGCGTCGCGGCTTTAAGCTGATCGGCAGTGCCTGTCAGGCCTAGCATTTTCGGATGCAGATAGTCCGTCCATTCCTTCAACACTTCAGGCGTGTCGCGATCCGGATCCACCGAAACAAAAACCGGCGTGGTCGAGATCCCCTGACCCTCAAGTATTTCGACGGCTTCGGCATTGCGGGCCGCATCAAACGGACAAGCATCCGGGCAGAACGTATAGCCAAAATAAACCAACGTCGGCTCAGTGATCACATCCTTATCTGTGACGATTTTGTTGTCCTCATCCACCAAAGTGAACGGACCGCCAATCGCGCCGCCACCACCCGCGACTTGCGAGGCGCGGCACTGGGCAAAGACGTCTCCGCCAGGGTTTTGCGACACATACCAAACCCCACCCAATAAAGAGAGGATCGCAACCGTAGACACAGCGGCAATTGCACGAACCATAGGGACATCCTTTCAAAGTCACGGCGATAGGTAGGCCGCTTCTCACAATGGGGCAAGAGAGCAGAGCTTCACATTCGCATCACCGCGCCAATCCACCGCATGGTTTGCCTATCAGGATCAGACAGCCTATCCCTGTTGCGCAAGAAGGAGACGCCGCATGCCCGAAACCCCCGTCCAGCTTATCTCTGGCAATCGCCGTGGCAATTGGATTTCCTTGCGGACGATCACGATGGTGCGGTGGATCGCTATCATCGGTCAGGTTACCGCCCTGATCGTGGCCCAGCAGTTCTTTCACCTAGATCTGGAATACGAACTTTGCTTTCTGGCCATTGCCGTGTCGGCTTTGGTGAACATCCTTGGCTATTTCACCTTTCCCGAAAACAAACTTTTGACGGAAAGCGAAAACGCGGCATTGTTGCTGTTTGACCTACTGCAACTGTGTTTTCTTTTGTTTCTGACCGGAGGCTTGAACAACCCCTTCTCGATCCTCGTTGTTGGGCCTGTGACGATTTCCGCCGCGACGCTTTCTGTGCGGATGACCGCGATACTGGCCTCTGTCACCATTGCTTTGGTGGCCATGATGACCCAGTTCTATTTCCCACTGCGCACGGCATCTGGCGTCATTCTGGAAACACAGCAGATCTTTCTGATTGGCAGCTTTGCCGGGATCGTCATCGCCGTGCTGTTCTCGTCGATCTATTCCCAGCGTGTTGTCTCGGAAATGTCTTCAATGGCCGAGGCCCTGGCTGCCACCCAGATGGCCCTAGCGCGAGAACAAAAATTGACGGATCTCGGGGGTGTGGTCGCCGCAGCGGCACATGAGCTTGGCACGCCTCTGGCGACGATCAAACTGACCAGCGGCGAATTGATGGAGGAGCTCTCGGACAATCCAGAACTGCAGGAAGACGCGGCATTGATCCGTCAGCAAGCAGATCGCTGTCGGGATATCCTGCGATCCATGGGGCGGGCCGGCAAAAGCGATCTGCACATGCGCAGCCTGCCCCTCTTGACCGTTATCGAAGAGGCCGCCGAGCCCCATAGTGACCGCGGCAAAGACGTCACCATTGATGAAACCATTTCGGATGACATCCTCGGCGAGGAACCCATGGTTCAACGCCGCGCCGAAATCGTGCACGGGCTGCGCAACCTGATCCAAAACGCCGTGGATTTCTCGAAGTCCTCGGTGCGGGTTGAGGCCACTTGGACCAATGAGTTTGTTTCGGTCTGTGTGATCGACGACGGGCCAGGCTTTCCCAATCATGTGATTGGCCGGATCGGTAGCCCGATGTTGCGACGCGGACGAAGCGAGAAGGACAAGAAGCGCAGGCCTGGCTATGACGGCATGGGATTGGGTCTGTTTATAGCCAAGACTTTGCTGGAACGCACGGGCGCAACGCTGCACTTCGCGAACCTCACGTATGAGACCGCCTCACATAGCGGCGCCATTGTCGAGGTGTCTTGGCCCCGTAAGGCAATTGAAGCGCAGGCCGATAGCCCACTGTCCGCCGAGAACCCGCAGATCCAGTAGATCAACTTTGGTCTCCCA
Organism: Cognatishimia activa; assembly: GCF_017798205.1. Taxonomy (NCBI): domain Bacteria; kingdom Pseudomonadati; phylum Pseudomonadota; class Alphaproteobacteria; order Rhodobacterales; family Paracoccaceae; genus Cognatishimia; species Cognatishimia activa. The sequence continues at coordinate 1,304,974 of NZ_CP060010.1, read as the reverse complement.
CGCCATCTTCTTTGCGTTAATACTTTGTTAACCATTTTTGCTGATCCTTAGGCGTTGCGATGCCGTAGGGAAAAATGCTGGTTTCTGACTCCGCCTTACTAGCGATTCAGCTTGGGCTTATAGGTGCTTGTGTGCTTGGCCTCGTACTTGTGGGCATTCGAGGCGCCTTATCGCAGTCTTCTTCGCGGCGTTGGCAATACCAACGCGAAGAGTCGCCTCTGGTGCTTCTCTTTGAGAACGGCGTATTGATTGACGCCGATCGCGACGCAACCGCGCTCTTGGGGACGCAGGAACTTAAGGACGTGACTTGGGCTCATGTTCGTGGCGTGGTTGCCAATCGAATCGCGACGATCCCGGTCTCTTTGGGCAACAACAACGATCCAATCCGAACCTATCCAATCAACGCAAGACCCGGAGAACTCAGGGCAACGCTTGAACAATGGAACAAATACGCGAAGCTCTCGCTGCACAATTGGCCTACGCAAAACAAACGCAAGGCTGGCGTCCGAGTCCCAGTATCTGAGTTCGAGTCTTTGACCAACGCATCCATGGACTCGCCATTTCCGATTTGGAGAATGTCGGATCAAAACAAGGTTATTTGGGCGAACCCTGCCTTTTTTAAAGAATGCGGTAATCGTTTTCGGCTTGGCGAACACGCGGACAAAATGAAGATCCGAATTCCGGATGATCTCAAATCCGGAGAGTCGTTTCGTGTGTCTTATGAATCCGAACATCACGGCAGCACGCGCCATTTCGACATAACGATGATTGCCAACGGAGGGTCGCGCACATTCTTTGCGGTAAACGCAGACAAGGCCGTGCAGGCGGATGATGCACGGCGAAATTTTGTTCAGACGCTGGCAAAGACATTTGCTCAACTCTCAACCGGCCTAGCGATCTTTGACAGGGACCGGCGGCTTGTCTTGTTCAACCCTGCCCTTTTGGATCAATTTGGCCTGCCCGCAGGTTTCCTGAGTGGCGAACCCACACTAAACGCCTTCTTTGACAAGCTTCGCCAAGACCGCATGATCCCCGAGCCACGCAATTATGGATCTTGGCGTGAGCGCATCATGCATATGGTGCTGGATGCCACTGACGACCGCTACCGCGAAATCTGGCCACTGCCATCGGGCGAAACTTTTCGTGTTACTGGACGCCCGCATCCAAATGGCGCAGTGGCGTTTCTGTTCGAAGACATCAGCGCCGAACTGTCTCTGGAGAGGCGATTTCGTGCGCAATTGGACATCACAAAAGCCGTCATCAACAATCTTCCCTCAGCAATCGCCGTTGTCTCCCCCGGAGGGAGTTTCTCGATGACCAATGCCGCTTTCCAAAAGATGTGGCATGTCGACCCTGACAGCTCCATCGCAAATTTCACCTGGGTCGATTTCGAGAAGATTTGGCAAGATAAGGTGAAAGAGACTCTGATAATCGGGAGCCTCAGTAACTATTTGCGCCTATATCACGATCGACATGGCTGGGTTCGCGAGTTGAATCAGGAGTCCGGCAAGATCTTGCGAATTCAAGCGGATCCGATCATGGGTGGTTACACTATTCTGACATTTCACGAAGGCACCGTGCCGGTCCCAATCGACGCAAAAAAACTCACAACCAACTAGGCGCTTGCTGGTTGCAGGTGAGGCAGGGCGTAGTATCTTTGCACTATGACCCAGCGCAATTTTTCGCTCGACTTAACCGAACCGGATGCCACCACCCAGCTGGCAAAAACCATCGCACCGCGTCTGAGTGCGGGCGACGTGCTGCTGTTCACCGGTGATATCGGCGCTGGAAAAACCCATTTTGCACGCGCACTGATCCAAAGCCTTTTGCCAGAGCCAGAGGATGTTCCGTCGCCGACCTTTACTCTGGTCCAGATCTATGAGGTGTATCAATTCGAAATCTGGCACGCGGATCTCTATCGGTTGACCAGTCCGGACGAGGTGGTCGAACTGGGCCTGATTGACGCGTTCAGCGATGCGCTATGTCTGGTCGAATGGCCCGACCGTCTGGCGGAGCTTGCGCCGTCCTCGGCCCTTTCGGTATCCATGCGTATGACAGAACATCCCGGCCAACGTGCGCTCACCTTCACATGGGAGGCTGCGAAATGGGACGAAAAACTCGCAGGTCTGGATGACCTCTGATCTTCACCCCGAGGGTGCGCGCTTTCTTGCGAACTCCGATTGGGCTTCGGCCGCAATAGCCGCGCTGACCCAAGACGCATCCGCGCGTAAATACTTTCGTCTGACCAAGCAGACCCGGGACACGGCCATTTTGATGGATGCATCCCAAGCTCCGTCAGATGAAATGGCACGATTCCTGAAGATCGGCCGCCATTTACGGAAGATCCACCTGTCTGCTCCAGAAATCTATGCAGAAGCCCCAGGCTTTTTGGTCCTGGAGGACTTTGGTGACCTGCGTTTCGCGGACATGCCCGGCGATCAAGGCAGTCGCTATCCGATAGCTCTTGATGCTGTGTTGCATCTGCAGGCACATCCAGCGCCGCAAGGCTTACCCATTTGTGACGCGGCGCATCTCGGAGAGCTCGCCGCCACAGCATGGCAATGGTACGCGCCCGCCAGTACCGGAGAACGCGACGCCTTGGGGCAGTCGATTGTGGACTTGGTTGAGGCGCTCGCAAACAACCTGCTCCCGAAGCCAAGCTGCTTGATGCTACGAGACTTTCACGCAGAGAACATTATGTGGCTTCCCCAGCGTAGCGGCACATCAAGAGCCGGTCTGTTGGATTTCCAGGATGCAATGCTGGGGCACCCCGCCTTCGATGTGGTGTCTCTGTTGCAAGATGCGCGGCGGGATATTTCTCCTGATTTCGAACTGGAGATGTGCACCTACTTTCGAAAACGCGCCTCGATCAGTGAGGATGAGTTTACCACAACCTATGCAGCCCTCGGAGCCATTCGCAACCTGCGCATCATCGGTATGTTTGCGCGTCTGTCGCGTCTGCTGCACCGGCCCAGCTATGTCGATTTCATTCCGCGAGTCTGGGCGTATCTGGAGCGCGATTTGGCGCATCCGGACCTCAATGACCTACGGAAGATTGTGGATGAGACACTTCCATTTCCCGCCGAGACTCACCTGAATTTTCTGAGAACCGAATGCCTGACACCCCCACCTCAGTGATGATATTTGCCGCTGGTTTTGGAACACGCATGGGCGAACTGACCCGCTCGACTCCCAAGCCCTTGATCAAGGTAAATGGCAAAGGCCTCATCGACCACACTCTGGACTTGGTTGACGGCATTTCGCCCGAGATCACAGTTGTAAATGCCCACTATCTGGCCGATCAAATCGTCGATCATTTGGCGGAAAAAGACGTCAAAATCAGCATCGAAAAACCGGACATTTTGGATACCGGAGGAGGCTTGAAGGCGGCGTTGCCATTTTTGAAACAATCCCCGGTTTTCACCAGTAACAGTGATTGTATCTGGGACGGTCCCAATCCGTTTCGTCTTTTGTTAGAGTCGTGGAACCCGAAACGCATGGATGCGCTTTTAGTGTGTATTAGGGTCGAAAATTGCCTTGGTAGAGTCTCTCCTGGGGACTTCAGTATTGACGAAAATGGCATGATTTCCCGAAAAGGCGAATTCGTCTATGGTGGCGTTCAGATCATTAAAACAGACCGCGTAAAAGCCCATCCAAATCGAACATTCTCGCTGAATGAAATCTGGGATCAGATTGCGCAGGACAAGCGGCTCTTTGGGCTGGACTACCCTGGACGATGGTGCGACGTCGGACACCCGGACGGGATCGCGTTGGCCGAAGGGCTTTTGAGGGGGCAAGATGTTTGAAATCACAGGCAAGCCGAACGTCTTTGGCGTCGCGCCCGGCGTCGATTTTCCGCGTGCTCTGATCGAGGGTCTCAAGGCGCGGATGCAGTCCCACCCCCCCGAGGCTATGGCGCGTGTTGAGGTCATCGTTAACACCCAGCGGATGGCGCGGCGGATGCGGCAATTGTTTGATCAGGGTCCGCCGATGCTCTTGCCGCGGGTCAAGCTGCTGACCAGCCTTGGGCAGTCGCTCAA